>QFOX01000001.1 GCA_003241645.1 Azospirillum brasilense | reverse complement strand
CCCCATAGATGCCCCTAAACGACTTGGATGTCGCTAGAGTTACCCAGAGCGTACCAGAGAAATATACCAGAAAAAGCGGCGTTTTTAAAGGGTTTTTGGAGCAACCCAGAGTTTGCCGGATAAATAAATGGTGCCCCCGGTCGGACTCGAACCGACACACCCTTGCGGATACAAGATTTTGAGTCTAGCGCGTCTACCAATTCCACCACAGGGGCACTCAAAACGTGGCGGCACTATAGAGTCGATTTCGGTTTGGTCAACTGCCCTGCACATGCTATAGCTGCCGCATGCCCGCCCTGCCCCCCAGCCTGTCACGCCTTGTTCGCCCGGCCCCGTTGCTGGTGCTTGGCAGTGCCGCGCCGCTAGCGGTGGCGCTGGTGGCGCAATATTTCTTCGCGCTGCCGCCCTGCCATTTCTGCCTGCTGCAACGCTACCCCTATCTGGTCGCCATCGCGGCGGGGCTGCTGCTGTGGCGCCTGCCGCGTGCGCGCGCACTGCTCGTGGCGGTGGGTGTGGTGGCGCTGCTCACCACCGGCGCGCTCGGCGCGTACCACACCGGCATTGAACGCGGCTGGATCGCCTACAGCGGCGGCTGCGTGGCCGATGCCGGGGCCACCGGCAGCATCGACGACCTGCGCAACCAGATCCTCAACGCACCCAAAGTGTCCTGCACCGATGCGATGGCGAGCTTCGCCGGGCTTTCCATGGCCAGCTGGAACATGCTCTATGCGTGGGGCTTGGCGGCGCTGGTTTTTGCCTTATATCGCCGTGCAGGAGTGATCGCATGACCCACCCCACCAACCATCGCCGCCACCTGCCGGGCGATGCGGCCGTCAGCCGCCCCAGCCTTGCGCAGATGCTGCGCGTGAACCATGCGGGCGAATACGGCGCGAAGCGCATTTATGCCGGGCAGCTGGCGGTGCTGGGCCGCTCGCCTATTGGCCCCGAACTGCGCCACATGGCCGCACAGGAGCAGGTGCATCTCGACGCGTTCAACCGCGTGCTGCCGCAGCAGCGCGTGCGCCCCACCGCACTCATGCCGCTGTGGCATGTCGGCGGGTTCATGCTGGGCGCGGGCAGCGCGTTGCTTGGGCCCAAAGCGGCCATGGCCTGCACGGTCGCAGTGGAATCGGTCATCACCGAGCATTACGACAGCCAGCTGGACAGCCCCGAGATCGCCGCCGCGGGGCTTCGCGACACCATTCAGCAATTCCGCGACGAGGAAATGGAACACCACGATACCGGCCTTGCCCACGACGCGGAACAGGCCCCTGCATATGGCTTGCTCAGCGCCGCCATTCGTGGTATATGCAAAACCGCTATATATCTCTCGGCACGCGTATAAAAAACATCAACGATTGATTCTGCCTTGATGCGCCCGCGCGCCGTGAGGATGGCATTTTTAGCTGCCTTGCCGCATACTTCTTATTCTGAAATGATAAGAAACAAACGCTTAGCACAGGGAGGATCCGATGCAGGAATCGTGGGCCAATGCATCCAAAGAACCGTCACTGGACGAGTTGTTCGCCGAACCCATCATCCAGATGCTGATGAAGCGCGATGGCATTCATGCCAATGAAATGCAGCACCAGCTACACCGGGTGAAACAGCGACTGGGCACCACGCCCCGCCAGTAGCGCAGGCGATTGCGCGGCGCGCTGTCACGCAATCTTCATAATGGATTCCGGGCATTTCATGCTATGATGCCTGCATGAAATCACGCAAAACCCTTCTTCTGGGCTTACTGCTGGCAACCAGCCTCGGCGGCTGCCGCCCGGTGTCGCTGTACCTGGTCGATCCCGCTGGCCCGCCGGAATACAAGCTCGGTTGGGAAGATGGCTGCGATTCGGGTCTTTCGGCACAGGGCGGCATGGTCGCCAAAATGGCTTATGGCTTCAAGAAACGCCCGGAAATGGCCGATAACGAGCTGTATAAAACGGCATGGAACGAAGGCTTCACCTATTGCCGCTTCTCGCTCGATCCGGTCGATAAATCGCAGTGGTTCAACTAAACGAACCCAGCATTTAATCGCAGTCGCGCGCAGCGCTCCCATGCGCGCCAAGCCTCCCATGATTCCGGCGCAAAAACCACCCACCGGGTGGTTGATTCTGGGGTTGATTCTGGCATGTCCGGCTATACCGCGCTGTGGTCGCGCGCAGCGCTCCCGTGCGCGCCAAGCCTCCCATCATTCCAGCGCAAAAACCACCCACCGGGTGGTTTTATGCTTGGAATGGTAGGGGGTGCCGGATTTGAACCGGCGACCAAGGCGTTATGAGCGCCCTGCTCTAACCGCTGAGCTAACCCCCCATGCCGCCGAAACCGGCGCGCCTCATTCGCGTAACGCAGGCGGCCGGGCAAATCAAAGTTTTTCTAGGGCTTAGCGCCCGCGGTGCAGAAAGGCCGCACCCGCGCATGAACTCGGCGCATATATGCCTCAAATGCTGGGTTTAACAGACTATTAAGCGTTTGCGGCTATACTGGCGGTATGCGCGCGCTTACCCGTCACTCCTCAGCAGTCATTCCACGGAAGGTTCAGGGCTTTAGCCTTGTCGAACTCAGCGTGGTGATCGTGATCATCAGCGTGGTGGCCGTGGCGGGGCTTGAAATGTCGGCCACGTTCATGGGCCGCACGGCCTATCAGGCAACCACCGAGAAGCTAACGAAGATCGACGACGCGCTGATGCGCTACCGCAAAACCTATGGCCGCCTGCCATGCCCGGCCAACCGCGCGCTCACGCCCGCCTCCGTCTGCTACGGCAAAGAATTCCGCGATGCCGGGGCCAATGACTGCGCCGGCTACACCACCGCCTGCAGCGCCCCCACCATGGCCACCACCACCCTCTATTTCGGCGATGTGCCGGTGCGCGACCTTGGGCTGCCGCCTAGCTTCGCGCTGGATGCGTACGGCAACAAACTCAATTACATCGTCGGTGCCAATCTGGTGACCGCCGGCACCGCCGCAGGGCAGTATGAGCATCGCGATTCGGTCGACGGCATCGCTGTGCGCTCCGGCAAGATCGACACCACCTGCGGCAGCGCCGGCAACCTGTGCCAGAACCGTGGCACGGCAGCGTATTTCGTATTCAGCAATGGCGCCGATAAACGCGGGGCCATGAACACCAACGGCGTGATCGTTGCCAACTGCAAGGTGGCCAACCCGCATTACCAGATCGACCGCGTGAACTGCCGCCTGAACGACACCACCATGACCTATTCCAATGGCGGCGGCCCATTCACCCCGAACGCGAATATTTTCTACGATAGCCGCTATAACAATGGCGCGACTCCCGGTAACTTTTTTGATGATATTGTAAAATGGCGCTCGAAGAACGCATTGTAGAACGCAGCATGCGCACGGGCTTCAGCTTGCTGGAGCTTTCCGTTGTGCTCGCCATCATTTCGGTGGTGGTGGTGTTCGGCGTGGATATTGGCCGCAACGCCATGAGCGGTTCTGACCGCATCAGCACGCAGGAAAAACTGCAGGTCATCAAGCAGGCACTTGAGAATTATGCCGATCGCAATGGCTACCTTCCCTGCCCGGCCGCACCCGGCCTCACGCCGGATTCAGCCAGCTTCGGTTTCGAGCAGCGCAGCGGCACGGCGGGCGCAGGCTGCACCACCGGCAACGGTGTAGTGGCCACCGCCGCGAACACCAGCTACATCGGCACGGTTCCCACCCGCACGCTGGGGTTAAGCGACACCTACATCAGCGATGCCTGGAACAGCAAATTCACCTATGCGGTCAGCGGCATCCATATCGGCACCACGCTGAATGGCATGAACAGTTATTACAGCGGCAACGGCACGATCATCGTGCGGGGTGGCACGCTGGCGAACAACTACCCGCTGACCACACTGCCCGACGGCACGAGCGCGGCGAACGCAACGTTCGTGGTGTTCAGCCACGGCAAGAACGTGCGTGGTGCATTCGGGCTCTACGACACGACCAACACCGATTGCAGCACGATCACCTACATTGAGGACGAGAACTGCGACCGCGCCAACCTGACCTATTACGACGCGACCTATAACGAAGGCGGCCAGACCGCCACGCGCTTCGACGATTACATCGTTTGGGGCAGCAACGTGCAGAAGCGCAACCCGGCGGTCGCTCTCACCACCAGCTGCCCGACCGACCCGGGCGGCAACCCGCTATGCGAAACATGGTGCGCCCCATGCACCAGCAACGTGCATGGCAGCAGCACCGTGCCCGCCGCGCCGACGCGACTTTGCGCGAAATTCATTACCTCCAACACCCCGTGCGAGGCTACCTGCGTGTGGCCGGGAGCGAGCCTGCCATGTCCGTGATCCGTGCCCGCCGCCTGCACCAGTCCGGCTACGGCCTCATCGTAGTGGCCGCCCTGTTCACCGCCTTTGCCGTGGTGGCCGCCGCGACCATTGAACGCAACAATGCAACGGCCGACCTGACCATGCAGGCGAATGCGAAGGCACAGTTGCAGAAGCTGAACATCGCGCTGATCAAATACGCCCGTTACAATAACAGCCGTTTCCCCTGCCCCGCTTCGGAACGGATCGTGCCCAGCAACGTGAATTTCGGCAACCCCGCCACCGCCACTTGCTACACCGGCCAGACCGTGAGTGCCGATACGCCGTTCCTCACCGGCACGACCACCAGCAACGTGCTGATCCGCGGCATGGTGCCGGTGCGTGCACTGATCCCCTACGGCGTGTCGCTGAACGATGCGTTCGACCCGTGGGGTAACCGCATCCTGTACGTGGTGCACCGCGACCTGACGACCAGCTCGCCCGCCACCACCATTGGCAATGGCGACAAGCCCTTCATCACCGAATACAATACCGGCGAGACCTACATGCCCCGACCGGATGTGGTGCTGGTAAGCCTCGGCAAGGACCGGCTGGATGCGCGCACCCGCAGCCAGAGTACCCTTACCTCGGCGGGCACCGCCTGCAGCGCCGCCACGGCCACCGACCGCCGCGCCGAGAATTGCGATAACGACGTGAACTTCCTCGCCGGGCCGGCGCTGGTGGCAGCGAATGCGGCACCGTCCGTGTATTTCGACGATACGATCAGCGCGCTAAGCGGCACCAGCACCGCCGCGCCGCCGCCTGCGCCGCCGGGCCCGCTCTGCTGGGATCGCGACAGCACGGAATGCGATGCCTATGCCGGGCCGGGATGTTCCAACGGGCGCTGGTGCGGCCTGTACCACTACACCGATGGTTCCACCGAATATGACGCCTTCCCGTGCGATGCCACCGGCGGCGCACCCCCGCCCGGCTGGAGCGATTGCCCATAGCAGCGTGACTTAAAGGCCGCGAGCGATTGCAAAAACATGCCCCGTTCTTCCATGCATTCACATAAATTCCTGTCGCATCCTGCAACATGTCGCGTATGGTATAAGTAAGACAAAAAGGATATTTCACCGGTGCGCCGTACCCGTCACGCGTTTACACTTCTGGAGCTTGCTGTTGTCCTCGTCATCGTGGGGTTGATGGCGGGTTTCGGCGTGCAGGCATTCAGCAGCTACCAGACGGTCGGCTGCTACGACAAGACCACCGAGCAGATCAACACCATTCGCGCGGCCCTGCAGCAATTCGCCGCCAATAACAGCCGCTACCCCAAACCCGCCTACATGAACGCGGGCAGCAACAGCGGCACGTTCGGCAACGAAGCCTCCAACACCGGCACGCCCAATGCCGCCGGCTACGCCACCGAAGTTCCGACCGGCATGGTGGTGCAAAGTGGCGTGCTGATCGGTGCAATCCCGCATGCCACACTGGGCCTGCCGACCAGCTTCAGCGCCGATTGCTGGGGCAGCAAATTTACCTACGCCGTCACCAACGCGCTCACCAGCAACAACCCCAGCAACGGCTACCCGAGCCCGGCCCCGGGCGCCATCCAGCTCAACACCGGCACAAGCGCATCGCCCGCCACGCTTTCCAGCACCATGAGCTATGTGATCCTCAGCCATGGCGACGATAAATTCGGCGCCACGCCGCTCAGCGCCAGTGACACCACCGCCCGCAATTGCGACGGCTCCACCGCCACGAAGGCCGATAAAGAGAATTGCGACACGGGCGGTGCGGGCAACCGTATTTTCTTCGACACCACGCTGAACATGGCGAAGAACGCCACCGACTATTTCGATGACATCATCGCCTACGACGAGAAAGTCGCCGTGCCTTCGAACCTGGTGTGCTGGGGCACGCAATCGAACGGCCAACTGGGCAACAATAACTCCAGCAGCACGTCCTACACCCCGGCGCCGGTCTATACCTCCGTGCAGTTCGCAAAGCTCGTGAGCAACAGTTCGAACACGGTCTGTGCCTCCGACAAAGACGGCTACACCTATTGCTGGGGCGCGAACAATAACCGCCATGGCGGGCAAAGCCACGCCAGCCCGTTGCCCGCGCCGACGCAAGTGGGCACCTACCAGTTCCGCGATATTGAACTGGGTGTGGTGGGTTGCGGCATTAACAATGCCGATGGTAACACTTATTGCTGGGGCGTTGGCTCCTATTCGGGCACCAATGTCGGTGGCCAGATCGCGCCTACCCTGCAGCCCGGCGGCCTTAAGTTCACGCAGCTGGAAGTATCCAGTTTCCAAAGCGGCTGCGGCATCACCGCCACCGGCGCTGCCTATTGCTGGGGTAGCAACACCTATGGTCATTTGGGTACGGGCGATTTCGCTTCGCGCCTCACGCCCGCCGCCGTGATCGGTGGGTATAATTTCGAGAAGATCAAACTGTTCACCGCGCATGCCTGCGGGTTGACCACCACCGGCCAGATCGTCTGCTGGGGGCAGAACAATATCGGCCAGCTGGGCAACGGTACCAAGAACACCGGCAGCGGCACCGGCTATACCACCGCGCCCACGGTGAACATCACCGGCGGCGGCAGCCCCACCACGCCCATTTCAGCCACGGCGGTGCTCACCGGCGACACGGTGACCTCCATCACCCTCAATAATCCGGGTGCCGGTTACAGCAGCTTCCCCACCGTGACATTGACCGGCGGGGGTGGCACGCGTGCGGCCGTGGGGGGGCAGCGGCAACACCCCCCGCATGAGTTTCAGCATTAACGCGGTGACCATTACCAACGGGGGTTATGGCTACACAAGCGCACCAGCCGTAACGTTTACCGGCGATGGGGCCGCGACGCCGGCCGCCACGGCCACGGCCACGCTGGCGGCCACCCAGTCGCTCGCCACCATTAACCTCACCAACGGTGGCTCGGGCTACACCAGCGCACCCACGGTGAATATTACTGGCGGTGGTGGCACGGGTGCCACCGCAACGGCCACCGTTGCCATGGGCACCATCACCAGCATCACGGTCGGCGCGCGTGGCTCGGGCTATACCTCACCGCCCAGCATTTCCTTCTCAGGCGGTGGCGGTGCCGGTGCGGTGGCCACCTCCACCATTGGCTATCAGGTGGCCAGCGTGAATGTCAGCAATGGCGGTGCAGGCTACACCGGCACGCAAACCGCTGTTTTCACTGGTGGTGGCGGCACCGGGGCCGTGGCGACCACCACGCTGAAAGATGGGTTCGCTACCGGGTTTGACCTGAACCTGAACAATACGGACAACCCAACCCCCACCCCCGTCAGTTCCGCCCATAGCTACAAAGATATTATCATGGCCGATGAAACGGTGTGCGGGCTGCGTGTCGCCGGGCAAGTGGATTGTTGGGGCCACAACAACTCCGGCACCGTGGGTGATGGCACAAAAGTGGATCGATTGGTGCCCACGGCCGTGGCGGGCGGCCTGCAATTCAAAAAGATCTGGCCGAACTTCCTGCGCATCTGCGGCATCACCACCAGCGACCGCCTCTATTGCTGGGGCTATGGTTGGCAATACGGCATTGGTGATGGCGGGAATTCGGATCGTACTTCACCGACCGCCAGTGCCAACACGGGCAGCTTCCGCGCGCAGGAGTTCGATGGCGTGCCGCGCGAAATGAATTGCGCCATCACCACCGGCAACGATGCCTATTGCTGGGGCGTGAACGACAATGGCCGCCTGGGCGCCGGCAACAACACCAACTACACCGTGCCCGTGGCACTGGCGGGCGGCTACAAAATGGCGGAACTGAACTGGAACAGCTGGGGCGGCTGCGGCATCAAGGCCGCGTGCAGTGGCACGCTGGTGGGCGGGCATTGCTATTACTGGGCGACCAACCAGTCCTGCGACGCGGTGTGCGCCGACAAAGGCGGCTGCAGCATTCCGGGCATCCATTACGCCAGCATGAGCCAGGGCAAATGCCTGAGCGTGGTGACCGCGCTGGGCGGTGGTGGCGGCATTGGCAACATGAACTACAATACGGCCGCCGGGGCAGGCTGCTTCCGCAGCGATGGCAATATCAACCGCGACATCAGCCAATCCACCTGCGCGGCGACCATTCCCTCCGGCACGACGCGCCAGCGCGTGTGCGCCTGCGCACGCTGATGCAGCCTTGCATCCATGTTTTTGCTGCATAGCAAAAAACAATCGCGAAGCAGCATATTTTTTGTTATTCTAAATCGATAATGCCATGCAGCAGGCACGGCATTGAACCCAGGTTTTGTCCATGCAATTGCAGCGCGCGTTTACCCTGATCGAGATTGCCGTGGTGCTCGTGCTTGTCGGCATCATCTCCGCCGCCGCCCTGACCTTCAGTGATTCCGACAACGGGCAGGCCTGCTACGAGAAAACACAGGCGCAACTGGCCACCATCCAGGGGGCCATGCATGATTTCAGCATGCGCAACCAGCGGCTTCCCGCGCCCGCGCGCATGGATATCGGCAGCAATCACGGCCAGTTCGGGCAGGAAGTAAGCAACACGGCCGATGTGGTGAATAATGGCAACGTACTGGTGGGCGCATTGCCGCACGCCACGCTCGGCCTGCCGCTGTCGGACGCGGCGGATTGCTGGAACAGCAAACTGGTTTACGCGGTGAGCGCAACGCTGATCACCACCAACCCCACCACGGGGTATCCCAGCAAGACCGCCGGCGCGATCACCGTGAACGCGAATAACCGCCTGAGCCCCACCGCGGCCGCCAACCGGGTGGATTACATCGTGCTGAGCAACGGCATCAACCGCATGGGCGCAACCCCGCTAAGCGCCAGCGACCAGCCCGCGCGCAACTGCAACGGCGCGAGCTCGAATGTCATCGATCAGGAGAACTGCGACACGGGCAATGGCGGCAACGCCGTTTTCTTCGATGCCATGCGCACGCTGGGCGACGCGAACGATGCGTATTTCGACGACGTGGTGATCTATGCGAAGCGCAATCTCAGCTGCGAGGCAGGCACGGCCGTAAACTGGTCGGACTGCGCCGGCGCACTCGGCGCGACGCTTTCCAACGGCAGCGCGACCAGCGTCACGAATACCAATACCGGCTATGCCGGCACCGTCACCGTCACCTGCGACGATGGAAGCCTCACCCAATCGGGCGCCAGCTGCACCGGCACGTCCAGTTGCCCACCGCAGAGCTATGGCTGGGGCAACTGTTCCGGGACCACCAGCGCCGTGGTCGCGCATAATGCCGGGGCCATCATCACCAACACCGCCGTGAACTACACGGGCGAAGCGAACGTGACCTGCAACAATGGCGCGTTCATCGCCAACAGCTCCACCTGCGATGCCACGACACCGTGCGCCGCGCAGACCGTGAATTGGGGCGGTGGGTGCTCGGCGGCGTATGGCGGTGCACCGCATGGCGGCAGCAGCACGCTGGGCAACACCGCCAGCGGCTATAACGGCACGGTGCAGATCACCTGCACCAATGGCACGCCAACCCCATCCTCCCCGGTGTGCAACCCGGCGCCCCCGGCAGACTGCCCCGCCACCACCGTTTCCTGGGGTGGGGGCTGCACCGCCAGCGTCGGCGCGCTGACCGACGGGGCGACAAGTCCGGTGACCAGCAGCGCCAGCAGCCATTCCGGCACCGCCACGGCGACCTGCAGCGGCGGCACCACCACCGCCAGCGGCGCCTGCAACGCCAATTGTGGCGCCCAATCCGTGAACTGGGGGGCGGGCTGCTCGGCGGCCGCACCGTTGCTGGTGCATGGCGGGCGCAGTTCGGTCGCTAACAGTGCTACGGCCTATAGCGGCGCGGTCACCCTTACCTGCAGCAATGGCAATCTCGGTCAAACCGATCCGGTCTGCACCTCACTGAATTGCGATGCCCAGACCATCAACTGGGGCAGCAGCTGCTCGGGCGCGGTACCATCGCTCACCAATGGCCAGAGCGCGAGCGTGAACAACACGGTGGAAGGCCAGACCGGCACCGTCAACGCCACCTGCACCAACGGCAGCATCGGCATGGCCGACGAAACCTGCGCCAGCGCACCCAGCGGGCCACTCTGGCAATGCACCTTTGCATGGCAGATCCTGAACACGACCAACCCAAGGCTGATGGAAAGCCGCCGCATACGTTGCGTGCGCAACAATGGCGGGGCCATCGATACCGGGCAACTGCGCGATACCGGCGAACAACGGCTTGAGAACCGGCCCGACGAACTGCGCAACACCCTCACGGTCTTCGGGCGCATCGAGGGGCTGGACCCAGTGAACATGATCCCGGATTTCGGGTCGAATTACAGCCCGAAATGCCGTGCACCTTCCAGCCCGCGTACGGCCGTTTCCGGCTGGACCTCGGGCCCCACCCGCAATCCCTACAACATGGTGAATGTGGATTGTGAACAGGAACAGGGGCGTGCCCGACGCAATATTTACGACCAGCCGTAAGGCCACACCGGGCATATGTTTCGTTTTTTATGGCCCACGAATACAATCCTTAGTTGTATTTTAATCAATTGCCGATAAGGTCAGTGGTGAGGAGCCTAACCGGAGGAGTGCGCGATGAAGCCGTCGCCAACCACCGGCGGCGAAGTGCTGCCAATTTTCAATACCCGCAAAAGTTGTGCTTTGCGGGGCGGGTTCAGTCTGGTCGAGCTGAGCGTCTGCGTCATGCTGGTGGCGCTGATGTGCGGATTCAGCGTGGAAGCGTTTGAGACCGCCCAGCAAGTGGACTGCGCACTGCGCACCCAGACCGCCATGACCGAAATAAATACCGCGCTCGAGCGCTACACCCAGCGCTATGGTCGCCTGCCGCTGCCCGCCAGCCGCAGCACCAGCACCAGCGCGCCGCTCTATGGCCATGAAGTCGCCACCGGCACGGACACGAGCATCCACCGGGTGGCGGGGGTGAAGCCGGTGCTCATCGGCGCGTTGCCCCATGGCACCCTGCGCATGCAGACCGAATGGGCCGCCGATTGCTGGGGCAACAAATTCACCTACGCCGTGACCGAATCGCTCACCAGCACCACCGGCTATGCACTAACTACCAACACGGGCGGCATCACCCTGCGCGAAGGCACGCCCCTCAGCTACACGACCGCCACCAGCCAGGCCGCCTACGTGGTGCTGAGCCATGGCGCATCGGCGCTGGGCGCCAGCCCGCTTAGCTATAGCGGCCCCCTGCGCACCTGCGACAGCGAAGCGATGGACGCCGCCATCTGGCGCACGGACAAACAGAACTGCGACACGCAGGATGCCGTGTATTACACGAGCGCCGTGCCCAGCGCCGCCACAGACCGCACCACCCCCCAATTCAACGACGATATGCTGGTGATGGCCGAACGCGCTCCTGCCCTGCCCGCCAACTGCACGGCGGGCACCGTGAACTGGGGCATCGGCTGCGAAGCCCCGGCGCTGGTCACGCTTGCCGGGCTTTCGGTGAACGTGACCAACGTGCGCGCCGGGTTCACGGGCGTGGCGCTTTCCAGCTGCTTCAATGGCACCCGCACCACGCTGGGGGTTTGCCTGCCTTCGCTGTAGGGTTATTCCCATCCATGACATTTTGGTCATCTACGCTCTTGCACTTGGACGAATATCCCTTATTTACCCCTTCGTACCGCCGGGAAAGGCGGGCTAAAAGAAGAGGAAATACAGACTATGGCAAAAGTAATTGGGATCGATCTGGGTACCACCAACTCCTGCGTGGCCATCATGGAAGGCGGCAGCGCCAAGGTGATCGAGAACGCCGAAGGCGTGCGCACCACCCCCAGCATCGTAGCATTCACGAACGATAACGAGCGCCTTGTGGGCCAGCCTGCCAAGCGCCAGGCCGTGACCAACCCGGAGAACACCATCTTCGCGGTGAAGCGCCTGATCGGCCGCACCTTCGATGATCCGACCACGCAGAAAGACATCAAGCAGGTGCCCTACAAGATCGTGCGCGCCGATGGCGGCGACGCATGGGTCGAGGCCCGCGGGGAGAAATATTCGCCCAGCCAGGTTTCGGCCTTCACCCTGCAGAAAATGAAAGAAACCGCCGAGAACTACCTTGGCGAAAAAGTGAGCGACGCGGTGATCACCGTGCCGGCCTACTTCAACGACGCCCAGCGCCAGGCCACCAAAGACGCGGGCAAGATCGCGGGCCTCAACGTGCTGCGCATCATCAACGAGCCGACGGCGGCTGCTCTTGCCTATGGTTTCGAGAAGAAGGACGGCCAGACCATCGCCGTGTACGATCTGGGCGGCGGTACGTTCGACGTATCCATCCTCGAGATCGGCGATGGCGTGTTCGAAGTGAAATCGACCAACGGCGATACCTTCCTCGGTGGGGAAGATTTCGACATGCGCCTGCTGGATTACCTCGCCGAGGAATTCAAGAAGGCCGAAGGCATCGACCTGCGCAAGGACAGCATGGCCCTGCAACGCCTGAAAAGCGCAGCAGAGAAAGCCAAGATCGAGCTTTCCAGCACCCAGCAGACCGACATCAACGAGCCGTTCATCACGGCGGATGCGAACGGGCCGAAGCACCTCAACATCAAGCTGACGCGCGCCAAGCTGGAATCGCTGGTGGAAGACCTGATCGAACGCACCATCGAGCCCTGCAAAAAGGCGCTGAAAGATGCAGGCCTCAACGCCAACCAGATCGACGAGGTGATCCTTGTGGGCGGCATGACCCGCATGCCCAAAGTGATCGACGTGGTGAAGAACTTCTTCGGCAAGGACCCGCACCGCGGCGTGAACCCGGATGAGGTGGTCGCCATCGGCGCGGCCATCCAGGGCGGCGTACTGAAAGGCGAAGTGAAGGACGTGCTGCTGCTCGACGTGACCCCGCTGTCGCTGGGCATCGAAACGCTCGGTGGCGTGTTCACCCGCCTGATCGACCGCAACACCACCATTCCGACCAAGAAATCGCAGACCTTCTCGACCGCCGACGACAACCAGACGGCCGTGACCATCCGCGTGTTCCAGGGCGAGCGTGAAATGGCGGCCGACAACAAAATACTCGGCCAGTTCGACCTGGTGGGCATTCCGCCCGCACCGCGCGGCATGCCGCAGGTGGAAGTGACCTTCGACATCGACGCCAACGGCATCGTGAACGTGTCGGCGAAGGACAAGGCCACCAACAAAGAGCAGCAGATCCGCATTCAGGCCAGCGGCGGTCTTTCGGACGACGACATCAATAAAATGGTGAAGGAAGCCGAGGCGAATGCTGCCGCCGACAAGGAAAAGCGCGCGCTGATCGAAGCCCGCAACAAAGCCGAGTCGCTGGTGCATGAGGCCGAGAAGAACCTGCGCGAGCATGGCAACCTCGTGGGCGAGGCGGAAAAATCCGCCATCGAAGCCGACGTGAAAGCCACCCGCGAGGTGCTGGAATCGGCCAACAAGGCAGAGATCGAAGCCAAGACCGAAGCACTCACCCAATCGCTGATGAAGCTGGGCGAGGCCATCTACAAGGCGCAGCAATCGACCGGCGGCGACACCGCAGGCGCGACCGCCCAGGCACCGGATGCCCCCACGGCGGATGGTGACGTGGTGGATGCAACGTTCGAGGAAGTTTCCGACGACGACAAAAAGAACTAAAAGCCCGAGGGCCGGATGCAAATTCGGCCCTCGACTCTTTTTAAAACATCCCCTACATGATGCAGGCATTTTATCGTCATTGCGAGGAGCAAAGCGACGCGGCAATCCAGAAGCCTCATTGGCGCTCACGACTGGATCGCTTCACACTTTGTTCGCAATGACGTTTGAGGAAGCGGATGGCCGAAGATTATTACAGCATACTTGGCGTTGTCAAAGGCGCGAACGAAGATGAGCTCAAGAAAGCTTATCGCAAACTCGCCATGCAATATCACCCCGACAAGAATCAGGGCGATGCCGAGGCCGAGAAAAAGTTCAAATCCATCAACGAAGCCTACGATGTGCTGAAGGACGCGCAGAAGCGCGCGGCCTATGACCGTTTCGGGCATGACGCCTTCACCGGCGGCATGGGCGGCGGTGGCGGCGCGGGTGCGGCGGGGTTTGATTTCTCCGGCAGCTTCTCCGACATTTTCGAAGACCTGTTCGGCGAGTTCACCGGCCAGCGCCGCGGCGGTGGTGGTGGCGGGCGGCAGGCCCCGCAAAGCGCGGCGGCGCGCGGCAACGACCTGCGCTACAACCTCGACATTACGCTGGAAGACGCCTTCAAAGGCAAGCAGCAGACCATCAAGGTCACCACTTCGGCCACCTGCGAGCCATGCGACGGCAGCGGCGCCGAGAAGGGCACCAGCTCGGAGACCTGCAGCACCTGCGGCGGGCGCGGCGCGGTGCGCATGCAGCAGGGCTTCTTCACCGTGGAGCGCGCCTGCAGCAGCTGCCACGGCACCGGCAAGGTCATCAAGAATCCCTGCAAGAACTGCGCGGGCTCGGGCCGGGTGCGCAAAGAAAAATCGCTCAGCGTCAGCATCCCTGCCGGGGTGGAAGAAGGCACGCGCATTCGCCTGACCGGCGAAGGCGAAGCGGGCTTCCGCGGTGGGCAGGCGGGCGACCTGTATATTTTCCTGTCCATCAAGCCGCATAAGATCTTCCGCCGCGACGGCGCGAACATCTATTGCAGCGTGCCGCTTCCGTTCGCCACCGCCTCGCTGGGCGGGCAGGTGGAAGTGCCCACGATCGATGGCGGGCGCGTGAAAGTGAACATCCCCGAAGGCACGCAAACCGGCCACCAGTTCCGCCTCAAGGGCAAGGGCATGAGCGTGCTGCGCAGCTCGGCGCGCGGCGACATGTACATTGAAGTGCAGGTTGAAACGCCGGTGAACCTGAGCAAGAAGCAAAAAGAATTGCTCAAGGAATTCGAAAAATCGGCAGATGCGAAGACCACCAGCCCCGCGTCGGATTCGTTCTTCAGCCGCGTCAAAGAATTCTGGGAAGACCTGAAAGAATAGCGCCTAGCGATCCGGCGACCATGCCTCGTAGCTGCCGCGCTCCATGCGGTAGCGCGTTTTGCGCAGCTCGCGCTCGTGCTGCTTCAGCTGCTCGTAATCCGCCGGGGTGATCTCCACCATGACCTGCCGGTGGATGCTGAATTTCACCTGCGCGCTCACGCCCACCCGGTCACGCATGAACTGCCCCACTTTCCAGCGCAGCTGGTTGATATCCTCATCGGCGAAGGGCTTCACGTAGCACACATAGCTGCCCGCATTGCCCTGCGCCTGCAGCTGCCAGCGGCTCAGCCCCGTCGGGAACAGGCGGCGCTGGATCTGCCAGGCATCCATCTCGACCACGCTGGTGACGAATGTGCCGGGCAGCGCCATACTCTCAGCGCCCCTGCCCGGAACGCAGGCGCACCGGCGCGTCGTTGATATCCAGCAATTGCCCGCCGCCATCGCGGCCAAGGCCCCGCTCCTGCAGCCGCTCCATCGCGCCCTTATCAAGGGTGATGGTGTAATGATCCTTGTTCCAGTGCGACACCAGCGGGTTGATGCCGAATTCATCCCACAGCAGGCCGATCATGTCCTCGTACAGCTCGGCGGTCACATGCGTGCCCGTGCGGCGGCTGCCCACGCACGCGTAGGTGGGCAACGGCTCCACGCCCATGTCGTTCTCCAGCGTGCCGCGCTTCCAGCCGCTCACGCCCTGGCCGAACAGCTTCACCCGCGCCGATGGCTCGTGAATCCCAATGACAGTGGAACGAATATCCCCCGGGTAGGCCGCCATAACCCCTCTTTGCTTTGCAATTGCGCACGGTTTGGCTTAGCTAAAGCCGAAATTGCAGCGAGGGTGTATGACAGTTCCATTAAAAGTCGCGATCTCCGGCGCCACCGGTCGCATGGGCATTGCGCTGATCCGCGCGCTCTCCACCCACCCCACGCTGGAGCTGGTGGCCGCCGGCATTCGCCCGGGCAGCCAGTCGCTGGCGGAAAGCCAGTTCGAACATGCCGGCATCAGCTTTGCCAATGGCCTGACCGTGCAGACCGCCGCCGAGCTTTACGCCCGCGCCGATGCGGTGATCGATTTCTCGGCCCCCGAACACGCAATCGGCCTTGCAGCGCTGGCCGCCAGCGGTGGAAAAATTCTGGTATCCGGCACCACCGGCTTAAGCAGCGCGCAAAAAGAAGCGCTCATCCGCGCCGGTGAATCGGCCCGCATCATCTGGTCGGCGAACATGAGCGTGGGCGTGAACCTGCTGATGGCGCTGGTGGAGCATACGAGCGCGAAGCTCGGCCCCATCGAGACCGATATCGAGATCGTGGAAATGCACCACAAGCACAAGGTGGACGCACCCTCGGGCACCGCGCTGGCGCTAGGCGAGGCCGCCGCTCGCGGCCGTGGCGTGAACCTGCATGATGTGTGGGTGAAATCGCGCGACGGGCACACCGGTGCGCGCCACCCCGGCGAGATCGGCTTTGCCACCCTGCGCGGCGGCGACGTGGTGGGCGACCACACGGTGGTGTTCGCCACCGCCGGCGAACGGCTGGAGCTTTCGCACAAAGCCAGCAACCGCGATATTTTCGCGCGCGGTGCATTGGTCGCCGCGGAATGGGCCGCCGCCAAGCCGAATGGCTTCTACACCATGCGCGACGTGGTAAAGTTTTAGGGTATTTTGTGGCTACGCAAGATCGCACGTACTGTGCGATTGCTTCGCGCCGCTCGCGCGGGCTCATGGCTGGGGCGTGCTACTGCACGCCATGCTTCCACCATTAGAGTTTTGCCAGGATCTGGCTGACGAACGCTTCTTCCACATTCTTGTAGCGGGCCTTTTGCTTCACGCTTTCCAGCGCCACGAATTCGCGGCCGGATTCGCTGAAGAATTTGGGTACGAAACCCAGCTCGTCATAGCGGTTGGCAATGCGGGCTTTCAGCTCCACATCGCGTGTGTGGATCGGCTTCACGAACGCCGTGTGCCCCGCCCCGGTATCGTGCTTTTCCCACTCGCCGCGTGCACCGAACACTTGCGCATCCACCACGGCGTTGAGCACGTTCACATCTGCGATATGGTTCATAGCCAAAACTCCTGTCTGTCTGCCGAGCATACGGCAGGCCCGTAAATAAACGGTTAAGGAGTCATGCTGCGTTGCAGCGCGATGCGGCTAATCGTCCCACAATTTGGGTTGGGGCACGGCAAAGCTTGGCGGCGGGGCGACTTTGGGCTTCGGCACATCCACCATGTTGTGGGTCACGGCCATTTCCGAGCGCATCTCAGGGCTGGGCTCACCTTTGCCGGCGGCCAGCACGGTGCCGTATTCCGCGGGCATGAAATCCTCGGCCTTGCGCATCTTGTCGCGCAGTTGCTGCAGGCTTTTCAGGGTCAGTTGCAGATACGTGAAAATAGCGTCGCCATAGACGTTCTTGCCTTGCAGCAAGATAACGACTTTTTCATTCAGCAACGCGTCATCCAACTCCACGGGAGTTGAATTGCGGGAGAATGCACTGGTTTTCCAAGTGGTATTCATGGCCTGACATGGTGACAATTCAGGCGGGCACTATAAAGTTCAAAGACTTCGAAGGGAAGGAATTTCGCGCGATTTCCGGCGCGCGTGGCCTACATGCCGATGCCGCCGCCATTATTGGTGATGCCCGCACCGCCGGCTTGCACCTGCACGCTGTCGGCTTTCGCGAAATTGAGGCTGGGGAGCGAATCGCTCAGGAACATGGCGGCCATGGCCGCGCGCACCGCAGGATTATCGTTACCACCATACGATGCGATGCTCGCGCTACCGCCTGCGTATGTAATCCCCGTATCCATATCTAAGCTCATCCAGTGCTCCAGTATGCTGTGCGTTTTCCGCTCTTCCCTTCGTTATACCGCATCTTCACTAATGATTGGTTAATAGATTAACCCGAATTGTGAAGATTATGTGACGGTCGTTCCGAAAGGGCTGGCATAGCGCGCTTACCATTTCACTGTAGGGTTTCGGGCAGGCCGTAGCAACAAAATCCGCAGAAATGCAGGCAATCTTCATCGAACTGTCACAATTCCCCGGCCGCCGGAACGCCCCCCCGCCGGCGACCAAATTTGCTAAAATTTTAGCCACCCATGCCCTTTACCTAATATTAATACATACGCGATAGATTGATGACTGTATTCATTAAGGAGTTAACCCATATGCGCCGCATCCTCATGGCCTCGACCGCCCTTTGCTTCATGGCCAGCGCCAGCTACGCCCAATCCATCGGCAGCGTCATCAGCACGGCCCGTTCCGTGGAATCGGCGGCCACATCGGGTAAAGCATCCAGCGAAAAAGGGGCGTTGCAGAAGGTAAGTAACACGGTAGGCAGCGCCACCGGCGTGCGCATTCCGACCAACGAGCGCCAGGCCATTCGCACCGTACAGCGCGAGATCGGCAGCGGCACGGGCGGCGCCAAGGGCGGCTACAGTCGTGCAGCGCGGCAGGCGGCCGGAAGCCAGGCATGGGCCAGTGCAGCCTCGGCCCGCTCGCAGCGCCTGGCAGGCTACGCCGCGAAGAATTACGCCAGCACGGGCGAGAAAAGCACCAGCAGCACGAAATCCACGGCAAGCGGCACAAGCACCGCCACGACCACCCAGCCGCGCCTGACCGAAGCCGATGCGCCCAAAACACCGTCCACGGCCGGCGGCAGCAAAACCGCGACCAGCGGCACGGGCAGCAGCACCACCACCCAGCCGCGCCTGACCGAGGCCGATGCGCCCAAAACCGGCAGCAAGACCGCAAGCTATGTACCCGGCACCACCCCGGGCACGGCCGCCAGCGTGGGCAGCACGGCAGGCGGCAGCTCGCGCGCGCAGCAGACCAACGCCCAGCGCGAGAAGCTCTTCAGCAGCCGCATGAACGACTATTACTAGAAATACCGTGGGCGGTACCCGCCGCGATCACCGACCAAAGGCCGCATGGGATTTTTATGCCATGCGGCCTATTCGTTTGGGCATGAACTTCCACCGTTAGGAGCATGCCATGAAACAATTACTCATCCAGTCGGCCATTGGTCTGGCCCTCGTCGCTGCAAGCATGAATATGGCGCAAGCCCAGATCTCGGTCGGTGCCGGGGCGAACACGGGCGTGGGCGTGAATGTCGGCGGCAGCAATAGCGCAGGCACCCAGCTGAAAACCGGTACCACCCTGAACGCGCCGGGCACGCAGGTAGGCATTGGTGCCGATACCACCCAGGGCCTCAACACCGGCATCAGCGCAGGCGGCAATGACGGCACCACCACCCGCAGTACCCGCAATGGTGACCGCATCCGCGTTCGCAACAGCAGCTCGGTGAATACGAACAACGCGCTGGATACGGACATCAACACCGACGTGAACGCCGATGTGAAAGCGCGCACCCCACGCCGCGCCCTTCCGGATGCGCGCCTGCAGAACAGCACAAGCGTGACCGGCGGCATCGGCCAGTCGAACTAATTCCCCTGCGTTATGTATCCCTGCTTGTTAGCCCCGGCTCTGTGCCGGGGTTTCTTTTAGGCGGAAAGCTCGGTGCCACCCACCGTCATGGCCGAGATCAGCAAGCTGGGCTGACCCACGCCCACCGGCACGCTCTGGCCCGCTTTGCCGCAGGTACCCACGCCGGGGTCCAGCGCCATGTCGTCGCCAATGGCGGTGATGCGGTTCATGATCTCCGGGCCGGAGCCAATGAGCGTTGCGCCTTTCAACGGCGCGGTAATTTTTCCGTTCTCGATCAGGTAGGCCTCGGTCGCGTTGAACACGAATTTGCCGCTTGTAATGTCCACCTGCCCGCCGCCGAGATACGCCGCGTAGATGCCGCGTTTCACACCCGCGATCATCTCGTCCTTCGTGGCGTTGCCGCCCAGCATGAACGTGTTGGTCATGCGCGGCATGGGGTTGTGCGCGTAGCTTTCGCGCCGCCCGTTGCCGGTGGCCGAAACACCCATGAGCCGCGCGTTCATGCGATCCTGGATGTAGCCTTTCAGGATGCCATCCTCGATCAGCACGTTGCGCTGGGTGGGCGTGCCTTCATCGTCGATGCTGAGCGAACCGCGGCGATCGGCGAAGGTGCCATCATCCACCACGGTCACGCCGGGGGCGGCCACGCGCTCGCCAATGCGGCCGCTGAACGTGCTGGAGCCTTTGCGGTTGAAATCCCCCTCCAGCCCGTGGCCCACGGCTTCGTGCAGCAGCACGCCGCACCAGCCACCGCCCAGCACCACCGGCAATTCACCGGCGGGAGCGGGACGACTATCAAGATTCACCAACGCCTGACGCAGCGCTTCGTCGGCCTGCGCTTTCCACGCGCCTTCTTCCAGCAGCGCATCGTACAGGTATCGCCCACCGGCCCCGCTGGAGCCGGATTCCATGCGCCCGCCCTGTTCCACCACCACCTGAATGGAAAGCCTAACTAGGGGGCGTGTGTCGCTGGCGGCGCGCCCATCCGCCCGCAGGATATGGATATGCTGGAAACTGCCCGCCAGCGTGGCCGAAACCTGCTTCACCCGCCCATCTTTCGCGCGCAGGTACGCATCGATCTGCTGCAGCACGGCCAGCTTCACGGGGAAGGCCACTGCGTCCAGCGGGTTCTCATGCGTGTAAAGCGCATGGTTCGCGCCAAAACTCGGCTCGATCGCGGCCACCGCCCCGTCCTGCCCGAAATCCACGGCCTTCACCGTGTCCACCGCGCGCAATAGCGCGGCATCACTCAATTCGGCACTGTGGGCATAGGCGCTGGCTTCGCCGCGCACCGCGCGCAGGCCAAAACCGCGGCTGGCGTCGGCACTGGCCTGTTTCAGGCGGCCATCATCGAACACCAGCGCCTCGCTGGCGCGCTGTTCGAGGTAAAGCTCGCCGTCATCGGCGCGGGCAAGCGCGTCGCTCAGGGTGCGTTGGGTTTTGGCGGCATCAAGCGCACCGGCGGAGAAAAAGGGGTCGGTCATGGAGCTCATGGCCGTAATGTAATGGTATTGGCCGTGCAACGCCAGTGCTCTGGCAAGGTTTTTTCCATCGTCCACCGAATGTTATCCGACTTCTAACTTGCATCGTGCGGCATCATCCGCTAGGCGAAGGCGTTAATCCAACCACCTTGCGCACAGATGACCATGAACTCGATGATCCTACGCACCCTTTCCATCACCGCGACCGCCCTGCTGCTGGCCCTTGCCCAGCCTGCACTCGCCAAAGAAGCGAAGCCCACGGCCGCCGTCGCCAAAGAGAAGGTGGAAGCCGCCAGCGAAAAAGCGAACACCGAGGCAAGCCCGGCCAAGGACGCCGCCGAGGATGGCGACGCCAAGCCGGAAGATAAGGCCACCGGCGAGAAAGCCGCGAAGAACGCCGAGGCCGATGCAAAAACGGACGATGCTGCCCCCGCTGCTGAGGATGAAGAACCCGCCCGCGAACTGACCCCGGAAGAAAAAGACGCCGCCATGGCGGAAGCCGATGCCATCACCGCCTATGACGCGGAGAAAGTGCGCGGCATGGCCAAGCCGTGGCAGCACACCTACCAGCCCGCTTCCTCGCCGGTGATGAAACACCTCGTGGGCCTGCATAACGCGATCTTCGTGGTCATCACCATCATCACCATCATCGTTACCGCGCTGCTGGTCTACGTGTGCGTGAAATTCCGCGCGGCCAAGAACCCCGTGCCGAACCGCTTTGCGCACAACACCTTCGTTGAGATCGCATGGACGGTGATCCCCATCCTGATCCTGATCGGCATCGGCATCCCGTCGGTGCGCGCGCACTACAAATACACCAACAACCAGGACATCATCGACAACCCGGACATGACCCTGAAGGTCGTGGGCCACCAGTGGTACTGGAGCTACGAATACCCCGAGCATGGCATCGCGTTCGATAGCAACATCGTGCCCGAGAACGAGCTGAAGGAAGGCCAGCCGCGCCTGCTGACCGTGGACAACCCCGTGGTGGTGCCCGTGGGCAAAGTGGTGCGCGTGCAGATGACCAGCGCCGACGTGATCCATGACTGGGCCATGCCCGCCTTCGCCATCAAGCAGGACACCGTACCCGGCAAACTGTCGGAGACCTGGTTCAAGGCCGAAGAAGAAGGCATCTATTACGGCCAGTGCTCGGAGCTGTGCGGCAAATACCACGGCTTCATGCCCATCGAGATCCATGTGGTGAGCGAAGAAATGTTCGACGCATGGGTTGCCGGCGCCAAGCTGAAATTCGCGCAGAATGACAATTTCCAACTGGCCGCCCTGAGCCGGTAATCAAGAAGAACGAGGACACGACCATGGCCAACGCTGCTACCGCACACGCCGACCACCACCACGATGACCACGCCCCGCGTGGCCTGAAACGCTGGCTCTACAGCACCAACCACAAAGACATTGGCGTGCTGTACCTGTTCTACGCCTGCTTCGCGGGCCTGCTGGGCGCGGCCTTCTCGATCGCGCTGCGCGCCGAGCTGATGTACCCCGGCGACCAGCTGTTCAACGGCAACTACCAGCTCTACAACGTGTTCCTCACCGCGCACGCGTTCCTCATGGTGTTCTTCCTCATCATGCCCGCGCTCATTGGCGGGTTCGGCAACTACTTCGTGCCGCTGATGATCGGCG
This sequence comes from Azospirillum brasilense, assembly GCA_003241645.1. Taxonomy (GTDB): domain Bacteria; phylum Pseudomonadota; class Alphaproteobacteria; order Rickettsiales; family UBA3002; genus QFOX01. The sequence continues at coordinate 125,398 of QFOX01000001.1, read as the reverse complement.
CGCCCGACATGGCGTTCCCGCGCATGAACAACATTTCCTTCTGGCTGCTGGTTCCGGCCATGCTGCTGTTGCTGGCCTCCTCGGTGGTGGGCAGCGGCGAAGCGCGCGGCGTCGGCACGGGGTGGACGGTCTATCCGCCGCTTTCCGTGGTGGACGGCCTGCATAAAGGCATGGCGCTCGACCTCGCGATCTTCTCGCTGCACCTCGCGGGCATCAGCTCCATCCTTGGTGCGATCAACTTCATCGTGACCATTTTCAACATGCGCGCCCCCGGCATGACGCTGTTCAAAATGCCGCTGTTCGCGTGGGCGATCCTGATCACGGCGTTCCTGCTGCTGCTGGCCCTGCCCGTGCTTGGCGGTGCCATCACCATGCTGCTGACCGACCGCAACCTCGGCACCAACTTCTTCAACCCGGCCGGTGGCGGTGATCCGGTGCTGTTCCAGCACCTGTTCTGGTTCTTCGGCCACCCGGAAGTGTACGTGCTCATCGTGCCCGCCTTCGGCGTCGTGTCCGAAGTCGTGGCGACCTTCTCGCGCAAGCCCGTCTTCGGCTACCTCGGCATGGTCGGCGCCATGAGCGCCATCGGTATCCTCGGCTTCGTCGTGTGGGCGCACCACATGTTCACCGTCGGCCTCGACCCCGATACGGAAGCCTATTACATGGTCGCCACCATGGTGATCGCGGTGCCCACCGGCATCAAGATCTTCTCGTGGATCGCCACCATGTGGGGCGGCTCCCTGCGCTTCACCACGCCGATGATCTTCGCGATCGGCTTCATCTTCCTGTTCACCGTGGGTGGCGTCACCGGCGTGATGCTCGCCAACTCGGCGGTGGATGTGACCTTCCACGACACCTATTACGTGGTCGCCCACTTCCACTATGCGATGAGCCTCGGCGCGCTGTTCGGCGTGTTCACGGCCTTCTATTACTGGATCCCGAAAATGTCGGGCTACATGTATTCGGAAACGCTGGGTAAGATCCATTTCTGGCTGTTCTTCATCGGCACGAACCTGACCTTCTTCCCGCAGCACTTCCTTGGCATGGCGGGCATGCCGCGCCGCATCCCCGACTATCCGGATGTGTATGCGGGCTACAATTACTGGTCGTCCATCGGCTCGTACATTGGTGGCTTTGCCGCGCTGTTCTTCCTCTACGTGGTGATCGACATGTTCGTGCGTAAGCGCCCGGCGGGTGTGAACCCGTGGGGTGACGGCGCCACCACGCTGGAGTGGACGCTCAGCTCGCCGCCGCCGTTCCACACCTTCGAGACGCAGCCGGATTACAGCCACGTCACCGAAGCGTACCCCACCGCGCACCACTAGCATGAGCGTGACCGCCGCAGAAATGCCGGTGGAATCCACCGCCCGTGACTATTTCACCCTGCTGAAGCCGGGCGTGATGTCGCTGGTGGTGTTCACCGGCGTGGCGGGCATGTGGCTCGCGCCCGGGCACATGCACCCCTTCCTGCAGCTCATTACCGTGTTCGCCATTGCCCTGGGCTCCGGCGGCGGTGCGGCCATCAACATGTGGTACGACCGCGACATCGACGCGCAGATGAAACGCACCACCAAGCGGCCCATTCCCGCCGGGCGCATCGCGGCCGATGACGCGCTGGCGCTGGGCATCATGCTGTCGATCGCCTCGGTGGCGCTGCTGGGCCTTGCGGTGAACTGGGTAGCCGCCGCGTGGCTTGGCTTCGCGATTTTCTTCTACGCCGTGATCTACACCATGATCCTGAAACGCAGCACGCCGCAGAACATCGTCATCGGCGGCGCGGCAGGCGCCTTTCCGGCGGTGATCGGCTGGGCCGCCGTATCACCCGACCCCGCGCTGATGCCGTGGCTGATGTTCGCCATCGTCTTCCTGTGGACGCCGCCGCATTTCTGGGCGCTGGCCCTCTACCGGCACGACGATTACCGCACCGCGGGCGTGCCCATGCTGCCGGTGGTGGCGGGCAACCGCAGCACGCGCCGCCACATCTTTGCCTACACGCTGGCCATGGTGGCCGCGTCGCTCAGCCCGCTGCTGGCCGGTGCGGGCCTGATCTATGGCGTGGGTGCCGCCGCCCTCGGCCTTAAATTCACCCATGGGGCATGGCAGGTCTTGACACGCGACGAGCCCAAGCGCGCCATGGCGCTTTTCGGCTATTCCATCCTGTATCTGTTCATTTTGTTCGGCTTCCTCGTCGCCGACCACCTGCTTGCGGCATAATTGCATCTTTTCAACTATCTCGCGATGCGGTAAAACATTGCATCCATTTCATTTTTCAGGAGCATGTTCATGGAATCCGCAGAAACCACCGTCGCTGTAGCCACCCCCACCACCATCGATACGCTGCAAGGCCTCGGTGAGAACGTGATCTACCTGATGGGCTTCAGCTTCATCCTCGGTTGCCTGTTCACCATCCTGATCCTCATCATGCTCGACGTGATGCGCCGCAACAAGACGCCGAATGCCAATTAGTCCGCTGCATAAACGCAAGCGCGGCAAGAACATTCTGCTTCTTGCCGTGCTTGGCGGCATCATTGCCGCGCTGTACTACCTGACCATGCTGAAGATCAAAGGGGCCTGATTTCGGGCCCCTTTTTCATGCCGCCGCACGGCAGGCATGACAAACCGCCGCGCATGCACTATATGCGCGCCCATGCACCCGCGCCGCGTTACCGTTCTGCCTCTCGTTGCCATTGTGCTGGGCATGCTCATGCTCAGCTACGCGGCCGTGCCGTTCTATAACCTGTTCTGCCGTGTCACCGGCTTTGGCGGCACCACGCAGCGCGCCGAACAGGCCCCCGCCACCATTGCCGATCGGCGCATCACGGTGCGTTTCAACGCCGATACCGACCCCGCCCTGCCATGGAAATTCACACCGCTGGAGCGCGAGATCAGCATTCGCGTGGGCGAGAACCGGCTGGTCGCCTTCCGCGCCAGCAATGAATCCAGCAAACCCACGCGCGGCACCGCCACCTACAACGTGACCCCGCACCTTGCCGGCAAATATTTCGACAAGATCCAGTGCTTCTGTTTCGAGGAGCAGCGCCTGAACCCCGGCCAGACCGTGAACATGCCTGTGTCATTTTTCATCGATCCGGCGATTCTGGACGATCCGGAGCTGAAGAATCTGACGAATATCACTTTATCTTACACGTTTTTTAGCTATGACAGTGCCAATCATTCGAAACTAACGCCGACCGGAGACCCGCGATGAGTGGAACCCAGAACCATCCCTATCACCTGGTAAACCCCAGCCCCTGGCCCCTGCTTACCTCGTTCGCCATGCTGACCTTCGTGGTCGGCGGCGCCATGGCCATGCACAAAATGGATATTGGCTTCCTCGTCATCCTCGCCGGCTTCATCGCCATCAGCGCCTGCTGCTTCTACTGGTGGCGCGACGTGATCCGCGAAGGCCTGCACGACCATGCGCATACCACGCAGGTGCGCCTTGGCCTGCGCCTTGGCATGGCGCTGTTCATCCTTTCGGAAGTGATGTTCTTCTTCGCCTTCTTCTGGGCCTATTTCGGCGCGGCGTTCTTCCCGCACCCTGTTGTTTCGCCCGACGATGTGTGGATGTTCCCCGAGGCCGTGTGGCCGCCGGTGGGCATCATCACCTTCGATCCGTTCGACCTGCCCTTCATCAACACGCTTATCCTGCTGCTTTCGGGCACTACGGTAACGTGGGCGCATGCCGCCCTGCTGGAAGGCAACAACAAGGACGTGATCCGCGGCCTCGCCATTACCGTGGCGCTGGGCGTGCTGTTCACCCTCTGCCAGGCCTACGAGTACAGCCACGCGGCCTTCGGCCTGAAGGACGGCAAATACGCCGCCACCTTCTACCTCGCCACCGGTTTCCACGGCGTGCATGTGATGATCGGCACCGCGTTCCTCGCGGTGTGCCTTGTGCGCGCCATTCGCGGCACGTTGACCGTCGAGGGCCATCTCGGCTTCGAGTTCGCCGCGTGGTACTGGCACTTCGTGGACGTGGTCTGGCTGTTCCTGTTCGTGGGCATCTACTGGTTTACTTCCTAAACGCGCTGCGCGTTTAGGAAATCTAACGTTACTTCGGCAGATCGCACATGCTGTGCGATGCCTTCGCGCCGCTTCGCGGGCTGATGGCTCGCTCGGCCTGCTGGCCTCGCCTGAACCATGCCGTGCCGAAGCATGAAAAGAGGATTCGTTATGCAACGCTACACCCGCCCCAAACCCCTCGCATGGTTCTTCTTTGTGCTGGCGTTTGGCACCTGCGTGGGCCTTGGCAGCTGGCAGGTGCAGCGCCTGCAATGGAAAAGCGGCGTGATCGCCGAGATCGAGCATGCAAAAACGCAGGCCCCGCTGACCGCGAAGACCCTCCCGGAAGATGATGCCGAACTGGAAGCGAAGAACTTCTACCCCGTAAAGCTCAGCGGCACATGGAACGGTGAGATCGAATACCATCTCGCCCCGCGCTATTTCAAAGGGCAGATGGGCTACCACCTCATCCAGCCGCTGGTGCTGAAGGACGGGCGCAGCGTGCTGGTCAACCGTGGCTGGGTACCCGCCGCGAAGAAAGAGATCGAAACGCGCCCGCGCAGCATCGGCGTCGGCGCGGCCACCATCAACGGCCTACTGCGCGTGGGTGCCGAGCGCAATTATTTCACGCCCATCAACCAGCCGGAAAAGAACGTCTGGTTCGGGCGCGACGTGCAGGAGATGGCCGATTTTTACGACGTGAAGAACGTCTACCCCGCCATGGTCGATGTGGTCGGCACGCAGGACATCAAGCAACTGCCCGTCCCGTCGGACGGCACGATCCGCGTGCGCAACGACCATCTGAGCTACATCATCACCTGGTACAGCATCGCCATCGGCATCCTCGTCATTTTCGTGCTCGCACACCGGAAGAAATCCGCATGAGTGCCACATCCAAGCTGGAGGCGCGCTTCAAACAGATCGCATCCATCGATGCGGCCAGCGGCATCCTGCATTGGGATGCAGCAACCATGCTGCCCGGCGGTTCGACCGATGCGCGCGGCGACCAGCTGGCTGCACTCGCCGAGATCAGCCACGAAAAACTGACCGACCCCGCACTGGCCGACTGGTTCGCCGCCGCCCAAAGTGAACCGTTGGAAGACTGGCGCCGCACCAACCTCGACGAGATGCACTGGCGCTGGAGCCATGCCACCAGCGTGCCGCAAGCGCTGGTCAGCGCGCTGACCAAGCTGCGCCTGAAAAGCGAACATCAATGGCGCAGCGCTAAAGAAACGTCGGACTATGCGGGCTTCCTGCCGATCTTCCGCGAGGTGATCGCCCTCACGCGCGAGGTGGCGCAGGCCAAGGCGGAAGCACTCGCACTTTCCCCCTACGACGCGCTGCTGGACAGCTACGACCGCGGCCTGCGCCGTGCCACCATTGACCCCGTTTTCGCGCAGACCAAAACATGGCTGCCTGCCTTCGTGGGCGAGGTCATCGCGCATCAGCAAACGCAGCCCGCACAGCCACTGAACGCGACCGTGCCCGTGGCCACGCAGGAAGCGCTTGGCCGCGCCATGATGCTGGCGCTGGGCTTCGACACCACGCGTGGCCGCATCGACATTTCCGCCCACCCGTTCTGCGGCGGTGCGCCGGGCGATGTGCGCATCACCACCCGCTACCGCGAGGACCGCTTCACCGACGCGCTCTATGGCGTGCTGCACGAGACCGGCCACGCGCTCTACGAGCAGGGCCTGCCCGAGGCGTGGCGCGGCCTGCCGATCGGCGAGGCACGCGGCATGAGCATGCATGAATCGCAATCGCTGTTCGTGGAAATGCAGGTGTCGCGCAGCCGCGCCTTCCTGAAATTCCTGCTGCCGCAGCTGACCAAAACCTTCGGCCTTTCCGGCTCGGTGTGGGACGAGGCGAACGTCTACCGCAACCTCACCCGGGTGGAGCGCAGCCATATCCGCGTCAATGCCGACGAGGTGACCTATCCGCTGCACGTGATCTGGCGCTACGAGCTGGAGCAGGCACTGCTGGATGGCAGCCTGGACGCCGCCGACCTGCCCACCGCATGGGCCGAAAAAACGCAGGCCTACCTGGGCATCACCCCGCCCGACCACGCGCATGGCTGCCTGCAGGATATTCACTGGCCGGAAGGTATGTTCGGCTATTTCCCGACCTACACGCTCGGCGCCATGACCGCCGCCCAGCTGATGGCCGCCTGCCGCCGCGCCCTGCCGCAACTGGATGCGGAACTGGCCCGCGGCGACTTCGCGCCCATGCTGCAATGGTTGCGCACGCATGTGCACAGCAAAGCCAGCAGCATGCGCGGCGAGGATATCCTGCGTGCCGCCACGGGCGAGGCGCTCAACCCCGCGCATTTCGAAGCGCACCTGCGCGCGCGCTACCTCGCATAACCGTCATTGCGAGCATCGCGAAGCAATCCAGAAACAGTGCCTGAATGGCATAAACTGGATTGCCGCGTCGCTTCGGCGCTACGCACTTGCATAACAGCGCTGATTTATCAGCCGGTCGTCATCCCGGACTTGTGAGCGCCACTTCACGTTATTTATTCGGATGTCATCCCGGTTTGCGCAGCAGAAGCGGAGCAACACCGGGATCTGCGCACAAAAAGTTAGCAGACTTTTTGTGACGACCGCCGCCTACTTGCGGCGGTACCGTCTGGATCCCGGAGATTTTTGCCTTCTGCCAAAAATTCCGGGATGACAGGGAAATCTTGTGCGTTGGGGCAAATCCGCTATAACCCCCGGCATGCATTACATTTCCACCCGGGGCAAAGCCCCCATCGTTGATTTCAAGGGCGCGTTGCTTGCCGGTCTGGCCAGCGATGGTGGCCTCTACGTGCCCGAATCCCTGCCGCATTTCAGCCCTGCCGAGATCGCGGCCATGGCACCGCTCACCTACGAGGAGCTGGCCTTCACACTGCTGAAACCCTTTGTGGGCGACAGCTTCACCGACGCGCAGCTGCGCGCCTGCATCGACAAGGCCTATGCCAGCTTCCGCCACAGCGCGATTGCGCCGCTGGTGCAGCTTGGCCCGCAGCATTTCGTACTGGAGCTTTTCCACGGCCCCACGCTGGCCTTCAAGGACTTTGCGCTGCAACTCGTTGGCCATTTGATGGACGAAGCCCTGAAAGACTCCGCCGATCGCGCGGTGGTGCTGGGCGCCACCTCGGGCGATACGGGTTCGGCCGCCATTGCAGGCTGCCGGGGTCGTGCAAACCTCGATATCGTGATCCTGTATCCGCGCGGGCGCACCAGCGCCGTACAGCGCCGCCAGATGACCACCACCGGCGAGGCCAACGTGCACGCCATGGAAGTGGACGGCACGTTCGACGATTGCCAGGACCTGGTGAAAGCCCTGTTCGCCGATGCGCAGCTGCGCGCGGGCACCACATTGCTGGCGGTTAACTCCATCAACTGGGTGCGGGTGCTGGCGCAGGTAGTGTATTATTTCTACGCGGCGCTGCGTTTGGGTGCTCCCGCTAACCCATTGAATTTCTGCGTGCCGACCGGCAATTTTGGCGATATTTTCGCGGGCTACATTGCGCGGCAGATGGGCCTGCCCATGGGCAAGCTGATGATCGCCACCAACAAGAACGACATTCTAAGCCGCGCCGTGCACAGCGGCGAATACGCCATCACCGGGGTGGATGCGACGCTCAGCCCCAGCATGGACATCCAGATCGCCAGCAACTTCGAACGCCTGCTGTTCGACCTCTATGGCCGCGACGGCGCACGGTTGAGCCAACTGATCGCCGATTTCCGCGCGACCAAATCGCTCACGCTCAGCGCTGATGCGCATGCAAGCTTCACCGCCATGTTCGCCGCCCACGCGGTGGATGACGCGACGACGCTGGCCACCATCGCCAAAACCCATGCCGACAGCGGCTACGTGCTGGACCCGCACACCGCCGTGGGCGTGGCCGCCGCGCAGGCCATTGCTGCGCCGGGCATCACCGTCACGCTGGCGACCGCGCACCCGGCCAAATTCCCCGAAGCGGTGGTGCAAGCCACCGGCCAGCACCCGGCCCTGCCGTCGCACATGGCCGATCTGTTCGATCGCGCGGAAAAAATCACCCCGCTGGCCAATGACGCCGCGGCGTTGGTGCACTATATCCGTAGCCTATGAGCTATCAGCTAAGCACCCTGCCCAATGGCCTGCGCGTGGCCAGCGAAATGCTGGACAACACCCATTCGGCCGCCTTCGCCATTGCGGTGGATGTGGGCGCCCGCCACGAGGAACTGGCCGAGAACGGCCTGTCGCACCTGCTGGAACACATGGCCTTCAAGGGCACCAGCAAACTGAACGCGCGCCGCATCGCCGAAGCGTTCGACCTGATGGGCGGCAACGTGAACGCCTACACCAGCCATGAACACACAGTCTATTACGCGAAAGTACTGAAAGAATACGGCACGCAGGCGCTGACCCTGCTGTGCGAGATCGTCGCCGATTCGGTGTTCGACGCCACCGAGCTGGAGCGCGAGCGCGAGGTGATCCTGCAGGAGATCGCCATGCATCAGGATTCGCCCGACGACGTGGTGTTCGACCTGTTCCAGGAAGCCGTGTTCGAAGGCCAGCCGCTGGGCCGCAGCATTCTTGGCCCGGAAGCGCAAGTGTCGGCCTACAGCCGCGATGATCTCATCGCCTATACCGACAAACATTACCAGCCCACGCGCATGGTCATCAGCGCCGCGGGGGCGGTGAACCATGCGGAAGTCACCGCCATTGCGGGCGAATTCTTCGGCGCACGGCACACGCAGGGCGTGGTGCTGCCACCGGCGCCTGCCACCTTCCACACCGGCCGCCGCACGCAGGAGAAAGATCTCGAGCAGGTGCAATTGCTGCTCGGCTACCCCGGCATGCCCAGCAGCCACGAGGATTACTACGCGCTGCAGGTGTTCGGCACCATTCTGGGTGGCGGCATGAGCTCACGCCTGTTCCAGGAAATCCGCGAGGAGCGCGGGCTCGCCTATTCGGTATCGGCCTTCGCCAGTGCCTATCAGGATGTGGGCGTGGTCGGCATCTATGCGGGCACCAGCGCCGAGAAAGTGCCCGAATTGCTGGAAGGCCTGAAGCGCGTGCTGGGCACCAGCGCACTGGGCGTAAGCGCCGCCGAATTGCTGCGCGCCAAGAACCAGCTGAAAGCCGGCATCGTGATGACGCGCGAATCCAGCGGCGCCATTGCTGAATGGATCGCGCGGCATTTGCATGTGTATGGCCGCTACAAAACGGCCGATGAAATTCTGGAGCAGATCGAATCCATCACCGAGGCGGACATTCGCCGCGTCGCGTCGCGCATGTTCGCCACCACCCCCGCGGTCGCCGCACTGGGCCCGCAAGGCAGCGTGGCGGAGGTGGATTTCGTTTGGGCGCTGGCCGCATAAACCAAACGCCGTCATGCCGGAAAAATTTTCAGGAGAAAATTTTATCCGGTATCCATCGCAGCAAAACTCAAGTAGGAGTTTTGCGTTATTTCCAAAAGCCTACTGGCTTTTGGAAATGTCTGGATCCCGTAACATGCTGCCTACTGGCAGCGTGTACGGGATGACAAGGAATAGAGCATGAGCACCACACAAACCCATACCCTCACCGTCGGCGAATACGATGCCAGCACCCGGCTGGACAAATTCATCAGCGACCAGCTGGAAGGCACCAGCCGCGCGCGCGTGCAGCAATTGCTGGATGAGGGGCAGGTCAGCCCATCGCGCAACGCCAGCTACAAAGTGAAGGAAGGCGAGACCTATACCATCACCGTGCCGGAGGTGAAGGCCCTGCAACTCACGCCTGAGAAGATCGCGCTGGATGTGGTGTTCGAGGATGAGCACCTGCTCGTCATCAACAAAGCGCCGGGCATGACCGTGCACCCCGCCCCCGGCGCGCAGTCGGGCACGTTGGTGCATGCGCTGCTGGCGCATTGCGGTGACACGCTTTCCGGCATTGGTGGCGTGGCGCGCCCCGGCATCGTCCACCGCATCGACAAAGACACCTCGGGCCTGCTGGTGGTGGCAAAGAACGACGCGGCGCACCAGTCGCTTTCCGCGCAGCTGAAGGACCGCACGCTGAGCCGTACCTATATCTGCTACGTGTGGGGCGCATTGACCCCGCGCGAGGGCGAGATCGATGCGCCGATCGCGCGCAATCCCCGCATGCGCAAGCAAATGGCGGTGGTGGAAGGCGGCAAGCACGCGCTGACCTTCTACGAAACGATGGACCAGTACATTCCCAAATCCTCCATCAACCCGGTGGCCAGCAAGGTGATGTGCCAGCTCGACACCGGCCGCACGCACCAGATCCGCGTGCACATGGCGCACCGCAAATGCCAGCTGATCGGCGATGCGCTGTACGGCACAGCGCCGGGTACGCGCTTCAATCGCATGCGCAGTTCGCACAGTGTCATCCCGCAGGAAACACTGCTTTCATTAACCGGATTTCATCGTCAGGCGTTACACGCGCTGGAACTGGCGCTAATCCATCCTTTTTCGGGCGAGGAAATGCTGTTTTCATGCCCGATTCCTGCGGATCTCGAGGCCCTTGAGCGCACCCTGCTTTCCTTGACAAACCGGGCCTAGTCCGGTACATATCAGCCAATCGCTATCGATGCGCGCTTCGCGCCTTCCCGAGCGAATGTTTCTGCGCCTTATGGCGCATTTATATGTGATTTGATTCAGTTAAGAAACAATACACGGCAACAACGGAAAGGTTGTGACCATGGCAAACGTTAAAACAATGGCTGTTCCTGCAATTTCGCCCGATGGCGGGCTGCGGAGCTACATGCAGGAGATCCAGAAATTCCCCATCCTCACCGCCGACGAGGAATACGCCCTCGCCAAACGCTGGACCGAGGACATGGACTACGAGGCCGCGCACCAGCTGGTCACCTCGCACCTGCGCCTTGTCGCCAAGATCGCCAGCGGATACCGCGGCTACGGCCTGCCCATGGCCGAGCTGATCGCCGAAGGCAATATCGGCCTGATGCAGGCGGTGAAAAAGTTCGAGCCGGAAAAAGGCTTCCGCCTTTCCACCTACGCCATGTGGTGGATCAAAGCGAGCATTCAGGAATTCGTGCTGCGCAGCTGGAGCCTCGTGAAAATGGGTAGCTCGGCGGCACAGAAACGCCTGTTCTTCAATCTGAAGAAAATGAAAAAACGCCTGCAGCGCATCGATGAATCCGCCGTGCTGACGCCGGAGGAGATCCGCCTGATCGCTGCCGAGCTTAACGTGAACGAGCAGGACGTGATCGACATGGACAGCCGCATGAGCGCCAATGACCAGCGGCTGGACGCACCCATGACGCAGGACGGCGATTCCGGCGCGTGGATGGACATGCTGGCCGATACGCGCGACAATCAGGAAACCACGCTGGGCGACCACGAAGAATACGCCCAGAAGCGCGAACTGATGGTGCAGGCCATGGAAACGCTGAACGCGCGTGAGCGCGACATCATCCTGCATCGCCGCCTCAGCGAGGACCAGATCACGCTGGAGGAGCTTTCGCAGCGCTACAACATCAGCCGCGAACGCGTGCGCCAGATCGAGGCCCGCGCCATGGACAAAATGACCAAGTTCGTGCTGGCCGCCGCTGGCAAGCCGCTACTGCCGAAAGCAGCCGCAGCGTAACGCAGCACAGTACCTCTCGTTTTCATTCCTGAACGATACCAGTGAACCATCTCAAAACAGCTTCCCTCGCGGGAGGCTGTTTTTTCTAGATAGGGCATGCATTTACCCTTATAATCATGGACATATGAAGCACGCATTTTCGCTGGTTGAACTCTCGATCGTTCTGGTCATTCTCGGGCTGCTTACCGGCGGTATCCTTGGGGGGCAGGCGCTCATTCGCGCGGCTGAGTTGCGGGCCGTGAGCACGGAATATAGCCGCTATGCCGCCGCGGCCATGACCTTCCGCGACAAATACTTCGCCGTGCCGGGTGATTTCCGCGACGCGACCAAGTTTTGGGGCTGGCAGGTGAATGGCAGCAACTGCACCACCAATAGTGGCGCCACTGTGAACAGTGCTGGCGCGTGCGATGGCAATGGCGATGGCACCATCCTGTGGGACAATAGCGGTGCCGTAAGCACATCGCGTGAAATGCATCAATTCTGGCGGCACTTGGCATTGGCAGGGCTTATCGAAGGTACGTACACCGGGCTTGCCGGGCCCACGAACAATTCGGCGGATGTCGTGCCGGGCACGAACTCGCCGCGCGCAAAACTTTCGAATGCGGGCTGGGGCGCGGCCCAAACCAATTGTGGTTATGGCGGCGGGTGTTTTACCACCATGCATATCGCCAACGGGTATCCCCCTTATTTCATGTTCGGTCGTCAGTGGGCTGGGGGTGGTAATGTTCCGGGTGGCAATGTGCTAAAGCCGGAAGAAGCATGGAACATCGACACGAAGATGGATGATGGGCGGCCCGTCTCGGGCAAGATCATCCCGCTCTATCAGAACTCCACCAATCTCTGCAGTACGGCCGCCAGCGCTACGGACACCAGCGCCACGTACCTGCTAAGCAGCTCGACCATTGGCTGCTCGCTCTATTTCCTGAACGCGTTCTAGTAGCTACGCCGCGAGTGGGGCGGTGCTTTCCGCCACGCGCTTGATGCGGCGGGTGAGCGATTCCACGAAATCCCAGCCGTCTTCCTGCGCACTGGCCGCGCGGGCATACAGCGCATAGAGCGGTGAATTCAGCAGCTTGGTGTAAGCCTGACGGTAGGTCTGGGTGGCTTGCTCCACCTGCCGCACAAACTCCTCGAAGGCCTGCACGGGCGCATCTTCCGCCGGGGCGAGCAATTGCGCCTCCAGCCGCACAAGGGCGGCCAGGTCGCTGGTGGCATAGGCGTGGTTCACTTGCGCCATGGTGGGGCGCCCGGCTTCGCTTACGGTCGCATCCGGGTGGAGTTCTTTCGCCAACTGGCGGAAGCGGGCCTTCAGCTCGCGCGCGCGCGCATCGCCCACGGCCTGCTGCACCCATTCGAACGGCGCTTTCGGCAGGGCCACCGGCTCGGCCACCGCGGCGGGCACATGCGCCAGCATGGCCGCGAAGGGCTGCAGGCGCGCCACCATATCCAGCGCGAAACGTTCCAGTCCGGATTCCACGCGCAACATGCGGCGCATTTCGGTTTCCAGCTGCTCAAGGGTTTTGTGGATCCGCACGCGCCAATAGGTCATGAGCTGGCGGTGGGCTTGCGCGTTCAGGTTCGCGGGCGAAAAGGGAGAATGCTGCATAAGACCCCATCCGTGGTGTTTGGATGTATTTCGCATACTAAATCTGGGGGGTCACTGCAACTAAACCTACGCCCTATACACAGGTTTTACATAACGCGTAGCGCTTTATGGCGCGAGCCGTGAACGAAGTGAACGGAAAGGGTAAGGAGCCGGAGGCGACGAAGGGATAGCAGATCCCTTCTCGTGCCGCAGGCCAATCGCGAACTACATCACCCGTGCTTCCGGGAAGATGATGCGCACGGTGGTGCCTTCGCCCACCACGCTGGTCAGCTGCAATTTGCCGCCATGCAGCTCGGCGAACATTTTGCACAGCGGCAGGCCAAGGCCGGTGCCCTCATGGCTCTGGCTGCGGTGCACCTGCCCGAACACCGCGAGTGCGGTGGGAATATCTTCCTCGGCAATGCCCACGCCGGTGTCGGTCACCACCAGATGCATCTGGTTATGGTGATCGGTGCGCGCACTGACCGTGATGGTGCCACTGGGTGGCGTGAACTTGATGGCATTGCTCATCAGGTTCAGCAGGATCTGGCGCACCTTGCGCTTGTCCGCCATCAGGTGGGAGAGCCCCTCGCCCACCTCCATGCGCAGCTGGATCTGCTTGGCTTTGGCGCGCTCGTTCACAATGCGCACGCATTCCTCGATGGCGCGTTTCAGGTCGATCTCTTCTTCGTTCAGCTCCAGCTTACCGGCCTCGCCTTTGCTGAATTCCAGAATGTCGGAGATGAGCTGCAGCAGGTGCGTGCCGCACAAATTAATGTCCTGCACCCGTTCGCGCTGCTTGTCGTTCACCGGGCCGAAATAGCCCGCATTGAGCATTTCCGAGAAGCCGATGATGGCGTTGAGCGGCGTGCGCAGCTCGTGGCTCATATTGGCGAGGAACTCGGATTTCGCCTGACTCGCCAGAATGGCCGAGGCTTCGGATTCCTCCACGCGGATGATCTGCTTGGCCATGGTGAGCGCGAAGAAACTGAGCACCGAGCCGAACACCGTGAAGATCGCAAGGAACGAGATATCCTTCATGCGCGCGCTTCGCCAGCCGGCAAGGAAGTCGTCCTCATCGATCACGATGGCGGTGATGATGGGCAGGTTCTTCAGCTGCACGTAGGAGTAAATTTTGACCGTGTCGTTGAAGGTCTGCGTGTTGGTGACGACTTTTTGCGCTTCGGCATGTTCGGTCGCATGGTCGCCAATGAAATCAAGGATCACGTCCTGATCGGTGCCGTCTTCCGGCCCAGTATAAAGCACCGAGCCGTTATCCAGCATCAGCGACATGAAGCGGTGCGTGCCCGAATCGACGCTGGCGAAGAAGTCGCTGAAGAAGCGCGGGTCCAGCGCCGCGATGATGACACCGCCGAAGCTGCCATCCAGCTTGTTCAGGCGGCGGCTCATCACGATCAGTTGCGGGTGCGCGGCGTTGCGGGTGCGCTGCTGGCCAATGTAATAATTGCGCTCGGTCTCGTCCTTCAGCGACTGGAAGGCCGGGTCGTCGCGCAGGGTTTCGGCGTAGTTGTACCAGTCGTCGTAGCCCGGCTTGTTGGCCGCCACCTCGATCACGCCGCGGTCGTTCACCAGCATCAGCGCGGCGATCTGCGGCGTTTCCTCGACCCAGAGGCGGAAATTATTCTCGATGTCGCGCGGCAGGTTGCCGCCGAACAGCATGTTGAAATATTGCCGCTCCACCGCGCGGCGCAGCGTCAAATCCACCGCCAGGAAGGTCAGCTCCACCTGGTCGGAGAGAATGCTGGTCAGGCGGCTGGCATTGGCCTTGCCCTCGTCCACCGCATATTCATAGGCCTTGCTGGCCTGATAGGCCACGAACACGCAAAACAGCAGCATGATGAGCGCCGAGAAGGCGATCAGCGTGCGTGCCTTGGGCGAGCGCATGCGCGCCTTCATGCCCAATAGCGGGGCATCGGCGGCATCGGCCTTTTCTTCTGGTGCGCGGGTCGTCATGGCTTTTGTTTTGTTACTCTTTTCCAGTCTGGTCACTATCGCCGCTGGCGGTTAAGGAACCATGAACAAAGCTTTGAAGAAACGTTAGGATTTGGCTTTTTATGCACATTTTTCAGCAAAATCCGGCCCATGGCACCGCTAAGCCATTGATTTTATCAGGGCGCCACCGTCACCAAATCTTCACGTGATGCTTATGAACCGGCTGGCTAGCCTGCGCCCGCTGTTTTGATTTTTAGAACGTGAACTCATTTTCAGAGGTTCGAAAAAATCTTTCCGCACCCATTCATTCGGAATGCGTACGGGGCAGTGTTTCGGGTTCGGTTTTTTCCGTTCCCTTATTTGGAGTGACTACCATGAGGAAAGTACTGTTGGCTGCTCTCGCTATGTCCACGCCCGCGCTCGCTATGTCGGCGAACAAGGAACTGAACCGCGATGCCAGCAACCCCATGCCCGGCTCCGGCGCGATCGAACCGCTGAATGATATGCGCACCGCTTCCGGCTCGCAGCAGCTCATCGGCATCGAAGGCACCGCTTTGCGCACGCAGAACGATCCGCACACGACCATCGGCCTCCTCGGGGTCGCTGCCGCGCGCGCCATCGCCTATGCCCGCAACGCTGCCGCCGCATTCACGTCGCTTCGTCGGCAGAGCACGCCTGCTCTCGCCATCGCCGCGGCCTGACTGCTGAACCACACAACGGTTAGCCTTTCGGGTTAACCGTTGGGGGAGTCCTTTTTCCTTCGGGGAATCGGACTCCCTTTTTATTTAAGCCATTGCAAATAATCCTGCGGCACGTAAGGTTCGCTTTATATGCGGCGATCACGTTTTTAGCGCCGCCATCGTCCATAGATCCAGCCGCGAGTTACGATGGTCACGCGCATCCACACCGTTGCCTTCCAGGGCATTGAAACCATCCCGGTCGAGGTGCAGGTGCATCTGGGTGCGGGCCTTCCCGCCTTCACCATCGTCGGCCTGCCGGACAACACCGTGCGCGAATCGCGCGAACGGGTGCGCGCGGCGCTCGCCTCCATGGGCGTGCAGCTGCCTGCAAAGAAAATCCTCGTCAACCTCGCCCCGGCGGATGTGGCCAAGGAAGGCTCGCATTTCGACGTGCCCATCGCGCTGGGCCTGCTGGTTGCCATGCAGATGCTGCCGGAAGATGCGACCGAGCGCATGCTGGCGCTGGGCGAACTGGCGCTCGACGGGCGGTTGCAGGAAGTGGCCGGCGTGCTGCCCGCCGCGCTTGCCGCCAGTGCGCAAGGCCGCGGGCTCATCTGCCCGGCAGGCAACGGTGCCGAGGCCGCCTTCGCCGGTGAGCTGGATGTGTGGGCCGCAAGCTCGCTGCTGGCCATTATCAACCATGTGAAAGGCCAGCAGGTGCTAAGCCCGCCGGAGATCCGCAGCATGGCGGTGGCGCATCGTGGGCCGGACTTGGCCGAAGTGCGCGGGCAGGCCATGGCCAAGCGCGCGTTGGAAATTGCCGCGGCCGGTGGCCATAATTTGCTGATGATCGGGCCGCCCGGCTCGGGCAAATCCATGCTGGCGGCGTGTCTGCCGGGCATTCTGCCGCCCATGAGCGCCGAAGAAATGCTGGAGGCGAACCTCATTGCCTCGGTCGCGGGCAAACTGGTGAAGGGCGAATTCAGCGGCGCGCGGCCCTTCCGCGACCCGCACCATTCCAGCTCCATGGCCGCCATGGTGGGCGGCGGCAAACGCGCCGTGCCCGGTGAAATTTCGCTGGCGCATCACGGCGTGCTGTTTCTGGATGAGCTGCCCGAATACCCCCGCGCGGTGCTGGAATCGCTGCGCCAGCCGCTGGAGACCGGCACCATCAGCGTGGCGCGCGTGGCCATGCATGTCACCTACCCGGCACGGTTCCAGCTGATCGCGGCGATGAACCCCTGCCGCTGCGGTTACCTGAGCGACGCCGAGCGCGCCTGCAGCAAAGCGCCGCGCTGCGCGGGCGACTACCAGAGCAAAATATCCGGCCCGCTGCTGGATCGCATCGACCTGCATGTCGAAGTCCCCGCGATGGATACGCTGGCCATGCTGAGCCGCGAATCGGCCGAGCCGAGCGCCGTGGTGGCCAAGCGTGTGGCGGCCGCACGGCAGGCGCAGCAGGTGCGGCAAGGCTGCATCAACGCCACGCTGAGCGGCGAGGCACTGCAACAGCGCACGCAGCTGGATGGGGCGGCGCATAGCTTGCTTGAGGGCGCCACGAAACAGCTCCATCTCTCCATGCGTGGGCTCACGCGCGTGCTGCGCATGGCGCGCACCATTGCCGACCTTGAAGGCAGCGCTGCGGTGAGCAAACTGCATTTGTCCGAAGCGCTTTCGTATCGCCAGCAGCCGCAGGGCAAGTGGCTCGACGCGGCGTGAGGAAGTGCGTGGTGATGCGTGAATAGTGAGTGGTAATTTAGTCAGATGAAATCCGACACCTCACACCTCACACCTCACGCCTCACCCGTCACTAAATGGAATAGCTCTCGCCGTATTCTTCGCGCGGGGCGGCGAGTGAGGCCAGCTCGGCAATAAGCCCCAGCGCGCCGAAATGGCAGCTGGGCATTTTGGCTTTGCCGTCTTCGCCCTCGTCGCACATGCCGACGAATTCCATGCCGGTGGCGTTCAAATTGCCCTGCGCATCGCGCTCGCGGTTCACGCGGTAGGCTCCGCCCACGGCGTGCCCATCCATCAGATACAGCATCGGCTCGGCCGGTGCGCCATCCACCACATCAATGGTGGGAATGCCTTCCTGGATCACCACTTCGGTGGATTGCACGCCTTCCTTGATGACGTTCATTTTGTTGCGCAGCTTCTTGTTCAGCTCCAGCATCTCGTCGCCGGATTTCACCGTCATGATGCCCATGCCATAGGTGCCCGCGTCAGATTTCACGTACACATACGGCTCATCGGTAATGCCGTATTCGGCGTATTTGCTGCGCACATTGTGCAGCACTTTTTCCACGCCCATGGCCACGCATTCGAGGCCCTGCCGTTCGCCAAAATTCACGCGGCCGCATTTGTGCGACACGCTGTCGAGCAGCCACGGATCAAGCGCGAACGCATCGGCGAATTCGCGCACCAGCTTGGCGTACGCATCGAAATGGATGGATTTGCGGCGGCGGTGCCAACCCTGACTGGGCCGCGGCTGGATAGGCTGGCTCACGCCACGCAACACATCCGGCAGGCCCGAGGTGAGGTCGTTGTTCAGCACGATCATCTGCGGTACGAAGCCCGATTCGGTGGCCAGCATGCTGCGCTCACGCACCAGCGGTTGCTGCAGCAAATCTTCGCCGGTGCTGGTCTGCAAGGCAATGGGCTGGCCCGGCTGCGCCGCAAGGCTACCAATCACCACTTCCGCCCCGCCCGCTTCCAGCACCGATTTCAGCGCGCCGAGATTATCCAGATAGCCCTGGTTGCGCGTATGATTCTCGGGGATCAGCAGCACGCGCGTGATCGGCTGGTTGCAGCGCGTGAAGCGGGCGCGCGCATGCAGGGCCGCGCGCTGGCGGGCTGCAGCGCTGAGTTTGTTGAACCCTGCCGGGAACAGGTTGGTGTCCACGGGAGCGAGTTTATAGCCCGCATGCCGCAGATCGACCGACGAATAGAACGGCGCGCCGGATTCCATGCGCCGCGCATCCATCCATGCGGTGATCTCATCGCTGCGGCTGGCCAGCAGGTCGCGCAGGCGGTCAAGAATGGCCGGCGGCGTGGCCGCAGGCTGGAGTGCCGGTTGGTTCATGATGGAATGCCCCCTTCAAAGCGTGGTGCACGGTGCCAATCACCCCACGCCGCCAATGTCATGGCCGCCAATGTAATGATGGCGGTGTCTGCCCGCAAGATGCGCGGCCCCAAAGAAACGCCGCGCGCCTGTTTGCAATGGCGCAGCATGGCCAGTTCGTCCGGCGTGAAGCCGCCTTCCGGCCCCGCGAGAATGGCCCATTTTATAGGTTGCCCTTCGGGCATGAAGGGGGGCGCAAGCCCACCCCCTTCGCTTCCTTCGGTCGCTGACCCCCCTCGCGCGGCGGCTCGCGCTTCCGCGCTACGCGCCGTATCCTCTCGGGGTTGATGCATTTCTTGCGTAGGCCGTAAGGCCGAGCCGCTTGCGGGAGGGGTCAGCCCGCCATTGGCGGGCGAAGGGGACGCAGCCCCTTCAAGGCACCGCAGGTGCCCACGTAATACATCTTGAAGGGCTACGCCGCCCCCCGTTTCATCGCCATAGATCAGCACGCGGTCGGTGGGGAAGCTGCCCAGCCATTGCGCCAGTTTCTGCGGCGCGTGGATCAGCGGCCAGTCGGTGCGTTCGCATTGCTCGGCGGCTTCACGGGCGATGGATTCGGCGCGTTCCGCATTCACCTTGTCCACGATGGTGCGCTGCGTCAGCACCGGGTGCAGTTGCGCCGCGCCCAGTTCGGTCGCTTTCTCGATGATCGTCTCCAGCCTGCCGCCCTTGATGGGCGCGAACGCGACCCACATATCCACCCCGACCTGCGCCGCCTTGGTCTGCGCCACCAGTTGCAGGGCAATGGATTTTTTCTTCACCTCGGTGATCTGCGCCAGCCATTCGCCGTCGGTGCGGTTGAACAGCGCCACATGCTCGCCGGGCTGGGCACGTAGCACATGCCCAAGGTAATGCGCGTGGTTGCCCTCCAGCTGCAGGGCAGCGCCCGGTTGCAGGGCATGGTCGATGGCGAGGCGCTGGCGGGGTTTTGGGTGCATCGTTTCTCTTTACCGCCCGCGTGGGATTCATGCTAGTAGCGTTTTATGCAACGCGTTCGCCCCTATCTGCGCCTGATGCGCATGGACAAGCCCATCGGCATCTGGCTGCTGTTTTTCCCGGCGGCGTGGGGCATGCTGCTGGCCCCCGCCCCGCTGCGGTGGGACCTTCTGGCGCTGATGCTGCTGGGCGCGACCATTACCCGCGCGGCGGGTTGCATCATCAACGACCTCACCGACCGCAGGCTTGACGCGCAGGTGGAACGCACACGCACCCGCCCGCTTGCCAGTGGTGAGATTTCCGTGCGCGATGCGGGCGTGCTGCTGTTCGTGCTGGCCTTCAATGCGCTGCTGCTGGCGCTGGTGCTGCCCATGCAGGTGGTGTGGCTGGCGCTGTGCGCTGTGCCGCTGATCGCCGCCTACCCGTGGATGAAGCGGCTCACCTTCTGGCCGCAGGCCTTCCTTGGCCTGACTTTCAATTTCGGTGCCCTCATCGGCTGGGCGGCGACGGGCCAGCCCCTCGCCCTCGCCCCGCTGCTACTCTATGCGGGCTGCTTCTTCTGGACGCTGGGCTACGACACGCTCTACGCCGTGCAGGACATGCCCGACGATGCCAGCGTGGGCATCAAATCCACCGCGCGGCGGGTTGGCACGGGCGCGCGCCTGCAGTGGTTCACCCTCGCCTGCTATGGGGCGGCGTTGCTGTTCTGGCTTGCCGCCTGCATCCTTGCCGAGCGCTATGCATGGCCGGTGCAGCTGGCGTTGATCGCCGTGGCGGTGCATATGGGCTGGCAGGCCAGCCAGGCGAACGCATTGTTGCCGGGAAGCATGCGTGGCGGCCAGCTGTTTCGCAGCAACCAGTGGCTCGGGCTTTGCCTGTTCGTCGCGCTGCTGGTTACTGCAGCATTTCCTAATTTGTCGTAATCCTGCCGCAGGTCGGCAATTTTTCATGCAATTTCATGGGTCTTTTGTGCCGCGCGGCTGGCAAAATCACCGTGCTGCTTCACAGTGGGTGAGAAGTGTGGCAAGATGCCTGTTCCGGCAATTTGCCATATAAAACAAAACACCCGCAACCGATTCAACCCCACCCCTATGTTCTGGCGTTCGCAATCCGACCCCGCAACGAGCACCCCTGCCCTTGGCAGCTGCGGCTACCCGCAGCGCTTTGTGGAAGCGCTGGCGCAGCTGGAATCCGACGCGCGCACGAAACAACTGCCCGCCACCATCATCCTTTTCTCCATCGATAACCTGCCCATGATCATGAGCGGTTATTCCATGGCGGTGGCCGAAGCCGTGATGAAAGAGATCGAGGAAGTGATCGGCAGCAAGCTGGAGAACGGGCAGCTCGCCCGCGTGCAGCGCGACCAGTTCGGCATTTTGCTGCATGGCATGCTGGAGCGGCAGGTGCAGCAATGGTGCCACGACGTGCAGGACGCGATCCGCACCTACAGCTACGATTCGCGCTATGGCGAGCTGCATTGCCTGAGCCGCTACGCGTACCAGATGCTGCCCGACGCGCACGGCACCGCCGAAGAATTACTGGCGCGCACACTGGTGGCGCTGACCGAAGAGAAGGACGAAAACCGCCTGCGGCAGGATATTTCCGGCGTGGAACAGCGCGAGGAAATGGGCATCGCCAACATTCTTGGGCAGGCCATGAAAGAAAACCGCCTGCGCCTTGCCTACCAGCCGGTGATCGACAGCAAATCCGGCGAGGTCGCGCATTACGAGGCCCTGCTGCGCCTCTATTCGGATGAGGGCAAGATCAGCTCCGCCGGCATGCTCATTCCCGTGGCCGAGCGCATGGGGCTGATGCCGATGATCGACAAGATAGTGCTGGAAAAAGTGGTCGCCGAACTGCGCAACGACAAGCACGTGCAGCTGGCATTGAACGTGTCGAACCTGACCACGCAGGACCCCAGCTGGCTGGCCATGCTGAAGCAGGCGACCGATGAAACGCCCGAGATCGGCCCGCGCCTGATCGTGGAAATCACCGAGACCGCGATGCACCGCGACCTGAAGCACATGGCGTTCTTCTGCGCCGAAGTGCAAATGACGGGCGCACTCATCGCGCTGGATGATTTCGGCTCGGGCTACACCAGCTTCCGCCAGCTGAAAATGCTCTCGCTCGACATGGTGAAGATCGACGGCAGCTTCATTCGTGACCTGACCGACAATGCCGATTCGCGTTTCTTCGTGAAAATGCTGCTCGATTTCACGCGCGGCTTCGGCCTGAAGTCGGTCGCCGAGTTCGTTGAGAATGGCGAGATCGCCAAAATGCTCATGGAGCTCGGGGTCGACCAGCTTCAGGGGTATTATTTCGGCAAGCCGATGAACCACCGCCCCTGGCTGAAGGACGGCGAATACGGCAACTAGGCCGCGCGCGGTTTGCGCATCGCCGCTTCTGCCGAGGAATCATGCACACCCTGACGGGCCATGAGCAGCTCTTCCGCGTTGGCAGGAATGCCTTTGGTCTTCAGCTCGTCCTTGCGCGCGAGCATACGCTCGCCAAGGGCGACCATATCCACCTCGGTATCGCGGCATTTCGGGAAGAGATCATGCTCTTCTTCCTTCACATGGTGGCGGATATTCTCGGCCAGCACAGTGAATTTCGCATCGAAATGCTGCTCGGAACCGTCCATCGTCGCTAGCTCCGCGATCAGCAGTTTGGCAACATGGTGCTCTTCATCGGCTTCGTTCAGCATGTCCTTGTCCACGCCTTGGGCACGCATGGCGGGGTAGAAAATTTCTTCTTCCACCAGCGCGTGCATGCGCAGCTCGTTAATGGCTTCCAGTGCGATGCGGCATTTTTCGTCACGCGATTCGGCTTTTTTGAAATCATCGAACAGTGCATCCACTACATCGTGGTCTTTCTTGAGGATGAGGATGGCATCGTTCTCGGGCTTCAGGAAATCTAACATGGGTCTCTCCATTTTGTTTTGAGTGATACTTGTTTTGATTGATACCGTGAAAGCTACGCGGCGCGCCGTGGCCTATCCATATGCCGCAGTGGCCCGAAGGATCGGTTTTGCATAAAGGAAGGCTACTTGCAGGCCTGCGCGAAATCCGGTACACCCGGCCCGCATGCGCGTGCCGGTTTAGCTCAGGGGTAGAGCAGCGGTTTTGTAAACCGAAGGTCGCGGGTTCAAATCCTGCAACCGGCACCATTCTCCCTACCAAACGATCCAGTGGATCGTTTGGTAGGGAGAATCATGGAAGCCTTGCCGCGCAAGGCTGCGCGCCGCGCAGCCGCCGCACGGCTTAGGCGCACATGCCCAACGCATTTCCTATTACCGACTGATGCGCAGGTTCGACAGGCTGTCGCCAATGGTGCGGAAGGCCTGCCGCAGCGCGGCTTCATCCGGCGAATTGAAATAGTAATCGGGCTGGGTGGCGCAGTTGCGCATCATGTCGTCCACCGTGGTGCTGTTCAGGTCGAACACCACCGTATACACAATGATGCCCTGCGCCTTCATGTTGGTGCAGATCTGCTCCAGCTTCACGTTCAGCCGTTGCGCGGCCTTGGTGTCGGTATAGGGCGTGCTGGTCATGCCGGTGTGGTTCTGCGGGGTGTAGCCATACGCACCATCGGCATTCGTGTACATGGTGTTCTCACCGTCCGTCATCAGGATCATGGCCTTGACCATCAGGTCGGTATTGTAATCCAGCGGCAGGTCGTTGGTGTTCATGCTGCCGCCCCACAGCCCGCGCCAGTTCGGGCTGATCAGCCGCCAGCCCCATGCTGCGCCGGTGGGAATATGCGTGCCGCCTACTGCGGTGAGGTTGGTAATGGCCGTATCCAGCGTGCTGCGCTGGTTGGTCAGCGGCGTGATCGGCGTGGTGGGGCAATAGGTGTTGGGGCCTTTGCTGCTGGTAATATCGTAGCTGTAGATGGGCGCGTGCTGCGTGGTCACTTCCTGATAGCAGCGCTTGTTGCTGCTGCTGGTCTGGTTGGTGCAATAAATGCGCGTGCTGGTGGTGCCGCTGGTGGTGGTGCCGCACACGCGCGTGCCACCACTGTAGCCGCCCGTGGCGGTGGTGCAGCGGCAGCTGGTGCTGCTGGTGGGGCCGCACAGCGTGGTGGTGGTCACGTCCTGCGTGTCCACCTGCCGCCAGTCGTTGTTCGTGTCGTCCTGCCAGTAATAGGCAAGGAACGGCTCATCGCTCGGCGTTGCATCCGTCAGGTCGTTGCCGTCCACCCAGCGCGCTTCGGTGCAGCCGCGCCAGCTGGTGGTGCCCCAGTCGAGCGCAGCATACTGCCCGGCATCCAGCCAATCGGTGTGGCTCGGCCCCACATTCACCGCCATGGAGAACGGCACGATGCCGACCCACAGATTATCCGCCGTGCTGGCGGTTTCCCCAAACAGAATATCCATCAAATCGTTCGAGGCAGTTTTAAGCGCCGTCAATTTGCTGCCCGCCATGGAGCCGGTGGTATCCAGCACCACGGCCAGCTCCATGCCCTTCTGCGTGCGCGTTACTTCGGTGTGCGCCTGCAGGTTCATGGTGGTGTGGCCGAAGATATTCATGAAGGTGGTTGGCATGGTGGCATCCGCCGTGACGGTCAGCAGCGTGCCCTCCTCGTTTAGCACGGGGTCCACGTTGGTCACCGTGGCGCCCAGCGTGCCCTCGGTGAAATTCACGTTCATGTATTTCATCACCTCGGCTTCGAGGTCCTGGCTGTTGATGCTGGCGCCCGCGGCCAGCCCCGCGGCATCCAGCGCGTTCTGCAGCTTGGTCTGCGCCATCTGGCCGCGCCCCACATCCACCGCCACGCCCACCACGCCCACCAGCATGATGATGGCGGCGCCGACCATCACGAACACCGAACCGCGCGTATCATCCACGAACCGTTGCAGCATGGTCCCCTCCTATGACGGGGTGGCAGTGAGCGCGCCAAGGCGCGGTTTGTAGAACGCACTCCGGTACACCGTGGTGGTGCCGAAGAAGCGGTTGCTCACCAGCGGCGAGAATTGGAAATACACCTCCGCCGCGATGACGTTCTCACGCTCGTTGAAGGTGAAGCCGCCGGGCATGGTGGGCGTGGTGCCCACATCGCCCAGTTGGCTGGTGGCGGTGAGCGTGCCGCCGCCGAAATGCCGCCAGTTCACGCTGGCGGTGCTGGTGGTGCCCGGCGGGCGATACAACGAGCTGATGATGACGCGGCTGTTCGCCCCGGTGCCGAACGGGTTCATGATGTCGCTGGTCGCATCCAGCAGCTGGTTGAGGCTGGCGGTGGTCACCACGCGCGACTGTGCCGTCACGTCGGATACCGTGTGCGCGAGCTTCTCGACCTTCTGCACCACCAGGATGTAGCGCGTGATCTCGATGCAGCCATAGAACATGGTCATCAGCATGGGCAGCACCAGCGCGAATTCCACCACGGCCATGCCGTGCTGCGCGCGGGCGAACTGTTTGATCCACCTAACCATCGTAGGGCTCGTTCTTTACCACGGCGTGCGTTTCGATGGGGAAATTCCCCTGCGCATCGCCAATGAGTTCGCGCATGAACGGGGTGAGCACATTCCACGGGTAATGCACGGTGTAGACCACGATATCCTCGGCGTCGCCATAGCCGGCGAGGCCCATATCCGCATCGTACTGGCCGTTGCCGTTGATGTCGTTGTACTCACCGACCTCGGCCACGCCGTTGCCGTTGCTGTCGTTCCACGGCTCGGCGTCGCCGATCTGGTCGAACTGCGCGTAATATTTCGAGGTGATGCTGAGCTTCTGTGGATCGACCAGCCCACCGGCCCGCTGCTCGATGGATTGACGGATGGTGTCTTCGCGGCTGAGGCCGCTTTGCGCGTAGCCGGTCTTGCCGAGGCGCGAGGAAATGCTCGTCGCGTTCTCAAGGATGTTCGACACCAGCATGATGAGCGAAAATTCAATGACGCCGAAGATCAGCAGCAGCAGCACCGGTGCCAGCATGGCGAACTCCATCGCGCTCACGCCATCGCGCGCGCGCAGTAACCGCCAGCCTATCCCCTTGCATGTCCGCACGCGAACCCCCGGCTACCTTATACCACAACGCCGCGGGCAAGTCAGCGTTATTGCGCGCGCAACACGCTGTTTTACGCTACAATTTTAGACAAACGCCACGCATGTTTCACCATTGTCACGGCGGGGCAATCGCGCTACATTACCGCAACATCCGGGAGAGACCTATGCGCCATATCGCCCTCGCACTATTTGCCATCAGCCTCGCTGCCTGCAGCATGGGCGATGCACCCGGCGCGGTGGATGTGAGCACGCTCGGGCCCATGAGCGGCCGCGAACAGGCGCTGATGACAACCGGTCAGGCCGCCGCGTCGCGCAACGAATTCGCGCAGGCCGAACAAAGCTACATGAATGCGGTGGCCGCCAGCAAAGGCCATGTGGATGCGCATCTGGCGCTGGCCGATCTGTACCTGAAACAGAACCAGCCCGCCAAAGCGCGCGACGTGCTGGAGCGCGCGGCGATCTTCCAGCCCGGCCATGTGGCGGTGAATTACTCGCTGGGCAAGCTCTACCTGAACGAGAACCGCCCGGCGGATGCGCTGCGCGTGTTCGAGCGCGGGCTGGACACCCAGCCGCAAAGCCTCGACCTGCTCTCGGGCAAGGGCATCGCGCATGACATGCTGCGCCAGCATGCCGCGGCGCAAGTGGCCTACCTGCGCGCGCTCAGCCTGAATCCGGATGCGGATCTTGCGCCCGTGCGCACCAACCTTGCCATGTCCTACCTGCTGGATAACAAGCCCGACAAGGCTGCGGAACTGCTGAAGACGGAAGCGCTGGCCGAAGGAGCCTCACCGGTGACGCGCCACAACCTTGCGCTTGCCTATGGCATGCTGGGCCGCCACACCGAAGCGAAAGAGCTGGTAGCCGGTGAGATGAGCGAGGAAGAACGCCAGGCCAGCCTGAAACGCCTTGCGCAATACATTGCCGGGCGCGACGACAGCGGCAAGGCCGTGCTTGCGCCGGTGGCCCCCGTGCCGGTGCGGCAGGCGAACTAACCGCTAGAAATTATCCAGCACCTGAATGACCGCCGGCGCCATCACCACGATGAACAGCGTGGGCAGGATGAACACGATCATCGGCACCGTCATCAGCGCGGGCAGGCGCGCCGCTTTCTGCTCGGCGCGCAGCATGCGCTCCATGCGGAATTCCTGACTCAGCACGCGCAGCGCCTGCGCAATGGGCGTGCCGTATTTCTCGGTCTGCGCGATCACGTTCACGAAGCCACGCACCTCTTTCACGTCGCAGCGTTCGCCGAGATTCTTCAGCGCGGTCGCGCGGTCGGGCAGGAAGCCAAGCTCCACCGAGGTCAGGGTGAATTCCTCGGCCAGTTCGGGGCTCACCCGGCCCAGCTCACGCGCCACGCGGTCCAGCGCCGCGGCGAGCGACAGGCCTGCCTCGGCGCAGATCATCATCAAATCCAGCGCATCCGGCAATGCCTTGCGAATGGATGCGTGGCGCTTGCCCTTCTGGTTCGCCACGATGATCTCCGGCAGGCGCGCGCCGAAATAACCGCAGCCCAACAAAATGAGCCAGCCCTTGCCCTGCTTCAGTTCGAACGGATGCGCCCAGTCGATGCCGCATAGCAGGATGCCGGTGGCGAGCCCGGCAAACGGCATCACCAGCTTGGCGAACGCGAACACAATGATGGCGTCTTTGCTGCGGTAGCCCGCCTGCGTGAGTTTTTTTTGCAGCACGCCGCCCTGGTGCTGCTGCAGCAATTTCAGGCGCAGCACCACCCGCCGCACGAAATGCATGGTCTCGTCATTGTTCGAACGGCGGCGGCGTTTCGGCCCCAGCATCTCGCCTTTCAGCTCGGCACGGCGTGCGGCCACGGCTTTCAGCCGGGCACCGAACGGATCGCGCACAAAGAAGATCTGGCCGATGGACCAGATGATCATGAACACCGCCACCGCGGCGAGCAGGATCAGCAGCTCGTCCAGCCCCATGCCGGCGGGCAGCAGGTCTTCCAGGCGCAGTGCTTGGCCTTTCTGCATGCGCCCTCCCTAGATTTCCATCTGTGTCATGCGTTTCATCACGAACGCGCCGAACACCATCATGCCAATGGCCACGGCAAGCGAGATATTGCCGCGGAAATCATCATAGAGCGGGTTCAGGTACTCCGGCGAAATGACGGACAGGATGCTGAACACGAAAATGGGCAGCGAGCCTACGATGTAGCCACTCGCCCGCGCTTCCGACGAGAGCGCACCGATCTTCAGCTTCATCATCTGCCGGTCGCGCAGCACCTGACTGAGGTTGCTGAGGATCTCACCAAGGTTGCCACCCGTTTCGCGCTGCAAAATAATGGTCGTCACGAAGAAATTGAACTCGGTCATGTCCAGCTTGGCGGCGGTGTCGGCCAGTGCTTTTTCCATGGGTACGCCCAGCCCGGTCTGCTGGCTGAGGGTGAAGAACACCCGGCCCACGGGGTCAGGAATTTCACGACTCACCACAATGAACGACTCCGCCACGGGCAGGCCCGCGCGCAGGCCACGCACAATGAGGTCGATCGCTTCCGGGAACAGTTTGAGGAACTGCAATTGGCGCTTGCGGATGCGCCGCTTCACGTACAGATGCGGCAGCCCCAGCCCAAGGATGATGCCGACCAGCAGCGCCAGCAGCGCGGGCTTGCCAAGCACCAGCAGGAACACCATGCCACCCAGCCCAATGAAGCCGCAACGCACAAGGAATTGCTGCGGCGTGAGCACCATGCCCCCCGCTTCCAGCCGCGCCTGCAAGCGCTCCACGAACGAGATATGCGCAATGGCCTGCCCGAATTTGCTGTCGGCATTCGGGTCGCGTTTGCGCAGGGTCTGCGCGGGGTCCGTGACCTTAGCCGCGCTGGTGCTGCGGGTAATGCGGGCCAGCCGCGCGGCTTGTTTCTTCTTCTCGCCGCGCCCACTGCCCAGCAGCAGCGCCAGCATGAGCAGCACGGCAAGGCCGATCCACAGTTCCACCGACTGTAGCAACGCCGGCATCAGATGATTTCCAGCAAGGCTTTATCCAGCCCGAAATAGGCCGCCTGCGGCGTGAAGTTGGGGCGCAGGCCCGAGGATTTGAATTCACCAATCAGTTTGCCGTGTTCGTCCTCGCCCTGGAACTGGAAGGTGAACAGGTCCTGCGTAATGATCACGTCGCCTTCCATGCCCATCACTTCCGTGACGTGGGTGATGCGGCGCATGCCGTCGCGCATGCGCTGGATCTGCACGATCAGCTGCACCGCGCTCGAGATCTGGTGGCGAATGGCGTGGCTGGGCAGCTTCAGCCCACTCATGTTCACCATGTTCTCAAGGCGGGTGAGCGCCTCGCGCGGGTTGTTGGCGTGCAGCGTGCCGAGCGAACCATCGTGGCCGGTGTTCATGGCCTGCAGCAGGTCGATCGCCTCGCCGCCGCGCACCTCACCAAGGATGATACGGTCCGGCCGCATGCGCAGCGCGTTCTTCACCAAATCGCGCATGGTGATCTCGCCGTCACCCTCAAGGTTCTTCGGCCGGGTCTCGAGCGGCACCACGTGCGGCTGCTGCAATTGCAGCTCGGCCGCATCCTCAATCGTCACCACGCGTTCGCCATGGTCGATCATGCGCGACAGCGCGTTCAGCAGCGTGGTCTTGCCCGAACCGGTACCACCTGAGACGATGATGTTGAGGCGGCAGGCACCCGCGATCTTCAACAGTTTGCACACCGGCTCGGAGATGTTGCCTTGCGCGGCCATCACGTCCAGCGTGATCTTTTTCTTCGAGAATTTACGAATGGAAATGCTGCAGCCTTTCAGCGACAGCGGCGGCGCGATCACGTTCACGCGGCTGCCGTCTTTCAGGCGCGCATCGCAGATGGGGCTGGATTCATCCACCCGGCGGCCCACGGCGGTCACAATGCGCTGGGCAATGTTCATCACATGTTCATTGTTGCGGAACTGGATGTCGGTGAGCGTGAGTTTGCCTTTGCGCTCCACATAGATCTGGAACGGGCCATTGACCATGATGTCGGTCACGGCCTCGTCCTTCAGCAGCGGCTCCAGCGGGCCGAGGCCGATCATGTCGTCCACGATCTGGCCGGCGAGCATTTGCTGCTCCAGTTGGTTGATCGCGAGTTTCTCCTCGATCACGATCTCACCGATCACGTCCACGATCTGGCGGCGCAGTTCCTCTTCCGGCAGGCGACTGGCGGTCTGCAGGTCGATCTGTTCCATCAGCCGGTTGTAGATATGCTCCTTGGTCTGGCGCATCGCGTCGCTCACCGGCGGCGCGAACGCCGTGGTGGCGGGTTCGCCGGGCTCGGCCACCGGGGCCGCAGCAGGCGCAGGAGCGGCCGCGCTGGTGGCGGTGCTTTCAGGGCTGGGCGCCGGGGCACCGGGTTGGTCCTGGCGGCGGCCGAACATCACTTGCGCCCTTTCAGGAAACCACGTTTCGAAGCAGGTTTCGCGTCGGCAGCATCCGGCGCATCGCCCAGCAGCGTTTGCAGGAACTGGCGCAGCGGCGTTACCACCGGCTGCAGCTTGGCGTGGTCGTGCAGCGTTTCACCACGGGCAGTGGCGCCGATGATTTCTTCATGGAACGGAACATACGCCGCCGGTGTCGCGCCGAGATGTTTCGCATATTCCGTGCGCGAGGGTTGCTGCTTGCTGGCCATGCCGTCGCGGTTGATGAGCACCGTGGGTGCCGGGCGTTTCAGCGTTTGCACCAGCAAGTCGCGCAGGCGCAGCGCGTCACGCAGGCCAAGAATGCCCGGCTCGGTCACCAGCACCACATGGTCGGCATGGGCCAGCACATAGCGCGTGAGCGGGGTGAGCTGGCGCGGCACATCCACCACGCAGAGGGGGAATTTCTCGCGCAGCGCGCCGAACAATAACGCGCCCGCCTCGGGGTGGATGTTCACGCTGTCGGCGAAGGGCTCTTCGGCGCCCAGCACCGAAAGTTTGGGGTAGGGCTTCATCATCACGCGCTCAAGGAACAGCGTGTCGATGCGATCGGGCTTCTCCAGCGCGTCGCGCATGCCGCGGCTGGGCTCAAGGTCCAGTGCCAGCGCGGCACTGCCGAATTGCGGATCAAGGTCGATCAGCGCGGTCTGTCTGCCGAATTCCTCGGCCAGCATGCAGGCCGAAGCGGTCGCAAGGCTGGTGGTGCCCACCCCGCCGCGCGTGCCCACGAAGGCGACGATCTTGCGCGCCTCGGGCGACGGTGCATCGTTCGCCGGCGCGCTGCTGCCGGCCGCCCCCTTGCTGAGCGCCGAGGCAAGCTGCTGCTCGTTGAACGGCGACAGCAAATAGTCGTGGATGCCAAGGCCCATCAGCCAGTGGTAGAAGCTGAACGTGTCCACCGTGCCGGTGACGATCACACGCGTCGCCGGGTGCACCACGTCGGCCAGTGCATCCAGCATTTTCGGTGCCGCGTCCGACGAGGGGACTTCCACGATCAGGATCTGCGGGC
Source organism: Azospirillum brasilense (assembly GCA_003241645.1). Taxonomy (GTDB): domain Bacteria; phylum Pseudomonadota; class Alphaproteobacteria; order Rickettsiales; family UBA3002; genus QFOX01. Next base: position 94,106 of record QFOX01000001.1, on the reverse strand, counting down.
TGGCATGGGTCTTCAGGTATTCAGTGGCTTCCGTGGCGGTGCCCGGCTCCACGGCGAAATCGGTGATATTCTGGCGGTTCATCAGCGCGCGGATGCTGGCCGCAGATTCGCCGTTGCTGACATAGGCAAGCAGGTGCGTGGTGCCAAGGCTGCCGGAGGGACTGGTCATGTTATTGGCCGTTATCCTGCATGGGGGTGAGTGGAACGGGGATCTCCCCGGCGCGGTAACGCTCGATGGTCAGCACCCCCATATCGGTGTTGCCGGTGTCGCTGCCGCGGCCCTCTTTCAGGTCCCACGGATCGGCCAGCTGCACAGCGAGGTTATTGTTCACCGCGCAGCCATAATTGCTGTGCAGGCTGTTGTCGTAATTCACGGTGGCGTCCTGGCTCCAGTCCGGGCAGGGATAGGGCGGCACGACCCAGCCCGTGTCCGGGTCCACGTCGGCAACTTTTTCGCGTGGCTCGAAATCACTGCACGCCGCAAGGCCAAGGCAGGCGATCAGCAGCATCACATGGCGCATGGGCCTCTCCTATCGAATGAGGAAGCCAGCCTGACCACCAATGCCGTCGAACGCGCTCGCAGGCGTGGTGACCTCTGGCTTGGCAGAGTTCTTGTATTTCGGTGTTTCGTTGTGCAACCGCCCCAGCAGGATGCGTTCGCCATCCGTCGCGGGCTTGTGCCCATCCAGCGGGGTGGCGAGCAGCTCCGGCTTATCCACGGGTTTCACGATGTACGGCGTCACCAGAATGACCAGCTCGGTCTGGTTGTTCTGGAATTCGCTGGAGCGGAACAGCGCACCCAGCACCGGCACATCACCAAGGAACGGGAATTTATCCACCGAGGTGCCCTGGTCGTTGCGCAGCAGCCCGGCAATGGCGAAGCTCTGGCCCGTGCCCAGATCCACCGTGGTGGAAGCACGGCGCGTGGTCAGGCCCGGCACGGTCGTGCCATTCAGCGTCACCGCATTCGCCATGGAAAGCGCGCTCACCTCAGGCAGCACGCTGAGGCTGATCTTCTCCGGCGACAGCACCACCGGGGTGAATTGCAGGCTCACGCCGAACTGGCGGTATTCGATGGTCACGGTGCCATTCTGCCCCGGAACGGGAATGGGGTATTCCCCGCCTGCGAGGAAGTTCGCCGCGGTGCCCGAACGCGTCGTCAGGTTCGGCTCGGCCAGCACGCTGATGAGCCCGTCCTGCTCCAGCGCGTCAATGGCAGCGTTGATGTTCGCATCCGACCCGCGATAGCCCGCGAACAGGCTGTTATCGCCATTGGTGCCGCGCACGTAACCGTTCGTGTCATTCACGAAGTCACGCCCCTGCCCCACGCCGAACACAAAGCCGCTGCCCGCGTTGATGAGGCTTTCCCAGTTAATACCGAAACGCTTCAGCTCGTTGCGTGCCACTTCCACGATCTTCACTTTCAGCATCACCTGATCGGTGGCCGAGGTGTCGAGCATGTTGATGACCTGCTGGCCTTCGCCCTGCAGGAAGCTGGTCGCCATGCGCTGGATCTTCTCGGCGGCGACGGGTGATTCCACCTTGCCCTTCAGGATAATGGCATTGTCGGTGCTGGTGGCGACCACGTCGTTATTCGGCGAAAGCTCCTCCGCCGCGCGTTTCAGGCGCGACAGGTTGTGGGTCACGTTCACGGTGGATTCGAGGATGATGTTGTCGCTGGCATCCACCGCGATGACGCTGGTTTCACCAATGCCGCGGCCATTCACGTAGAGCATTTTCGGCGAGATCACCTGCACATCCGCGATCTCGGGGTCGGCCACGGCCACCGAGGCCGCCGCCGACGGCAGGCGCAGCGGTGCACCCTTGTTGATCTCCACATCGATCACGCCGGGGGCCGCGCCCTGATAGCCAAGCGCTTCATAGAAATTGGTGGATTGCTGCGCATAGACCGGCTGCATGGCCAGCGTGTAGGCAGCGAACAGGGCAGCGATTCGGGCAAGGAACGAGCGCATATCAGCGGATCTCCTGCGCGCGCGACGCGCCTTCGGGGTTGAATTCGATCTCCTGCGGCTCAGCACCCGGGCGCAGCACGCGCACGCGTGTGCCCGCCGCGTCACGCGGGGTAATGATCTTGCTCACGTCGGTGTCGCGCGTCAGGTTCTGCGGCGGCAGGTCGGTGGGCACTTCCTGCTGCAGTACTTCGTCGAACGTGGTGGGCCCGTCCGTGTCGCCCGCGGCATCTTTCTTGGTCGCTAAGCTGCGCAGCGACAGGCTGATCTTGCCTAAGTCCTTCGCCACGTTGATCTCCTCAGCCTGCTTGGGCGTGACTTCCAGCGTCACGGTCTTGGCGAGCATGGCCTTGTTCTCGGGGTTGTCCAGCATCTGGTCCACCGCCAGCACGCGCACGTCCTCGATGAAGGTTTCCGAGGCGCGCTCTTCGCCGCCATTCAGGTCGATCTTGTGGGTCAGGATCAAATCCACCCGGTCGCCGGGGAAGATGAAGCCCGCATTGCCCGATGTAGGGTCCACCGGAATGGAAACCGCGCGCTTGCCCGGCTCCAGCACGGCCGACATGAAGCCGCCCTCGTTCGATTTCACCAGCATGCTGTTGGTAATGGCCTCGCCCGTGCTGATGGCGCGGCGCGCGACCGCGCCTTCGTAATCCACCGGCTGCACGGCTTCGCTGGTCAGCATGGCGGGGGTGATGTTGTCCTGCGGCCAGTCGGCCAGCTTCAGGTGGTATTCGGCGCGCACGAAGCTGCCGGCCGGAATATCCGCCGCGGCGACCAGCACCTGCGACTTCGGTGCCGCGGCCTGCTGGCCCATACGGCTTTTAAGCGAAACGGCCGTGCCAACAGCAATGACAAGACCAAGGATGAGAATAGCAATGGAGCGTGCGGGCATGGGTGTTTCTTGCTTTTTTATGACGGGGCCGACGCTACCATATCCGGCACGCGCTTGCACCAGCAATCGCGTTGAGTTTTAGCTACATATTACGAAAAAACCGCCGATTCCCACAAACCGTGGGCGAACTGCATCACTTGCTGCAGTCTTTGGCCGTGAACAGCTCGGGCGCGCCGATATGGTAGCCCTGGAACATATCCACCCCGGCCTGCACATAGGCCTGGAACAGCGCTTCGTTCTCCACGCCTTCGGCCAGCACCAGCGCCCCGGCATTGTGGGCTAAGCGGATGATCTCCAGCACGGGCCCCTGCCGCTTCACGTCCATGAACGCGGGGCCGAGCTTGCCATCCAGCTTGACGATGGAGGGGCGAATATCCGACAGCAGGTTGCCGAGCCCTTCGGGCGTCATCACATCATCCAGCGACAGCGAGAACCCGCGCGCGTGGCAATAACCCGCAATGGAGCGCAGCTTGGCAATGTCGCGCACGTAATCGGTCAGCGGCACATCCAGCGCGATGCTGCGCGGCATCAGGTGGTGGCGTTCCACCGCCTGGCTCAGCCCCTCGAGATACACTTCCGGGCGATGGATGAAGCCGGTGAGGAAGTTGACGAAGATGTAGCCGTCAAGGTCGCAGGCGGCGAACGTGTCGATCGCCTGTTTGTGCATGCGGCGATCGACCTGGTATTCCACCTTCAGCGCATGACTGGCGCGCATGATCGCCGCACCGCCAATAATATTGCCGTCGCCCTGCGCGATGCGCGCGAAGGCCTCGAACCCCACCTGCTTGCTGCGCCGGTCGATCACGCGCTGGAAATAGCAGACCAGCCGGTCCTCGCTCAGGTGGTCCAGCAGCCACAGATGCTCCACCACCTCCTGCACCGCTTGCAGCGGGCGCAGGTTGAAGCTGATCTCTTTACTGCTGGGTGGCTTATCAGCCGCGATGATGGCCGCTTTCAGGCCGCTCTCGTCGGCCACGCTGTTGAGCGCAGCCAGAATCCGTTCCCATTCGGTCGCCCATTCCGGCGAGGTCTGCATGGCGTAGTAATCGGGGTGGTCGGCCAGCGGCTTCAACCCTGCTTTGGTGGCGGCATTCTTCCAGCCCTGCGCCGCGCTGGGCATGCCCGCGATCACGATCCAATAAGGCGAAGACAGCGTCCAGGGAGAGGAAAATGCACGTTCGGCAACCACGGCAGCCCTTTCCTTTTTGTGCGATTCAACGTATGAGCCTCTATCATGCAAAAATGAAAGCGAAATGGCAAGTGCAACGCAACATAACACTCCATGCATGGTAGTGATCGATTCCGGGCTGGGCGGCCTGTCGGTGGTGCGCGCCATGCGCCAGCTTTCGCCGCAGCATCCGGCGCTTTATGTGGCTGATACGGCAGCATTTCCTTATGGGAATCGTTCGGCTGAAAGCATCATCGCGCGCGGCATTTCTTTGATCGCAGCGTTGCAGGAAAAGCATAGTGTCGCGCAAGTGGTGGTCGCCTGCAATACGCTCTCAACGCTGGCGCTGGCCGCGTTGCGCAGTGCGTTTCCGGCGATTACCTTCGTGGGCACGGTGCCCGCCGTGAAGGTGGCGGCCAGCCAGTCGCAGACCGGACGCTTCACGCTGCTTGCCACGCCCAACACCGCCCATAGCCGCTACACGCGCGAGCTCATCGCCCAATTCGCCAGCGATTGCGTGGTGGATTGCTACGGCGCGCCCAACCTTGCGCGCATGGCCGAAGCCCACCTGCGCGGCGAGCGGGTGGACGACGCCGTGTGGCAGGCCGAGATCGCGCCCTGCTTCCACGACGATGCAAAGGGCCGCACCGATCAGGTCATTCTCGGCTGCACGCATTACCCGCTGGTGGCCGACCTGCTGGCCCGCCATGCGCCATGGCCCGTCACGTGGATCGATTCCAGCATGGCCATTGCCCGCCAAGCCCTGAAACCACCACTGCACACGACCACGCAGCCACCCCTCGCCTACGTGACGGATGCGGAAGACATCGCCCGCTATGCAGGCCTTTTCCTAAAGGAAGGCTTCGCCGACACGGCCGCGCTCAGCGTGGCGGCTGAAGCGCCGCACGCAGCGCACGGCTGATCGGCAGCGGTTCGCCCGCCATCTCGCTGGCGAGGATCTCGGCCGCAAGCGGCGCGGAGATCATGCCGCGCGAGCCATGCCCCACATTCACATACAGCCCCGGCTGCACTTGCCCCACATACGGCAGGCGGTGCGGCGTGGTCGCGCGCAGCGACGTGCGGCCGCCCGTGGCCTGCCCACGCAGCACTGCCTGCGGCAATGCACGCTGTAACTCATTGATATTGTGCGCATGGTTCGCTTCCGTCACCGCGCACGAGAGATCCGCGCGGTCATAGGTCGCGCCCAGCAGCAGCGCTTGCGGCGTATGGATCGCATAGCCTTTATGGCAGAGGATATGCGGCAACGAAGGTGCAAGCGCCGTCGGCTCCAGCAGGCTCACCTGCCCGGCAGAGGGGCGAATATCCAGCGCATCGCTGTCCAGCAGGCGCCGCGCATCGTTCGCATTCGCCACCACCAGCTGCGCGGCATGGTGCGTGGTGCCATCTGCCAGCGTCAGCTGCCACCCCGCATCGCCCCGCGCGATATGCTGCACGGCGCAGTTTTCCCTCACTGTAATGTGCGCATGCTGCAGCAAGGCGTTGCATAGCTGCGCGGGGTTCAGCCACGTGCCCTGCGCAAAATAATAACCACCATGTGGCACGGCATGGCCCAGCATGGCGCTGGCTTCATCCGCTTCCACCCAGCGGGCAATGGCCGGGTCCAGCTGCAGGCTGTGTTGCAAGCCGCGCAGTTTTTCCGCATCCGCCGCGTCGGTCGCCAGCTTCAGCATGCCCGGCTGTTCGCACGCGAACGCCAGCCCCGCCTGCTTCCAATGCGCCAGTTGCTGCAATGTAAAGCTGTACGCCTGCAAATGCCACGCGGTGGCGGGCCCATAATATTTGGTCAGTTGCGGGTAGAGCACCGCCGCCGGATTGCCCGAAGCACCGCTGGCGATGGTGGCCGCCTCGAACAGCTGCACGCGGTAGCCACGCTCGGCCAGCGCGCGCGCCGTGGTCGCCCCCGCAATGCCCGCGCCGATGATGAGGATTTCTTTCGCTTGCTCCGGCAGATCGCACGTGCTGTGCGATGCCTCCGCGCAGCTCCGCTGGCTCATGGCTGGCTCGGGCTGCTGCCCTCGCACAGTATCCTCGCAGCGCTGATGCAGTCGATGCGTAGCGCCGAAGTGGCGCGAGCCGCTGGCGGCGGGGGTAGCCTGCGCAGCAGGCGAAGGGGGGGCAAGCCCCCCTTCGGAAATATATCTCCCCACCAGCATGTCGCGCTTATACGCGAAACCGCGGGTTTTCTGCACATCGAAACCCACTTCCTGCAGGCCACGTTTCACCGCACCGGCCGCCGTGAACGTGGCGAAGCGCGCGCCCGGCGCGCTCAGGCGCGCCAGCTCGGAAAGCACGGCGGCGCTCCACATCGCGTCGTTCTTCGCGGGGGCGAACCCATCGAGGAACCATGCATCCACGCGCGCATCCATTTGCGGCAGCAGTTCGGCCACATCGCCGAAGCCAAGCGTCAGCTGCACACGGCCCAGCTTCACCCGGTGCCAGCCCGGCAAGCGCAGCGGATAGGCGGCACATAGCGCTTCAGCCAGCGTAACAAGGTTCGTATCTGCCTGCGTAGCGCCGTCGAGTGGCGCGAGCCGCGAAGCGGCAGGGGTAGCCTGCGCAGCAGGCGAAGGGGGGGCAAGCCCCCCTTGAGATAGAACAGCGTACGCCTCGCGCAATTGCGCAGGCGTCAGCGGGTATTTCTCGACCGACAGGAAATGCAGCGTGCCGGTGGGGTTGGTGCGCAGGAACGCATCCGCTGCCACCAAAAAATTCAGGCCCGTGCCAAAGCCCAACTCACCGATGGTGAAACGCCCACAGCCCTGCCAACGCTCGGGCAAGCCGTTTCCGGCAAGGAATACATGCTCGGTTTCCGCCACGCCGCCACGCGCCGAGAAATACACATCGTCGAACGCCAGCGAGCGCGCGGTGCCGTCGGCATCGACGGTGATCTGCGGATGCGGAACATGGGCGGTTGCGTGCTGCATGCGCCCCTCATAGCGCGAATGGGGGCCACACTCCAGCAATGTAATGGTCTGAAAACATTGAAAAAGCCATGTTCCTGTTGCGCAATGCAATAAACGGGACTACCCAACGGCAAATTTCCCTGCTTTTCCGGCATGTGCCGGGCCGTCGCGCAGCGCGCGTTCACGAGGAATGGTATGGCGTTGAAACTTTCATCCATCAAGCGCACCCTCATGGGTGCACCGCTCGACCCGTTCCGCGCCGACACGCGCCACCACCTCGCGCTCATTACCTTCTTCGCGTGGGTCGGCATCGGCGCGGATGCAATTTCTTCCGCCAACTACGGCCCGGAAGAAGCCTTCCTTGCGCTGGGCGCGCACACCCACCTTGCGATTTTCCTGGCCATGGCCACGGCCTTCACCGTGTTCCTGCTGGCCGCGGCCTACACGCAGGTGATCGAGCTGTTCCCCAACGGCGGCGGCGGCTACCGCGTGGCCAGCACCCTGCTGGGCGAAAAAGTGGGGCTTATCTCCGGCGGCGCGCTGCTTGTCGATTACGTGCTGACCATCGCCATCTCCGTGGCGGCGGGGGTGGATGCGATCTTCTCCATGCTGCCGTTCGAATACCAGCCCTATAAGCTGTACGTGGCCATTCTCATGGTGTGTTTCATGTCGTACATGAACCTGCGCGGCATGAAAGAATCCATCCGCTTCCTCATGCCGATCTTCCTCGGCTTCGTGCTCACCCATGCGCTGCTCATCATTTATGGCATCGTCAGCCATTCCGAAGGCGTGGCCGACATTGTGCCCAACGCGGTGAGTGAAACGCGCAGCATGGCGTCGGACTTCGGCTGGTTCGCGGTGGCCGCGCTGTTCTTCAAGGCCTTCTCGCTGGGTGGCGGTACCTATACGGGTCTTGAAGCCGTCACCAGTTCCATGCGCAGCTTCGCCGAGCCGCGCGTGCGCACCGGCAAGGCCACCATGTGGGCCATTGCGTTCTCGCTGGCTTTCACCGCGGGCGGCATCATCACCCTTTACCTGCTGTGGGACGTGCAGAAGGTAGATGGCGAAACCCTCAACGCCACGGCCTTCAAGCTCATCACCGAGCATTGGAGCATCCTCGGCATCAATATTTCGGCGGAGTTCACCGGCCTTGCGCTCATTTGTGCGGCGGGGCTGCTGTTCACCGCGGGCAATGCCGGGTTCATCGCCGGGCCGAACGTGCTGGCCGTCATGGCCGCCGACCGGTGGATGCCGCACATGTTCAGCTCGCTGTCGAACCGGTTGGTGACGAAGAACGGCGTGCTGCTGATGGGCGGCGCCGCCATCGGTGCGCTGATGATGACCGGCGGCGTGGTGCACACGCTGGTGATCCTCTACTCCATCAACGTGTTCCTCACCTTCACGCTTACCCTCGCCTCCATCACGCGCTACCGCTGGCGCGAGCGGCGCAACCCGCGCATCTGGCACAAGTTCCTGATCGTGTTCCTCGCCATGATCGTCTGCGCCACCATCCTCACCACCACGCTGATCGAGAAATTCAGCCATGGCGGCTACAAAACCGTCATCATCACCGGGCTGGTGATCGGCCTCGGGCTGATGATCCGCCGCCATTACGATCAGGTGAGCACGCGCATGAACGCCATCGAGGAAGAACTGGGCAGCGCCATGTTCTCCAGCAGCAGCAAAGCCCCCGCCGAGAAACCGCGCATGGACCCGCGCGAGCCCACGGCGGTTTTCCTCGTCGGCAGTTCGGCGGCCAGCGGCATGCACACCTTCCTGTGGGTGCAGCGCCTGTTCCCCGGCGTGTTCAAGAATTTCGTGTTCGCCAGCGTCGGCGAGATCGACACCGAGGAATTCTCCGACGAGGCGCGCTGGCACCAGCTGCGCAGCGGCACCAAGACCATGCTGAAACGCTACGTGGATTTCTGCACCAACCGCGGCCTGCCCAGCACCTATTACCATGATTACGGCACCGACGTGATCGACACGATCAACCGGCTGACCGACCGCATCGGCTCGGACTTCCCGCGCAGCGTATTCTTCGCCACCAAGCTGATCTTCGACAACGAAACCTACATGCACCAGCTGCTGCACAACCAGACCGCCTACATGCTGCAAAAACGCCTGCACCAGAAGGGCCATAACCTCATCATCATGCCCATGAAGGTGTGAGGACTATCGATGTGTGTAATGGGCTGCGTAGCGCCGAAGGGATCGCAGGCCCATCTCCGTGCAATGCCATCCATGCTTTGTCATGCTGAGTGTAACGAAGCATCTGGATCCTTCGCTTTGCTCAGGATGACAAAAGTGAAATAAGACGCAACAGCGTGAAGCCATCCACCATGGGATGACCTGTATTCAACCCTGTTCTAATCCTGTCATCCCGGCCCTGTGCCGGGATCCATGCACCGCTTTCCTAAGTAGCATCGTAGTTATGGATCCCGTGATAAACCCGGGATGACAGATGTTTTTACATTATAAGTAACAATATATTCCCTAACGCGGGTTCACGCCCATGCTGTGCAGCGCATTCGCCGCGGCAAGCGTATTGCTGTCGATCTGCATCGAATCGCGGAAGACCTGCGTGCTCGGGCGCTCGTTCGCCCGCTCGGCCTGCGCATGAATGGGCGTGCCTACGGGCGCGGTCGGCAGGGGAGTGATGCGCTCTTCCACCTTGGGCAGTTCTTCGCGCATCGAGCGCACCTGCACGTCTGCATCATCCGGAACGTGGTAGGTGTGTCCGTTAATACCTTCGACCGGGCGCATTTTCTGCTCTTTCACCACGTCCTGATAGACCCGCTCGAGGTGCGGGATGTAGTGCTGGTCCCAGATCTCGGTGAGGCCGGGCGCAATGAATTTCAGCACGGCGGGGTTGTCGCGGTGGCTGACCTGCTTCATCTCCGCAAAGCGTGAGATCACCTCGCGGAAGCGCTCCTGCGGCGTGTCGTAGCCGCTGCGGTTGTAGCGCGCGCCTTCCACCTGCAACACGTCGTTGGCATCCCACACCATGAAGCGGAAGCTTTTCGCATCCACCAGATGTGGGAACAGCCCATCCACCGTGATGCCGTAGCTCGCGAACTGTTCGTTCGCGGTGGCGATGACGGCAGCTTTTTCTTTATCGCTGCCTGCCTGATAGGCCTTCAGCAGATGCTCAAAATCGTCGAACTTCTCGTTGAGTAGTTTCTGCAGCGAAGCAAAACGCTGCTGGTCGTTGGCGGCCAGCTGGTCGATCTTCTGCGTGTCTTCCTTGGTGAAATAATTCGGCCAGAAATTATGCGCCACTTCATGCGCCAGCGTGCCCACGGATTTCTCACGCGTGCCATGGCCCGAATAATAGATACGGTAGGTGCCGCGAATGTCCGACAGGTCGTTCGCCGCTTTGCGGTGCAAGCCGTAAATGCCTTTATGGAAGGCGATGTTGTCGGCCGTGTTCTCGGGCGTGTGGCAGATCTCGTAGCCCAGCGCGAACATCAGCTGGCGCTGGATGGGCTCGAGCACGCTCATATCCTCGCGGGCAATGCGCTGCTCTTCCAGTTTGGTGGGCTCGGGCACGTCGTAATAATGGCGCACGCGGCCGCGGTATTCGCCGATCTTGGCGGTGATGCGCGCATCCATGCCGGTGGTGAGCTTCTGCTCCAGCGGGGCCTGCACGCCCAGCAGTTGGCGGCCAAGGTGCCAATGCTCTACCATGTTGTAGCTGAAATCATGCGCCGCGGCTTTTTCGGTCAGCGCTTTCACGTCGGCCACATAGGCGGGATCAAGGCCGAGCAGTTTGCCCACGCCATCGATGCCGCCAGCCAGCGCCGCTTCGCGCACCGCCTGCGGGCTGATGCCGGTATTGTCCTGCAGGTCATGCAGCACCTGATCGGGCGTGTTCGCGCGCGTCACGTAGTCGCTCAGCTTGTTCAGGTAATGGTTCTGCGTCAGCTTTTCGCGCAGCAGCAAATACAGGCTAAGCCCGTTCTTCAGCACTTCCACGCCCACGGGGTCGTTCTGCGGCTCGTTGATGGTGTCGCGCACGATGGCGGTGAACGGCTCGCGCTTGTCGGCGGCCTGGCGCTGCAGGTCGGCATCCGCGCCGGAATCGACCTGCGTGTTGAAACGGCTCACCTCATCCAGCAATTTACTGCGCTTGGCGCCCAGCGAAATGGGCACCAGCTTGCCGAGGTTCACCGCAATGTTCGTGCGTTCCGCCGATTCGAAGAAGGACGGGTTGTCGATGCTATAGGTCAGCTGCATCTTGGCGCGCAACGCGGCCTCGTTGGCGGGGTCCAGCTCGCGCGGGTGCACCACCAGATAGGGGTCGATGAACAGCGAGCCATGCTCCACATGGATACGATGCGCCGCCACGAAATCCTCGCCCGCGCTGCCGGGGCGGGGCTTGGCATTGGCTGGCGTGGGGCGGGCGCTGGCGGTCGGTTTCAGGCGCGCAGCAAAACCGGCCGCCGGGGCGGCTTCAGGCGAGAATGCTTGCACGTTGCTTGGCGTCATGGCCGAACCTTAGGGTTTTCTTCACCTTGCAGTCTAACCGAATCGCCCTCCCAGCTGTATGACAGTTTGGTGAAAGTCGCGCAGCGAGCCTATGGCGTGAACTATCCTTGCAGTTCAATCGCTTCCGGCTTCTGGAACACCAGCGTGACCCAGTCATGCAGGGTCAGCCGGTGGGCCGGCTCCAGCCCGATCGCCTGATAGGCCGCGCTCACCTGCGGCTCCTGCCATGCCAGCATGCCGGAAAGCACCAGCACCCCGCCGGGGGCAAGCAAGGCTTCCGCCTGCGTCGCCAGCCGCAGCAGCGGCTCAGCGAGGATATTCATCAGGATCAAATCGAAGGGTGCTGCCGCCTGAATGGCTGGGTGGGCAAAACCGTCCGAATGCACGGCGCGGATCAGGCTATCCACAGCGTTGGTGCGGGCGTTCTCCCGCAATGTTTCAACAGCTTGTCGCTCAATATCCACAGCCACCACCTTGCAGCCGAACTGGCGTGCCACGGCCACACTGAGGATGCCGGAGCCCGCCCCCATGTCGCACACAGCGCGGGGGGTGAAGGCGGCGGGGTCAATGGCTTCGAGCGCAGCCAGCATGCCCACCGTGGTGGGGTGCGACCCATCGCCAAAGGCATGGGCCCCGGCCTGGACGATCATTTCTTCCGCGCTCATGCAATGCCTGTGGATAGGTAATGGTTTTTTAATAACCCGCGCAGGATACTGACCTTGTAGCGCGTATCAATAGCAATCCCCACCGGAGGCAACCATGAACCATTCCCATGCAAGCACTGCTCCATACTCGGCAAGCACCCCTCACCCGGTAACGCTCGGCATGCCCCGTGGCGGACAGGCGCAAGGCGATCTTTTCGCCTCAGCCCTGCTGCCACGGCAACTACCGGTACTGAAATGGGGCCCGGAGGATGAGCGCGTGCTGCACACCACCCACTAAAACAAAAACGGGCGGCCACGTGGCCGCCCGTTCTTTATGGGGTAACCGCGTAACTTAGGCGGCCACTTCCGCTTCGTGGATCGCGAAGGCGTCGTCCCAGTTGCCCTGGGTGGCGGCTTTCGCGTATTCGGTCACGCGGTTTTCGAAGAAGTTGGTGTGCTCCACGCCGTTGAGGATCTCGTCCAGCCACGGCAGCGGGTTCTTCTCGATCTGGTACATGGGCTGCAGGCCGAGCTGCGCGAGGCGGCGATCGGCGATGTAGCGGATGTAGTTCTTCACCTCGTTCGGGGTGAGGCCCTGCACTTCGCCCAGCCCGAACGCGAGGTCGATGAACGCATCCTCATGCATCACGATGGTGTTGCACGCCACGTAGAGCTTGCTGCGCAGCTCATCCGTCCAGATCTCGGGGTTCTCGTCGCAGAAGGTCTTGAACAGGCGGATGATGCTGTTGGTGTGCAGCGTCTCGTCACGCACCGACCAGGTCACGATCTGGCCCATGCCCTTCATTTTGCCCCAGCGCGGGAAGTTCAGCAGGATCGCGAAGCTGGCGAACAGCTGCAGGCCTTCGGTGAAGGCGCCGAACACGGCCAGCGTGGTGGCGATGTCCTCTTTCGACTCCACGTTGAATTGCTGCATGTAGTCGTACTTGTCCTTCATTTCCTTGTATTTCATGAAGGCGGTGTATTCGCTCTCGGGCATGCCGATCGTATCCAGCAGGTGGCTGTAGGCCGCAATGTGCACGGTCTCCATGTTGGAAAACGCGCTGAGCATCATCTGCACTTCGGTGGGCTTGAAGACCTGACTGTAGTTCTTCATGTAGCAGTTGTTCACCTCGATATCCGCCTGCGTGAAGAAGCGGAAGATCTGCGTCAGCAGGTTTTTCTCGCTGGGGGTGAGGTTCTTTTTCCAGTCGCGCACATCGTCGGCCAGCGGCACTTCTTCCGGCAGCCAGTGAATGCGCTGCTGCATGTGCCAGGCTTCGTAGGCCCAGGGGTAGCTGAAGGGTTTGTAGATGGGCTTGGCATCGAGCAGGGACATGGGAAAACTCCTAGTGACGTCGTGTGTTATTCTTGGGTGGCCGGGGCCGGGGTCGTATCTTGCTTGCGGATCTGTTCTATGTAGGTGTCGAGTTGCTTCAGGAAGAGCTGCTTGCAGCCCACGCGGTTCGCCTGGATCGCCTGGCCCATCTTCACCGCGGCGGCGGTCTGCTGGTCTTTGATGTAGGCATTCACCATACTATACATCTCATCCGAAGGCAGCTTCTGCGTAACGCGGTAATGGGCGGTGGTGAAGGCTTCACGGAATTCTTTCCACCGGCGAATGAACAGCTCATCCATGTAGGCTTTTTTCGGGGCATCCAGCGGGTATTCTTTGGGGCACTGCGTGTACATCATCATCGCATGGCTCACCGCCTCATACTCCGTTTCCGCCTTCATCACCTCCCGCTCTTTCAGGACAAATTTCATCACCGTTTTGGGCGATGCCGCCTCGGCAGGGGTGGCGGCCAGCCACAGGGCCAGCGCCGCCAATCCCGCCAGAAGGCTGCGTGCCATTACTGGCACGCGAGGCATTCCTCGTAGGCGTTCTGCTTGGTCTTCAGGCTCATCTCCATCTGGATGCCTGAATCGACCTTCTTGCTCACCTTGTCAGCCCGCTGCAGCGACGCCGAACGGCAGTAATACAACGACTTCACGCCCTTCTTCCATGCCATGTAGTGCAGCATGTGCAGGTCGCGCTTATGCACGTTGGCCGGCAGGAACAGGTTGATGCTCGAGGCCTGGCAGATGAACGGCGCACGGTCGCCCGAATGCTCGATCACCCAGCGCTGGTCGATCTCGTACGCGGTCTTGAAGGTGAGCTTCTCGTTCTCGTCGAGGAAATCAAGCTGCTGCACCGAGCCTTCATGCGTCGCGATCGACGACCACACCTCGGCCGTGTCCTGACCCTTTTCGGCCAGCAGCTGCTTGAGGTATTTGTTGCGCACGGGGAAGCTGCCCGAGAGCGTCTTCTGCGTGAACACGTTGGCAGCATAGGGCTCGATGCCCGGGCTGGCATTGCCGGTGATGATGCTGATGCTGGCGGTCGGGGCGATCGCCATCTTGTTCGAGAAACGCTCTTTCGAGCCGAACTCGGCCGCGTCGGGGCATGGCCCACGCTCTTCGCCCAGCTTCAGCGAGGCCGCATCCGCGCCTTTGCGGATATGCTCGAACATTTTCTTGTTCCAGACCTTCGCCATCACCGATTCGAACGGGATCATCTTGCGTTGCAGGTAGCTGTGGAAGCCCATGACGCCAAGGCCCACCGAGCGCTCGCGGCTGGCCGAGTATTTGGCGCGCGCCATCGAATCCGGCGCGGTGTCGATGAAATCCTGCAGCACGTTGTCGAGGAAACGCATCACGTCCTCGATGAATTGCGGCTGCGACTTCCACTCGTCGTAATATTCAAGGTTCAGCGAGCTCAGGCAGCACACCGCGGTGCGGCTTTTGCCATGGTGGTCGTAGCCGGTCGGCAGCGTGATCTCGGAGCAGAGGTTGCTCATTTTCACGTGCAGGCCCGCCTGCTTGTGGTGTTCCGGAATGGCTTTGTTCACCGTGTCGATGAAGATGATGTACGGCTCGCCCGTTTCGATGCGGGTGGTCAGCAGCTTCGCCCACAGGTCGCGCGCCTTCACGGTCTCGACCACGTGTTTGTCTTTCGGGCTCAGCAGGTCCCACTTCTCGTCCTTCTCCACGGCTTCCATGAACGCGTCGGTCACGGCCACGCCATGGTGCAGGTTCAGTGCTTTGCGGTTCGGATCACCCCCGGTCGGGCGGCGAATGTCGATGAATTCTTCGATCTCGGGGTGCGAGATGTCGAGGTACACAGCCGAAGAGCCACGGCGCAGCGAACCTTGGGAGATCGCCAGCGTCAGCGAATCCTGTACGCGCACGAACGGTACCACGCCCGAGGTCTTGCCATTGCGGCCGACCTTTTCACCCAGCGCGCGCAGGTTGCCCCAGTAGGAACCGATCCCGCCGCCACGGCTGGCGAGCCACACATTCTCGTTCCACAGGTCCACGATGCCCTGCAGCGAGTCTTCGGTTTCGTTCAGGAAGCAGCTGATGGGCAGGCCGCGGGCCTTGCTATCGCCTTTTGCGGTGCCGCCATTGCTGAGAATGGGGGTGGCGGGCATGAACCACATTTTCGACATGTAATCGTAAATACGACCGGCATGCTCGGCATCGTCGGCATAGAAGGTCGCCACGCGGGCGAACAGGTCCTGATATTTCTCTTCCGGAAGGAGGTAGCGATCATCCAGCGTCGCCTTGCCAAAGTCGGTCAGGTAACTATCGCGTGCGTAATCGACGTTGACGACCTTGGAACCATTAGTCTGCATGTCACACCCCATTCGTGTTGATCGTGAGTTTCTAGATAGGTCGAATTGGATGGTTTTTCACCCGTTCCGCCCCGCAGTTCCGCCCTTTTTTGGGGTTGGTTGCCGCTGGGATGGTGGATACTACATCTTGTGTTAGAGCTGTCCAGCGGGAAAATCAGTGGAGCATAAAAATATTTTCGTTGTTGGAGCATTTATTGTTTTATTTCAATAGTATAGATGCGCACCTAGGAGCGGTATTTTCGCATTTTTGGGGGTTTCCCTCACCCATGCGCCACCTACTATATCTAGTGTTGCAATGCTGCCATGGTGCGGCATGCCTGCCCCATCCGTGCGGGCGCTGCTTCCGCTAGCGCCGATATGCCCAACCACGCCCCACGCTAGCGGCTGTCCGGCACGAATCAATCGGGAAATATCGGTGGGTTACGCAATGGCTTTCCACGTTACAATTCAATGGCTTAAAGAAATAATTCTTTTACTCACAGCCCATGCACAGACTTACCCACTATGGCCCCCCAAGGGTAAGGGCCACATCGGTCATCGCCGTCGGCCGATCCGGGACGGGGGCAGTCATGGCCTGCCATGCCGCCATTCCATGCCCATGATTTGAGCAGTTTGGTGTATTTATTAGACATCAAAATAAGTTATTAAATACAATAATAAGGCATTTTTTGCCTACTATTATATAGCTAAATTAATGTTATTTTTATGCTATGTTATACAGTTTTGTATTCATAGCAAAAATAACTTATATGCGGCCGTAATCATCTTCCTTTCGGAGGATGTCACTTTCCAAGCATTTACCAATTTGTGTTTCAATGATTATAAGATTTTCAGTTCCATTATTTTCCAGTCGGTGCCAGCAGCCCGCACGAATGGATATTTCATCATGTATTTCAAGAAGATGGGTTGCACCATCCGCTTGCACGGTGGCCACACCCTGCAGCACCTGCCAATGCTCGTCCCGGAATTGATGCTGCTGGAGCGACAATCTGGCACCGGGATAGATCGTAAGTTTCTTTAAAACGCGGCGCTCATCGTGGGCGAGCATCTCGAAATAGCCCCATGGCCGATCCGTGCGGGACGTGCCCTGCCCCACCCCCGCATATTCCTGCCAGCGCGCGACCGTACCCAGATCGCCCCATTCCGCGTCCAGCGGAATGACGTAACCGTCTGCCTTCTCGAGGATAAGTCGGTCGAATGGCACGGCCTCAAGGCCGGGGTCACGCGCGGCGTCGCAGGCCAGCATCGTAAACTCGTAGCTGCGCGTTGCATGGCCAACCATGCGCCGCGCCGTAGCGAGATATTCCGGCGCATACTTCTGGAATAGATCAATTAGAACGCTTATGGTCACTAAAACTTGCCCGGTATTCCATTGCATGCCCTGCGCAATGCATGCACCCGGCTGCGCCGGTTTCTCCACGAAACGGCGAATGAGGAAAGCGCTGCCCGTTGGTTTCGCATGCCAATCCGCATCAATGTAGCCATACCCCGTTTCGTCCCAGCGCGGTCGAGCGCTTAGCAAACAATGTTGGCCCGCACGCGCGGCCACTTCCGCGGCATGCTGGATCGCTTGCTGCCATGGCGCGACCGGGCGAATGAGATGATCGGCCGGCAGCAGGGCCAGCGTGAGCGGCACCGCGGCATGGCGTTCGAGCCACGCGGCGGCAAGCGCCACCGCAAACCCCGTATTAAATGGTTGATGTTCCAGCAGAATGCCGCCGTATGCGCGCCCGGCGTCGCGCACATGGTTCAACAGGCGGAAACGGTCCTGCTCCCGGCCAATGACCAGCGGGGGCAGCCACCCGCGGGAGAGTCGCTCGATGGCCTGACGGTAAAGGCAATGGCCGTTGGGCCACGCAACGAACGGTTTCGGGCATTCGGGTGTCGAGATGGGCGCAAGACGCGCCCCACTGCCTCCGGCAAGGATCACCGGCAGAATGGGTGGATGGGCAGATACATCAGCAACCATGCACGCATGATGGCCTGCCACCCACCGATAAGCAATCGCTATTCAAACCGCCTTTGCATCTGTTACGGCGCGGGGGTTTCCTGCGCCATGCCAACGCTTGCCTCGTACGGATCGCCGAACACCGGCTGCATGGCAGGCTGGCCAAGCAGCAATGCCGCGCCACTTACCACAACAACAGCAATAAGCACGGCAAGCCAGATGGTTGCGTAATCGGGCATGGCAGAAGGCTGCTCCTGCGCCATGCCGAGGCGTTCCTGATCGAAATCCATGGCACGCTCCTTTTTTAATGGGTCAGGACTGCATCATAGCCCGTCTGGCCGTAAAATTGCGATGGCGCGCCAGGGGATGCGCATCAACATCCTGTTCTTTGCTGATACGAACATCTCGCGCAAAACCTGATAAAACACTTGGCCCGCCGCGATCACGGCTGTATCAAGCCGCCCATGCACTCGTAGCTCAGCTGGATAGAGCGTTGCCCTCCGAAGGCAAAGGTCACTGGTTCGACTCCAGTCGGGTGCACCAGAATTCAAAAGCGAACCCAATCGCTTCTTGATGGCGGAGGTGAAACTATGCGTACCATGCTAGGCGATCGTACACGCTATTACCTGCTCCCGGCCTTGCTGGGCCTTGCTGCATGGCCCGCGGGGGCCTGCGCTCAGGCAACCACGGCCACACCGGGCTACACGCCGGGCTATTACACCACCACCAGCCAATCGACCACCACCAGCTCCACCGATGCGAGCGGGGTGACGACCAGCACCACCAACACCAGCACGAACGTGCCCGCGGGCATCTACAGCACGCGTGGGCGCGACCGCGACGGCTGGCGCAACCGCGGTAACGATGGTCGCACCAGCGACATCGAGGCGCGCTACCCCTACGATAACACCAATGGCCGCAACCGCAGCGATGTGGACGCCGTGCGCCGCGGGTTCGATGACCCGCGCAACCCGTGGGACGGGCGCTACATGAACGACAACCCCGCCAATAGCGCGGTGGGTGCCGGGGCGAACGAAACTGTGAACGGCATGCGCGGCAGCGACCGCAACGCGCGCTACCGCCCCGGCAATTACGGCACGCGCAGCCTGCGTAGCCGCTAGGTTCCTTGCATTCGCGCATGGTTCTGCTATGCATAGGGCATACCCTCACCCTTCAAGGAATGACCCCATGAAAAAGATGATGATGCTCGCCCTCGCGCTCAGCGTTGCTGCCTGTGGCCGCAACATGGACAGCACCACCTACACCAGCAACAGCCCGGTGGCCAAAGTGGTCTACGGCACCGTGATTTCGGCGCGCCAGGTCACCGTGAAGGACACCGAACGCATGCAGGATAACGCCCTTGGCGGCGTTGCAGGTGGCGTTGCAGGTGGGGTCGCAGGCTCTGCCATTGGCGGCGGCACGGGCCGCAGCCTTGCCACCGTCGGCGGCGTGATCCTCGGCGCAGTTGCCGGTGCCGCCATTCAGGACGAGCTGGGCACCAGCACGGGCACCGAATACATCGTGCAGCTGGACAGCCCCAAAGCCACCGGCACCAAGACCATCCGCAGCAAAGAGCGCCTCGAGATCAACCGTGGCAGCTCGGTTGCTGATGACATCAACGACGCCATCCAGGTGGCGGATACCCAATCCGAAGCGATTGCCGTGGTGCAGAAGGATGAGGTCGTGATCGCGCCGGGCACCCGCGTCGCCGTGATCTATGCCGATGATCGCCCGCGTATCGCCCCGCTGCGCTAGGTGAGTACCTCCAAGGGTTCTGTTTTATTGCTGCATGGCATCCTGCGCTCGGCGCGCAGCATGCGCGGCATCGAACGCAGGCTGGAAGCGCGCGGCTACCGCACCCTGAACCTTAGCTACCCATCGCGCCGCCATGACCTGCGGGGTTTGAGCGATTGGCTGCACCCACGCGTCGAGGCGTTCATGCACGGCCAGCCCGGCCCGCTGCATATGGTGGGGCATTCCATGGGCGGGCTGCTGATGCGGCATTACCTGCACCATTACCCGCGCACCGATATGGGGCGCATCGTCATGCTCGGCACGCCCAACCATGGCAGCGAAGTAGCGGATTTCCTGCAGCATTGGCGGCTTTACCGCTGGGGCTGGGGCCCGGCGGGCCAACAGCTTTGCCAGCACGCCAGCCACCCCGAACTCAGCGTGGGCACGGTCGGCATCATCGCGGGCGACCGCACGCTGGACCCGCTCAGTTCGGCCATCATCGGCCGGCCGAACGACGGCAAGGTCGCCATTGAAAATACGCGTCTTGCCACGCCGCATGCGCACACGGTGCTGCACGCCACGCACAGTTTCATGCCGCTGAACCGCGAAGTCCAACGCGCCGCCGTGCATTTCATCGAGCATGGGGAATTCTAAGCGGCCTGATCGCTGGTGAGCGCCACAAATAAATCTTCCAACTCCACTTCGTGGGTGGAGATGTCCTGGATCGTAAGGCCTGCCGCGCGCACGCTGGCCAGCACCTGTTCCATGGCGGCCTTGCTGGGCTGGTATTTCACGCAGAGCTTACCTTCACGCACGCTGGCCTGCAGGTCCGAAAGCGACGCGGGCACCTCGGTCAGGGGCGAGGCAAGCGTGAAGAACACTTCCTTGCTGTCCACCCCGCGCATCAGCGCGTCCTTGCGGTCACGCTTGATGATGCGCCCATGGTTGATGATGGCGATCTCGTCGCACAATTCTTCGGCTTCTTCCAGATAGTGCGTGGTCAGCAGCACGGTGGTGCCCGCCGCGTTCAGCTGGCGCACATACGCCCAGAGATGGCGGCGCAATTCCACATCCACCCCGGCGGTCGGCTCATCGAGAATGAGTACCGGCGGGGTGTGCACCAGCGCCTTGCCGATCAGCAGGCGGCGGCGCATGCCACCGGAAAGGCGGCGGCTGGGCGAATCGGCCTTGTCGCGCAGGCCCATCGCGTCAATAATTTCATCGGTGCGGCGCTTGGCCTTGGGAATGCCGTAATACCCAGCGGTGATCTCCAGCGCCTGGCGCACCGTGAAGAACGTATCCAGCACCAGCTCCTGCGGCACGATGCCGATGGACATTTTCGCCGCGCGGCTGGCCGTGTCGATGTCGTGGCCCATGATGGCGACGGAGCCTGCGGTTTTCACCACCGTGCCCGCCATGATGTTGATGAGCGTGGATTTGCCCGCCCCGTTGGGGCCCAGCAGGCCGAAGAACGAGCCGCGCGGGATCTCAAGGTCAATGCCGTGCAGCGCCACCTTCTGCTGGCCGGATTTGCGGTCGCGGTAGGTTTTCTGCAGGTTCTGGATGCGAATAGCGGGCTCGGTCATGGGGGCCATATAGCGGGGTACGTGCGCAAATGCCAGTGGCGGCATGATATTTCACTGTTTCTTCATACCGCCCGTTACGGCGCAGGCATGTGCCGCTAGCGCTTCTTGGCCTTCTTGGCGAAGGGGTTGTTGCTTTCCTTGATGATCACGCGAATGGGCGTACCCGCGAGGTCGAAGGTCTGGCGAATGCCGTTGACCAGATAGCGCAGGTACGCATCCGGGAATTCTTTTTCCATGTTGGTGAACAGCTGGAAGGTGGGCGGGCGCGCCTTGGTCTGCGTCATGTATTTGATCTTCAGGCGGCGGCCGCGGATGAGCGGCGGCGTGTGGTGGCTGATCACGCCTTCCAGCCAGCGGTTCAGCTCGGCCGTGCCGATCTTCTTGTTCCAGACCTGCCGGGCGGAAAGCACCGCATCCAGCACCTTGGTGAGGCCCTGGCCCTTCAGCGCCGACAGCGTGACCACATGCACGCCCGCCAGCTGCGGCAATTGCTTGGTGAGGTAGTGGTGGAAATCCTCAAGGTAAGCTTTCTTGTCGCCTTCCACGAGGTCCCACTTATTCAGGCCGATGACCACACTACGGCCCTCACGCTCGATGAGCGAGCCCAGCACCGCATCCTGCTTTTCCAGGGCGATGGTCGCATCCATCAGCAGCACGACCACTTCCGCGAAATTCAGCGCGCGGATGGTGTCGCTCACCGCGAGCTTCTCCAGCTTGCCGCTCATGTTGGTGCGCTTGCGCATGCCCGCGGTGTCGAACAGCTGGAAACGCTGGTCCTTGTATTCGAACGGCACGGCGATGGAATCGCGCGTGATGCCGGCTTCCGGCCCGGTGAGCAGGCGGTCCTCGCCCAGCAACGCGTTGATGAGCGTGGATTTGCCCGCGTTCGGGCGGCCCATGATGACGAGGTTGATGGGCTTATCGTCGTTGAATTCGAGCCCGTCCTCGTTCGGCTCTTCGGCGCCCACGCCCAGCTCGACCATGGCCTCGAACAGGTCGCCCATGCCTTCGTTATGTTCGGCGGAAATGGGCACCACGCGCTCGAACCCCAGCGCGTACACATCGCCAATGAAGGCGAGCCCGGCATTGCCCTCGGCTTTGTTCACCAGCACGATGACGGGCTTGTTGCTGGCGCGGATCTCCTGCGCGAAGAATTCGTCCATGGGGGTCACGCCCACGCGCCCATCCACCACGAAGAACATCAGGTCGGCCTCGGCAATGGCCGCGCGGGTCTGCAGCAGCATGCGCGATTCCAGCGCGTCGTCGGCGTCGCCCTCGTCCATGCCCGCAGTGTCGATGACGCGGAATTTCAGGTCGGCAAGGCGGCCATCGGCATAGCGGCGGTCGCGGGTGACCCCCGGCTGGTCATCCACCAGCGCGAGTTTTTTGCCCACCAGCCGGTTGAACAGGGTGGACTTGCCCACGTTGGGGCGGCCAAGAATGGCAATGGTGGGTACGAATTGCATGCGCCCCCTATACAGCAAATTCCGTACTTGGCGAGCAAGGATTGCTTTTTGCATCACGCAATGCTTTATCTGGCCCCACATTTTAGGGGAACATCCGCATGAAGACCTACCGCACCCTGTTGCTTGCCGCCACGGCAGGCCTGCTGCCTGCACTCGGCCATGCGTGGGACCCCAACGAAGGTGCCGAGCCGATGGTGCCGTCCAGCTACCGCCCGTCGGGCATGGGCACCGTGCGCCCGCTGGGTAGCAGCCGTGCGTGGCAGCACCCCCCCTACCGCCCGACCTATCACGCCGCGCCTGCTGCGCGCCCCAGCCTGCAGCAGGCCTTCAGCGCCCCGGCCCCGGCCGCTGTGGCAACCCCCGCGCCCGCGCCTGCCCATGCCCCGGTGAGCTATGCGGCGCCCGCACCCGCTGCAGCGGTAGTGGCCCCGGCCCCCGTCGCTTATACCCCACCGCCGCCACCGCCGGTGATGGTGCCGGCCCCTGCGATGGCCGCCGCACCCGCCCCCGCTGCCGTGCAGTATTACCCCGCCCCGGTCGATCCTTATACCCCGCCGCCCGCGGCCGTTACCCCGGTGATGCGTGAGAACGGCTATGTCGTGCCCAGCGCCGCCCCGCGCGATGAAGCCACCATCGGCATCGAGGGTTATTACGATAACTATCAGGAAGATACGGTCGATCTGGAAACCGAAGGCGAATTCTTCTCGCTCACCGGGTCCTACAAATATTTCACCACGCCGGATTTCTTCCTGCTGGGCGAACTGCGCACCTCTTACGGTTCGTCGGACTACGAATCGGTCAGCGGCACCATCAAGGCTATTCCCGAGAACGAGCATGAGCTGCGCGCCAGCGTGGGCCACCGCTTCGTCACCGATGCGGGCTACCTCGACGGCTATATCGGGCTTGGCAGCCGTTACTACCGCATGGACCTGAAGGGCAAGAACTCGAACACCGGCGCGCGCGGCTACGATCGCCGCATCCTGCAGGCGTACCTGCCCATCGGCTACACTTATGTTCGCCCCATGGAAGGCTGGACGCTGCGCCACAACCTCGAGTTCGACGCGCTGCTCTGGGGCAATGTCAGCTCGCGGCTGGCGGGCACCGGGCTTGCCCTCAACAATGTTGAGAACGAGCAGGAAGCCTTCTCTGGCTACGCCATTCGCGGCGACGTGATGTTCGGCCAGCTTGATGGCGAGGGCCGCGGCCTCGAATTCGGGCCGTTCGTGCGCTATTGGGACGTGGACGATTCCCGCGAGAAAGACGATGGGCTCGGTAATACCTTCATCGAGCCGGAGAACCAGCATCTCGAAGCCGGGGCGGGCCTGAAATACCGCTTCTAACGGCTAGTAATATTTGTAGAGCTGCGCGTCCTTGGTGACGACGTAGAGCGCGCCCCCCGCGATCACCGGCGGGGTGACGATACCATCGGCCAGCTCATACACGCCCAGCGCTTTGCCGTTCTCGGGCTTGTAGGCGCGCAGGCTGCCATCGCCCTCCAGCACCATGACGGCATTGCCCGCAAGGATCGGCCCATATTGCGGCGGGGTGATGTCCTTGCCGTAGCCATCATCCTGCGCGAGGCTGCTGGCCCAGCGGATCGCGCCGTTCTTTTTCAGCACCGCCGCAAGATCATGCGTATCGGAGATCACGAACATGGCGTTGCCCGCCGACCATGGCGTCTGGTGGCTGGCGACCTTCTGCTGCCAAAGCGGGCGGCCATTCAGCAGCGCGCTGGCTTGCATCACGCCACCGGCGCTAACGACGACCACCACCCCATCCTGCACGATGGGGTCAGCGTCAATCCCACTGAACACGGCGCTGGCTTTAGTTTTCAGCTGGCTGCTCACCGAATCGGCCCAGAGCACGCTGCCCGTTTCGGCGCGCATGGCGAACAGCTCGCCCGAGCTGTAGGCCGACACCACGATGCCATCGCTGGCGACCGGCGACGTGGTGGCGAAGTAGCCCGCCGATTCACGAATGCCGCGATGTTCCCAGCGCGGCGTACCATCCGCGGCGTTGAAGGCCAGCGTCTGGTTATCCGCCGTCAGCACGATCACCAGCCCTTCGCTGAAGGCCGGGGCGCCGCGCACGGGCGCACCCACTTTGCTTTTCCACAGCAGTTTGCCGTCCTGCGTGCGCAGGGCCAGCAGGCTGCCATAGCCGGTGGTGGCATA
Organism: Azospirillum brasilense; assembly: GCA_003241645.1. Taxonomy (GTDB): domain Bacteria; phylum Pseudomonadota; class Alphaproteobacteria; order Rickettsiales; family UBA3002; genus QFOX01. The sequence goes on along the minus strand of QFOX01000001.1, from coordinate 69,432 downwards.
AAGCACGCCGTCCTGCACCAGCAGGCCGCCACCGAGCACGTCGTCCACGTCCTCCACGGCACCGGCTTCGCTCATCCAGAGTTCTTCGCTGATGTCATCGGTGCGCACAGCGCTGATGATGCCGGCCGCATCCATCGCGAACACGCGCCCATCCGCCACCACAGGCGCGGGGGCGGCGTTGCGCGTGAAGGCGTTGCCACCGCCGATGCTGGTCGATTCTTCCTGCGTGATGCCGGTGAGGCCCGCATGGCCGGTCAGCATGGCGTCGTTATGGTTCAGCCATTGCGCATTGCCGGCCTGTTCCGGCAGCTCGATGGCTTCTTCGGCCACCAGCGGGTCGGCTTCCAGCTTCGGCTGCGTCACGATCACGGTCATGCGCTCGCCCGGCGCGCGCTTGATGGGGGCACGGGGCCCGCCCATCCAGCTGGGCAGGTCGCAGGCGGCCAGCGCCAGCAACGCGGCACAGGCCAGCGCGGCGCGGGCGCGCGGCGTCATTACTTCACCTCGGCAGCAAGGGCACGCTGCAGGCTGGTGGCGCGGGCACGCTGCTCGCTGGTGGCGTTCTTATCCTCGGCGATCACGGCGAGCAGTTTCTTGGCTTCGTCGGTCTTGCCGTCTTTCCACAGCACAGCGGCCTGCCATTCAAGGCGGGTGGCGCGCAGGGGGGACGCGTCGGTGCTGGCGCAGGCTTTGGGGGCTTGCGCATTCGCGGCCTGCAGGCGCAGGCACGCCATGTCACGCCACACGAGGTCTTTGCCCGCAGGTTTTTCGGCAATGCCTTTCAGCAGATCCAGCGAGGCTTCGGCCTGATCGGCGCTGGCGAGCGCGCGTGCCTGCCAGAGCTGCGCCACGTCGCGCAGTTCGCCGGTGGCGTCCTTCGCCAGCATGGCGAACTGGTCCGCCGCGGCTTTGGGTTTATCTTTTTGCAGCAGCAGAATGCCCGCATCCAGCTTCAGCAGGGCCGCACCGGCCTTCTTGGCCTGCTGCTGTTCCCAGATGCTGGTACCCGCCACGAACGCGACCAGCAACCCTACCACGATGAAGAAAGGCTGGCGGTATTGCTGCCACAGGCGGCGCATGCGCTCGGCGCGCAGATCGTCATCCACTTCGCGCAGCAGCGCGTCGTTGGGGGTAGCGATGGGGGTGGGTTGCTTAACCATAAGGCACTCTCGTGATGATCCGTTGGCCATGCATATACGCCAGCGCGCGCCGAAGCAAAAGCGAAGTTTTGTGGCCGGTGGATGGGTGCGTAGGCGAACACCATGCATTCCTTGTAACGTCATGCTGTCTTCATGACGGCATCCACCTAACATGAACCAAAGATGGACCCCGTCATACGACGGGGTGACAGACTTGGACGCATACTCAGCGTTCATGCAGTCGGTGCGTAGCCCGAAGGGCGAGCCGCCGCGCGAGGGGGGATAGCGAGTGCAACGAGCGTAAGGGGGTGGCACCGCCCCCCTTCAACGCGGCAACGCGTCACTCACTCTATTTTCTGCAAAGCAGAAAAATACTTGAGCACAGATCCGGGTAGATCTGGCCAAGCTGGTAGCAGCCTTCGAGGTATTCTTTCGAGATGATGTCGGTCTGCAGCAGGCGGTCCCACTGGAAATTGGCCAGTGCCTTGAAGAAGATACCGCCGCGCTGCACCACCTGCAGGCCGGCGGCGCGCACGTCGCGCTCCAGCGTATCCAGCGAGTAGGTGACGTAATGGCCATGCTCGGCTTCGGCCGGGGTAACGGCAGCGTTGTGCGAAATCAGCCCCATTTTCACCGCGATCTGCCGCGACGGCGCGTTCGCATTCGGGCAGACGAGGAAGAAATAGCCATCGTCGGCCAGCCATTCGTTGCGCACGCGCTGCAGCACCGAAACGGGGTCCGACAGATGTTCGAGTACATGCGTCATCACGATGTTGTCGTAGCGCGTGGGTAGCGTCACCTGCTCGAACGTGCTGTGGTGGAACGTGACTTCGGGATGTGCGCGTTTGGCTTCCGCCAACGCGTCGGACGAAGCCTCCACGCAGGTGATGTGCTCAGGCGCAAAATGCGTGCGCAGGCGCTGCGTGAACTGGCCTTTGTGGCAGCCCAGCTCGAGGCAATTGCCGGGCCGGAAGAACGGCGCGAAGCTGCGCAGCATGAACGGGTGCATCACGTCCACGTCGAAGCCATAATGGTAGAGCCGCGCATTGTCCTGCTGTTCGGCGTTGTAGTCGCGCGTCGCGTTAGTCATCGATCCCCTCCAGCCGGGCGAGGCCGAATCCCTCGCGCCCGAAATGATTGCCGTTATACAGCAGATACACATCCTTGTCCCACGCGAACAGATGCGGGTAGCACTGCATGCTGCTGTCCCAGCCATGCCCACTCGGCGTGAAGCCAAGCGCCGCGTCGTCGCGCGTCCAGTGCAGCAGGTCGGTGGAATGCGCGTAGCCAAGCCGGTAGCCGCGCGCCGGGTTGCTGCGGAAATCCGACGCGTAGCGGTAGCAGAACAGCATGTGGTAGCGCCCGCCAATGTGCAGCACCGTGGGCAGGGCCTGGCATTCATCGTCGCCCAGCACATTGGGAATGATCGCCTGCCCGTCGTTCGGTTTGTGCCACGCGATGCCATCGGCTGAGCGCGCATGCGCGATCTTGTAGATGCGCTCGGGATGCGCGCTGCCTGCGTAATGCTGCCAGCCCGTGCCGAAGATGTACCACATGTGGAACTGGCCGTGCTGCTGCAGCACGAATCCGTCGCCCACCATGCAGGGCTCGTGCAGCGACGGCCCAAGGATGGGGCCCGGACCTGCACGCTCGAACGTCACGCCACCGTCGCGGCTGATGGCGAGGCCGATCTGCATGTCCACGTCCACGGCTTTGCGGCGGCTCCAGCCGCTGGTGTAGCCATACATTGCGTCGCCCACGCGCTGCACATGCATGGGGAAAATGCCATGCTCGTCGAAGGTGCCGAGCGCGCCGGGGGCGATCACCTCATGCGTCGCGACGTGCAGGGGCGCGGCAAAGGTTTTGTCGAACTCGGCGTAGCGCACGGTGCTGAGGAATTTGCCATCGGCCGATTGGCGGCGCGTCGAAAAATAGATGCGCACGCGATCACCCATCACCAGCGCCTGCGGGCTTTGCGCATGGCTGACAATGCCCTCGCCCAGCGCATGCTCGCCCACGCGGAAGATCTGGCCGAGATGCTGCCAGCGCATCATGCGAGGGTGCCTTTCAACTGGGCCAGCCCGAAGCCCGCGCGGCCCACCTCGTTGCCGAGATAGAGCATGTAGATTTCACCATCCAGCGCGAACACATGCGGGTAGGCGACCATGTCGCTGTCCCATCCCTCGGCCGACACATCGATGCCCGCCTTGCTGTCATCGCGCGTCCAGTGGCGCATATCGTCCGAATGCGCGTAACCGATGCGGTAGGTTCGGTCTTTCGCGTGGCGGAAATTCGTCGCCTCGCGGTAGCAATAAAACATGTGGTAGCGCCCGCCATGGAACAGCACATCGCCGCAGGCCTGCGCTTCGTCGGGCCCGAGCTTGTCGGGCAGCAGGTTGTGGCCCAGCCGTGTCCAGTGCAGCCCGTCGGGCGAATGCGCGGCGCGCAGTTTATACACGATCTCAGCGCGGCCATCATGCATGAACCATTGCATGCCCGCGGTGTAGATCAGCCACCATGTGTCGCCGTATTTGCGGATCTTGGGCGAGGTGACCACGAACGGCTCATCCAGCGCGTGGCCCAGCACGGGGCCGGTGCCCAGCTTGTCGAAACGCACCCCGCCATCGCTGCTTTTCGCCACGCCGATGGAGACGTTGAACGGCACGGAGGTGCCGCGCGTCCACCCACCGAAATACGCATATACATCCGTCCCATCCTTGATGGTCGAGATGGGGTAGGTGCCGAATTCGTCGAACATGCCAAGGCCGCCCAGTTCCATAATGGGCTGCTCGGCCATGCCGATAATCCGCGTCAAATCGCGCCGGTCGAGATCCACATACGCGCCGTAGCTGACGAACATGCCCGTAGCATCCGCCTTCGGGCGGCAACAGAAATACACCCGCACGCGGTCATCCAGCACAATGGCGTTGGGCGCCTGCGCGAACGCATCGAACCATTCTGGCCGATTGGGCAGGGCCTGCACATCGAACACCAGCCCACGTTTTTCCCACTGCCATGGTGCCATGTTAGAACCCCCGCTCCTGCATCAGTTGCTGCACCACGCGCGGCAGCAATTGCACCTCTTCTGCAAAAACCCTGCCACCCAGCGCCCACGCGCTTTCGCCGGGAATGACCGGAATGCGCGCCTGCGCGATCACCGCGCCCCCGTCGATCACCGGGCTCACGTAATGCACGCTGCAGCCCGCCTCAGCGTCGCCAGCAGCAAGCACCGCTTCCTGCACGCGCACGCCAACCATGCCCCGCCCACCATGCGCCGGTAGCAGCGAGGGGTGGGTGTTGATGATTTTTTGCGGCCATTGCGCGCAGAACCATTCGGGCAGAATGGGCATGAACCCCGCCAGCACGATCAGGTCGGTATCGGGCGGCACGGCCTGCGCCAGTGCAGGGAAGAACTGCGCGCCCAGCGCCTTTTTATCCAGCGTCTGGTGGGCAATGCCGTGCGCGACCGCGCGATCCACCGCCCCGCAGACGCGGTCGGTGATGAGCTGGGCGATGCGATAACCCATGCGCGGCGCATGGTCGATCAGCGATTGGAAATTCCCACCGCCGCCGGAGGCCATCACGCACAGACTGAACGAACGACTCATGCGGCGCATGCTGGCGCAAAACGCGCCTGCCGTCTACTCCCACTCGATCGTCGCGGGGGGTTTGCCCGTAATATCGTAGCAGACGCGGTTGATGCCGCGCACTTCGTTCACGATGCGCGTGGCAATGTGGAACAGCACATCGCTGGGGAAATGGAACGGCTCGGCGGTCATGCCGTCGGTGCTGGTCACCGCACGCAGCGCGCACACGAACTCATAGGTGCGGGCATCGCCCATCACGCCCACGGTCTTCACCGGCAGCAGCACGGCGAAGGCCTGCCAGATTTTACCGTACAGGTCGTTCTTGCGCAGTTCCTCGATGTAGATCGCATCCGCCTTACGCAGGATGTCGGCCTTCTCCACGCTCACCTCGCCGGGAATGCGGATGGCAAGGCCCGGGCCGGGGAACGGGTGGCGATCCACCAGGTCGTCGGGCATGCCAAGCTCGCGGCCCAGCGCACGCACTTCGTCCTTGAACAGCTCGCGCAGCGGCTCCACCAGTTTCAGGTTCATGCGCTCCGGCAGGCCGCCCACATTGTGGTGCGATTTGATGGTCACGCTGGGCCCACCATGGAAACTGACGGATTCGATCACGTCCGGATACAACGTGCCCTGCGCCAGGAATTCCGCGCCACCGATGCGCTTGGCCTCTTCCTCGAACACCTCGATGAAGGTCTCGCCGATGATCTTGCGCTTGCGCTCGGGGTCGCTCACGCCCTTCAGGCGGCCCATGAAAATGCCGCTGGCATCCACATAGGTCAGCGGAATGCCGTAATGTTCCTCGAAACGCTGCTTCACCTGCGGGCCTTCGTTCAGCCGCAGCAGGCCCGTATCCACGAAAATGCAGACCAGTTGCTTGCCGATGGCCTCGTGCAGCAGTTTGGCCACCACACTGGAATCCACCCCGCCGGAGAGGCCGCAAATGACCGTGCCAGCACCCACCTGCTTGCGAATGCGGGCGATTTCCTCGGTGCGGAAGGCTTTCATGCTCCAGTCGCCATGGCACTGGCAGATATGCCGCACAAAATTGCGAATGAGCGCCGCGCCATCGGGCGTGTGCACCACTTCGGGGTGGAACTGCACGCCGTAAATGCGGCGCGCCTCGTCGGCAATGGCCGCGAACGGGGCACCGGCCGAGCGGGCAATGGTGGTGAAGCCGGCCGGCAGGCGGTTCACCTTGTCGCCATGGCTCATCCACACCTGATAGCTCTGGCCGGGCTTCCACACATCCTTGAACAGGGCGCTATCCGCCACAGCTTCCACTTCGGCACGGCCGAATTCACGGGTGTCCCCGGGGGTCACTTCGCCGCCCAGCAGGTCGCAGATGAGCTGTTCGCCGTAGCAAATGCCGAACACCGGCACGCCCAGCGCAAAGATCTCTTTGTCCACTTTGGGGGCCGAACCGTGATGCACCGAGGCCGGGCCGCCGGACAGGATAATGCCCTGTGGGTTGAAATCGCGGATGGCCTGCAGCGGGGTGGTGCAGGGCTTCACCTCGCTGTAAACGCCTGCCTCGCGCACGCGACGGGCGATCAGTTGGGTGACCTGGCTACCAAAATCCAAGATAAGGATGCGCTCATGCGCGTTCATGGGAATTACCTCTGCCTGTGCAAAATATGCGGCACCATAGCGAGCGTTCATGGGCGGGCAACAGGATTTTTGGGCAAGACCACACATCGGCCAATAAACACCCCGAGTTGCATTGCAGCGCGGTATATTCGCTTGACGCACCCGGCGGCCTATGGGTAAGTACTGCACAATAAGATAAAAACGCGTCGCCGTTTCAGGCAGCGCAACACGTGTATTATCATTTGGGGTAAGCTGGTTATGCGTTTCGGTGGTTTAATTGCGGCGATTGTGTTGGCTGCTGTCGCAGCGGTAATCGTACTTCGCATGTCGGGCGGCAATGACGCCCCGGCGCCCCAGCCCGGCGATACTGCCGCGGCGCAACCCGTACAAACCACGAATATTTACGTGGCGGCCCAGCCGATCGCGGTAGGCACCACCGTCACGGCCGACATGATTGCCGTGCAGGCATGGCCCAGCCACCTAGTGCTCGACGGTTTCGTGACCACCGACAGCGACCAGAAGATCGAAGGCATGATCAGCCGCGCGCCCTTCCAGCAGCAGGAGCCGATCCTGCTGTCGAAGCTCAGCAACATGAACGACCCCAACTTCCTCGCCGGCTCGATCCCCAAGGGCATGCGCGTGATCACCATCCAGACCAACGAGATCGAAGGCGTGGCGGGCTTTGTCTTCCCCGGCGACTTCGTGGACGTGATCCTGACCCACGACATTAAAAAATGGGTGTTCCCGCCCAGCAACGAGCAAGGCCGCCCGCAAGGCCGCGAGGAAACCGATTCGGTGACCGAGACCCTGCTCACCAACGCGAAAGTCGTGGCGGTTGACCAGCGCGCAAGCGGCGCCGGCGCAACCGATGAACAGGGCAACCTGATCGTACCGCGCTCGGTATCGCTCATGGTCAGCCCGGCCGATGCGCAGCGCCTGCGCCTTGGCCAGCAGAAAGGCACCCTCACCCTCGCCCTGCGTTCGCTGGCCGATCGTGAGACCGCTGACCCGCTGACCGTGACCGGCAATCAGGATATTTCGCAAGTGCCCGAATTCGGCACCACCGGTGGTGCCTCGGGCAACACGGGTGGCGTGCTTGTCGTGCGCGGCATCGAAGCCGGCGAAAGTGAAAGCGAAAGTGCCGCACCGCTGGATGCCGCAGCCGCTGCCGCCCTTCTTCAATCGCCCAACGCCCCTGTAGCCCAATGACGATGAGCCCCACCATGTTGTTTTCGACCGTGAAACCTTTCGCCCGCGCCGCCCTGCTGAGCATGGCATGCCTCGTCGCCGCGCCGAGCTTCGCTGCTTCTTCGGCCTTCTACGTGCCGATCAACCGCTCCGAACTGGTGACCACCTCGTCCGATATGAGCGAGGTCATCATTACCGACCCCGACGTGGCCGACGTGTTCGTGCACGGGAAGCGTAAAGTATCGGTCATTGGCAAGAATGTGGGCCAGACGACCCTGCGCGTGTTCGATGCCGACCATAAACTCATCCGCTCGATGGATGTTTCCGTGACCTACGACCTGCCGGCCGTTCGCCGTGCACTGCGTGAATACCTGCCCAATGAACGCATCGGCGTGAGCATGATCAACACCCGTATGGCCCTGACCGGCACGATCTCCAGCGCCGAATCCGCCGCAACTGCCATTGAGATCGCGGAAGAATTCGTACGTGGTAAGCTGGTTGGCGAGCAGGCGAGCAGTCGCAAGAAATTCGTAGAAGGCAATGACGTTACCGCGGGCGAAGTATCGCCCATCATCAACCTGATGAAGATCAGCGCGGGCCAGCAGGTCATGCTGCGCATCCGTATCGGTGAGATCCAGCGCAGCGCGCTGAAGAATCTCGGCGTGAACCTGACCGCCTTCAACGGTGGCACCAGCGGCTTCCAGCTGGGCACCGGCGCGGGTCGCTTCGGGAACGTGACCGGCGACGTGCCGACCTTTGCCCCCGGCCAGTTCTCCTTCTCCGAAAGCTCGGATGCGTTCGGCATCAGCCGCGTTACCGGTGAACTTGCCGGCTTTGACCTTGCCGCCGCGGTGGACGCGCTGGAGCGTGACGGTATCCTGAAAGTGCTTGCCGAGCCGAACCTTGTGGCGCTTTCCGGCGAAGAAGCCCAGTTCCTCGCGGGCGGTGAATTCCCGATTCCGGTACCCCAGCAGCTTGGCACCACCACCATCGAATACAAACCCTTCGGTGTGGCGCTGAAATTCACCCCGTACGTGCTCAGCGAGAACCGCCTGCGCATTCAGGTGAACCCGGAAGTGTCCGAGATCAGCAACGAGCGCGTGATCGAAACGTCGGATGGCTTTACGGCGCCGTCCATCGTCACCCGCCGCGCCTCCACCACGGTGGAACTGGCCCCCGGCGAAAGCTTCATGATCGCCGGCCTCATCCGCGACAACATGATCAGCCAGATCGACGAGCTGCCGGGCGTGGGTGAAATTCCCGTCCTCTCGGCACTGTTCCGCTCCACCTCGTTCCAACGCAACGAGACCGAACTGGTCATCGCGGTCACCCCGTACCTCGTGGATCCGCTCAAAGGCAGCGACGTGAAGCTTCCGACCGATGATTTCAAACCCGCGAGCTTCATGGAGAGCATCTTCTTCGGTGCCATGAGCGGCACGCGTGGCAATAACCCCAGCGTCGAAGGCCCCTCGGGCTTCATGGTGGATTAGGAGTAGTTATGCGTCGTATCACCACCGTTCTCGTTGTTTCGGCACTGGCCCTCTCCGCCTGCACCAAACCCCCGGCATCCGCCTTCTACAACCGCGGCACGCCGGAATCGCTGCTCGATGTCTCGTCCGAGGTGGTCAACCTCAGCGTGGCCGACCAGCCCGCCCTTGCCGAGCTTTCCACCTGGATCAAGAATGACCAGCCCACACGCGCCGAACTGTATTGCAACGAAGGCGACCCGCGCTGCACCGAAGCCCTGAAAGTGCTGGACCTGCACGGCGTGCCCACCATGACCGTCCCCTCGGGCGAATACAGCGTGGCCCTGGTGTATGAGCGCCTGCTGGCGCGTGATTGCCGCCAGCAATTCGTCGATAACAGCCGCAACCCGTATAACGCGCCGCATCCGTCGTTCGGGTGCTCCATTGCCGCCAACATGGTGCAGCACGTGTCGAACAAGCAGCAATTCATCAGCCCGAACCTGACGGATGTGCCGCCGGCCACCAACGCGGTGCAGGCACGCGCACGCGCTTACATCCCGAATGCCGCAAAGCCTGCTTACTCGGTAGACCAGTCGGTGACCCAATCAGCACAGAGCGACTAAAATCGTTCGTTCTTGCTTAGGGTTACGTTGCACGCGGGCGCGTAAGCCGTTATAACATCAGCATGACTCCATCGCACTAGGGGCTCCATGCGCGCGTTATTCTTTATCCTTTCCGATCCTTCCCGCCAACCCTGGGCCGAGGCCGTTGCACAGATCGCAGCACCCGGTTCCGCACAGATCTTTGTCGGCCTGCCGTCGCAGGCCGCGCAGCACCTCGCCGCGCAGGGCTTCTCGCCGTCGCACATCGTGCTGGATATCGGCAGCCACGGCCAGCAGATCCTGCCGGAGATCGACGTGCTCGCCGAGCAGTGCGAGCCGGACACCCGCGTGATCGCGGTGGGCGATGCGAACGACGTGCAGCTCTATCGCGGGCTCATCAGCCGCGGCGTGATCGATTACCTGCCCATGCCCGCCAACCCGGCCGACCTGGTGGAAGCGCTGCGCGCCCCCATCCGCCCGGCCGCGCCCGCCGCACCGGTCGTGGCCCCTGCCCCGACCATGGCGCTGGGCTCCGAGAAACGCGTCATCACCTTCCTCAGCGCCGCATCCGGCGACGGGGCCTCCACCGCGGCGCTCAACACCGCCTATGCCATGAGCCAACTTTTCAACGGCACCACCGTGCTGGTGGATATGGACTACCAGTTCGGCATGGTCGCCAAGCATCTGGCGCTGCAGAACCAGTACGGCATCCGCGACCTGTTCGACCACCCCGAACGCGGCACCGATGCCATGCTGATCAAGCGCATGGTGGCGAATTACGGCAAACTGCACGTGATCACCGCGCCCGCCGAATTGCGTTACCTGCCCAGCGTCAGCGCCGAGGCCGTGCGCGATCTGGTCAATATCCTGAAACAGAACTACGATAACGTCATCATCGACCTGCCGCATGTGTGGCTGCCGTGGGTCGCCACCGCGTGCCAGCAATCCACCCATCTGGTGCTGGTGGCGCAGCTCTGGCTCAAATCGGTCAGCCACGCTGCCCGCATGATGCGCGCCTTCCGCGAGATCAACGTGCCGCTTGACCGCGTGCATACCGTGGTCAACCGTTCCGGCGCGAAGTTCAAAGAAGCCATCGAGCAGAAGGATTTCGAGCGCGTCTGCGGCAGCCCGGTGCGCTACACGTTGAACAACGACATCAAAACGATCGTGGCCGCCGAAGCCGCCGCCCAGACCGTGATGGAAATGGAACCGAGCGCGCTCGCCAGCGACATCATGAAAATGGCCCGTGGCCTGGCCGGCCTTTCCGCCCCGGAAACCACGGAAGCCACCGCCGCACGCGCCGGGCTTTTCGCACGTTTCAGTAAATAAGGGCACAGCGCATGTTCGGGAAAAAGCATGTTGATTTCGGCCATCAGGAACACGGCCTGCCCCCACAGGGTGCCGTGGTCGGCGCCTCGCTGACCAGTGCGAACCCGCCCAGCGCTCCCGAAGGCCACATCTTCTACCTCGATGCCAATCTGGAGACCGCTTCCTACCGTGAAGCGCGCATGGCCCTCATCAACGGCCTGCTGGATTTGATCGATTTCCAGGCGCTGGAAGCCCTGCCGATGGAGAGGAAGCGCCGCCGCGTGGAAGAGGCCAGCGACAAGATCCTGCCCAGCATCCAGATCCCGCTGACGACGCAGCAGATCAACCTCATCAAATCGCAAGCGCAGGACGAGATCCTCGGCTTCGGCCCGATCGAGCCGCTGCTGCGCGACGCGGATGTGAACGACATCATGATCAACACCGCGCAGCGCGTGTTCATCGAGCGGCATGGCCGCATCCTGCTCAGCGACATCAAATTCGCCAGCGAACAGCACCTCACCGGCATCATCCAACGCATTGTCAGCCGTGTGGGCCGCCGCATTGACGAGGCAAACCCGATGGTGGATGCGCGCATGCCCGACGGCTCGCGCTTCAACGCCATTATCCCGCCGCTGGCGCTGGATGGGTGCCTTGTGTCCATCCGTAAGTTCAAAAAGAACAAAATGCCGCTGTCGGACTACCTGAAATACGACTCGATGAGCCCGCAAATGGTGCAATTCCTGTCGATCGCCGGGGCCATCCGCCTGAACATCATCATCTCCGGCGGTACCGGTTCGGGTAAAACCACGCTGTTGAACGCGCTTTCCGGCCATATCGACGCGGGCGAACGCATCATCACCATCGAGGATGCGGCCGAGCTGCAACTGCACCAGCCGCACGTGCTGCGGCTGGAGACACGCCCCTCCTCGACCGAGGGCCGCGGCGAGATCACGCAGCGCCAGCTGGTGAAGAACGCCCTGCGCATGCGCCCGGACCGCATCATCCTCGGCGAGATCCGCGGCGACGAGGTGATCGACGTACTCTCGGCCATGAATACCGGCCACGACGGCTCCATGGCGACCATCCACTCCAACTCCCCGAAAGACTGCCTGAGCCGCGTGGAAAACCTCGTGGCCATGTCGGGCGTGAAGGTGGAGCCCAGCTCGCTGCGTTACCAGATCTCCAGCGCGATCCAGCTGATCGTGCAGGTGCAGCGCATGCGCGACGGCAAGCGCCGCATCACCCATATCGAAGAAGTGACCGGGTTCGATGGTGGCAACATCACCACCCAGACCCTGTTTTCGTACGTGAACCACGGCGTCAACGAAGATGGCAGCCTGCGCGGCGAATATGTCTGCCATCCGGTGCAGCCCGAATCGCTGCAACGCGCAGAATATTTCGGTCTGGCGAACGAGATGCTTGCATGTTTGAACCGTCAACCCTAAGGCTTAAGCCATGAGCGTATTACTTGCAGCATTGGGCGTCGGCATTCTCAGCTATGTGGCATTCGTCGTCCTTTTCCCGAAAGCCGTGCCCGAGGATTCGGGCGACCATGTGCGTCAGGCGCTGGACCGCATTTACGAGGAAACACGCAGCACCGACAACGACCAGCAATCCATCCTGCGTGAGCAGCTGGGCGAGGAATCGCCGCTGGTGCGCACCATTTTCGGCTCGCCCATCATGCGCCCGATCTACGAGGCCGGGCTGCAGGCGGGCTACCAGAACGACCTGAAACAGCTGCTCATCCTCATGGTCATGGGCTTCACGGTGGGCGCCATCCTGTTCACCGCCATTGGCATGGGTGCGGCCGGCCTGCTGCTGGCGCTCATTCTGGGCTATTACATTCCCTACCGCCATTGCATGAAAAAGGTGCGCAAGCGCAACCGCCAGTTCATCGACCAGTTCCCCGATGCGCTCGACATGATCGTGCGTTCGGTGCGCTCGGGCTTCCCGCTTTCCGTTGCATTGCAAATGCTTGCCGAGAATGCCGAGAGCCCGGTGAAAGAAGAATTCCGCCAAGTGGTGGACGATGTGGCCCTTGGCCGCAGCCTGCAGGACGCGCTGCAACGCCTGTCGCTGCGCATCAACCAGCCGGACATCCGCTTCTTCGTGGTGGTGCTTTCCGTGCAACAGGAAACCGGCGGCAACCTCGCCGAGATCATTGGTAACCTCTCCAGCATCATCCGTAAGCGCAAACAGCTGCGCCACAAGATCCGCGCCATGACCTCGGAAGGCCGCGCCACCGCATGGATCCTCGGCTCGCTGCCGGTGTTCGTGTTCTGCGTGCTCTACGTGATGAAGCCGGATTACCTTTCCGCCTTCTGGACCGACCCGCTGGGCATGACGCTGTTCGGCACCTCGGTCACCCTGCTGGTGATCTGTATCTTCGTGGTCAAACAAATGATCAACGTGGATATCTAGCATGCAATTCACCCTCGCCATTCTCGTCGCCATCATCGTCTTCTGCGGCTACATGTTCGTGGACCAGAAGCGCCGCGACACGAAACGCCGCGAATCGCTGCGCGCGCGCATTTCGCCGGATGGTACCTCGCGCAGCATGGACATGGCCGATGACAGCCTGACCAACAGCGTGGATGGCGAGCTGAGCCCCCGCGCGAAATCCATGCAGGGCCTGCTGCGCGCCATGGGCGTGAATGTGGACGAGGCGACCCGCAAACTGGAACGCAAATTCGCGCAGGCCGGCATCCTCTCGGCCGACGGACCGATCTATTACCTGTTCTTCCAGCGCGTGGTGTCCATCATCCTGGTGCTGCTGGCCATTGTCTACATGACCGGTGAGGCCGAAGGCACCCAGAAGATCCTGCGCTACGCGGTCGGCGGCTTCATGCTGTTCGCGGCGTTCTTTGGCCCCGGCGTGTACCTGCGCAACAAGATCGACCATCGCAAGAAAAAGCTCGAGCGCGCCTTCCCGGACACGCTCGACCTGCTGCTGATCTGCGTGGAATCCGGCCTGGCGCTGGACGCCGCGCTTAACCGCGTGTGCAACGAGCTTGGCCGCGCCTACCCGGAAATGACCGGCGAGTTGAACCGCACCCGCCTTGAACTGGCCCTCATCAACGACCGCGTACGCGCGCTGCTCAACCTTGGCGAACGCACCGACATGGTGGCGTTCCGCTCGCTGGTGGCCGCCCTCATCCAGTCCGAGCGGTTCGGCACCTCGCTGACCGACACGCTGCGTGTACTGTCCGAGGATTTCCGCCTGCTGCGCCTGTCCATCGCCGAAGGCAAGGCCGCGCGCCTGCCCGTGCTGCTCACCGTGCCGCTGATCTTCCTGCTGATGCCCGCGTTCATGCTCATCGTGCTTGGGCCGGCGATCGTCAGCTTCGCCCGCCGTGGCGGCGCCGTCACCGGCGGTTAGGCCTGCCCCTAGCGCTGCCGGAATTCTGCTCTATATTGAGCGCATGCCCAGCTCCGACCTTCCCATGATGATGCAGGCCGACCCTGCCCTGTTCCAGCGCGCGGATTCCCCGCCCTTCCAGCTGGTGGCCGATTACGCGCCGCAGGGCGACCAACCTGCCGCCATTGCCCAGCTGGTCAGTGGCCTGCAGGCACGCACGCGCAACCAGGTGCTGCTGGGCGTCACCGGCTCGGGCAAGACCTTCACCATGGCCAACATCATTCAGCAAACGCAGCGCCCGGCCATTGTGCTGGCGCACAACAAAACGCTGGCCGCCCAGCTTTATTCCGAAATGAAGCATTTCTTTCCGCACAACGCGGTCGAATATTTCGTTTCCTACTACGATTACTACCAGCCCGAGGCCTACGTGCCGCGCACCGATACGTTCATTGAGAAGGACTCGTCCATCAACGAGCAGATCGACCGCATGCGCCACAGCGCCACCCGCTCGCTGCTGGAGCGGCGCGACGTGATCGTGGTCGCCTCGGTGAGCTGCATTTACGGCATCGGCTCGGTCGAGACCTACTCGAAGATGACGCGCACGCTGAAAAAGGGCGAAAGCTACAACCAGCAGGCCCTGCTGAAACAGCTCACCGAGCTGCTCTATAAGCGCAACGACATGGCCTTCACCCGCGGCACGTTCCGCGTGCGCGGCGACAGCGTGGACCTGTTCCCCGCCCACCTGGAAGACACCGCATGGCGCCTGAGCTTCTTCGGCGACGAGCTGGAGGAGATCTACGAATTCGACCCGCTGACCGGCGAGAAGGGCCGCAGCTTCGAACAGGTCACCGTGTTCGCCAACAGCCACTACGTGACCCCCAAACCCACGCTGGAACAGGCCATCAAGCAGATCAAGGCCGACCTTGTGGAGCGCGTGGCATGGTTCGAGCGCGAGGGCAAATTGCTGGAAGCGCAGCGCCTCGCCCAGCGCACGCAATACGACATCGAAATGCTCACCGAGACCGGCATGTGCCGCGGCATCGAGAATTACTCGCGCTACCTCTCCGGCAGCGCGCCCGGCGAGCCGCCGCCCACCCTGTTCCAGTACATCCCGCGCGATGCGATCCTGTTCGTCGATGAAAGCCACGTCATGCTGCCGCAGGTGCGCGGCATGTATAACGGCGACCGCGCGCGCAAGATCGTGCTGGCGGATTATGGCTTCCGCCTGCCCGCCTGCATGGATAACCGGCCCCTGAAATTCGAGGAATGGGACGCGCTGCGCCCGCAGACCGTGTGCGTTTCCGCCACCCCGGCGGCGCTGGAGCTGGAATGGTCCGACGGGGTGTATGCCGAGCAGATCATCCGCCCCACCGGGCTGGTCGATCCGGTCTGCATCATCCGCCCCGTCGCCACGCAGGTGGATGACCTGCTGGGCGAGATCCGCGAACAGGTGAAGGCCGACCAGCGCACGCTGGTGACCACCCTCACCAAGAAAATGGCCGAGGAACTGGCCGAATACCTCGACGAACAGGGCATCAAGGTGCGCTACCTGCACTCCGACGTGGACACGCTGGAGCGCATCCAGATCATCCGCGACCTGCGCATCGGCACGTTCGACGTGCTGATCGGCGTGAACCTGCTGCGCGAAGGCCTCGACATTCCCGAATGCGGCCTGATGGCCATTCTGGATGCCGACAAGGAAGGCTTCCTGCGCAGCAAGACCGCGCTGATCCAGACCATTGGCCGCGCGGCACGCAACGTGAACAGCAAGGTGCTGCTCTACGCCGATACCATGACCGATTCGCTGAAGGGCGCCATCGAGGAGACCGAGCGCCGCCGTGCCATCCAGCTGGCACATAACGAAAAGCACGGCATCACCCCGCAAAGCGTGAAGGCCAAGCTTTCCGACCTCAAGATCGAGGGCGACGCCGAGCTGGCCAAGGATGCGGAGGATTTCGGCACCTTCAAGGAAGGCAGCCTCGAGAAGCAGATCGAAGCCATGAAGAAGCAGATGCTCAAAGCCGCGGCCGATCTGGAGTTCGAGGAAGCGGCAAACCTGCGCGACCGCATCCAGAAGGCCGAGAAACTGCTCATGGAATTACCCGGCGGCCACCCGGTGGCCGAGCCAAGCCCGAACGTTGCCAACCCGCGCAAGAAAAAGCGCTAACCGCTAATCGCTTTCGGGAACAGGAACGAGCATTGCTTGGTGCCGTTGCTGAGGTTGTAGCTCACGTTCGTATCGGTGGGTGCCGTGGCCGTGGTGCAGGGATAGGCCGAATGGTACCATGCCACCACCTTGCCCTGGTTCGGCACGCCATCGTCCATTTTCGTGTCAATGTTCCACGCCTCTTCCGGCTTGATAATGGTGTTGTGCGGATAGGTGGTGGCCGCCTGTGCGCCGATCTGGAATGCGTTGCCATAATCCATCGGGTACATGGTGCCGTTATACATACTGCTGCCCGTCGGGTCGTAGATCACCGACCAGCCCGCCGTTGCCAGCTTGCTTGCCGGGGCATTCGTGCCCACCACATGGTCAATGCCACCGGTGCCGCCGCCATTGGGCCCGGCAATGCCCGTGTACGTTCCCTCGATCAACCCGGCGAGCGCCAGTTGCTTCCAGAACTGATAATATTCCCCCGTCGCGCCTGAGCCACCCGCGGCATAACTCAAACGCCCATTGCCATCGCCATTGCAGGTGCCCGGCGTGCCTGCCGAACCCGTATGCCCGTTGCAGGCCGCGGCATCCTTGCCCCAGAAGCTGGTAGCATTGGCCATGTCGCCGGGCATGGCAAAATATTTGTCGCGGAAGGTCTGCGACGCCGTCTGGTAGCGCGATAATTCCGTCGGCACGGCGCGCAACTCGGCCGCACGGATGAGCGCCTGCCCGCCAAGGATACCACCCGTGAGCAGCCCAAGGATGACCAGCACGATGGAAAGCTCCACCAGTGAGAATCCGCCAGCATCTGCCGTTTTGTGTGGCATGCTCACCCTCTGTGCTGGAATCGGTCGTTCATCTCGCATTGCAGCATTCTAAGGCTTTTCAACGCATAATGCAAAACCCCGTTTGCACGAAGCGCTAGAAGGCGTTGGCGATCGAGAGCGTACAGATCTTGCTGGTACTGCTAAGGCGATAGGCCGCGCCCGCATCGGCCACCACGTTCGCCCTGTCGGTGCAGGGATAGGTCGTGTTTCCCTTATTCGAAATGATCTTACCCGTTCCCGGCATGCCATCGTCCAGTTTGGTATCGATGTTCCATGCTTCTTCCGGGCGGAACGTATCGAACACATTGCCGCTGGCACTGTAGAGTTCGTACGCGTTTCCTCCCGGATAGGCAAAGTTCGTCGCATCCGCCGCGGTGGCACCATACCACCAGGTGGAAACGCTGATCTTGTCCATTTTGGTCGGTGGCACATTGACCCCGGCCGTATACCCGCCGGAAGTGGCGGTGTAGGTGCCGGTGTAACTGCCCTCGATCAGCCCGGCATTCGCCAGATGCTGCCAGAAGCGGAGTTCTTCATAAATGACCTTCCCCGCCGTGCCATTGCTGAAGATCTGGCCATCGCCATTGCCGTTACAGGTGGCGGGGCTGGTGCTGACAAAATCTGCACAGGCGCCATTCACGCCATTACCCGCCGCCTTGCCCCAGAACGTGATCGCGTTGCTCATATCGCCGGGGATCGCGAAATATTTGTCGCGGAAGGTCATCACCACGGCCTGGTATTTGCTGAAATCACTGGTGAGGCTGCGTATTTCCGCCGCACGAATGAGCGCCTGCCCGCCAAGGATACCACCCGTGAGCAGCCCGAGGATGACCAGCACGATGGAAAGCTCCACCAGTGAGAAACCAAGAGGGCGGGTATGGTGTGCGTTCATCTATCGTTCCGGGGTTAGAAAGCGCTAGGGAAATCAACATAGCAGGCTTTGCCCGTATGCGAAAGATTATACACTGCCGCGGCATCTGCTGCGCCAGCAGCCTGATTCGCCCGGTCGGTGCAGGGCTGCGCGGTTGTGCCTTTGTATCCCCAGACCTTGCCTTGACTTGGCCGTCCATCATCCATTTTCGTATCCACGTTCCATGCCTCCTGCGGCGTAAGGAAGGTATAGGGCGCCGTTAGCGTGAATATCGAACCGTTATGTCCGGCAGGCATCGCGAAATACTGGGTCGTGCCCGCTATTGCACCATATTCAACGAACACGACCGCCGTAGCGTCGACCTTCATGCGCGGGGCAACAACGCCCGGTGTGGGGGTCGTCGCCCAACCCGGATAGGCCCCCTCGATGAGCCCGGAGAGCGCCAGATGCTGCGGAATGCGCCATGGTTCGTAGCTGGCCGTAGAAGTGGCGATCTGCCCATCACCATTGCCGTTACAGGTCGCACTGGTGGATGTCTGGGTCATGCAACCAGCAGTGCTCCCCGTGGACCCATCAGCGGCAGGCCAGAATTTCGTGGCCATGGCCATGTCGCCGGGCAGGGCAAAATACTTATCGCGGAAGGAATAGATCGCCGTCATGTATTTTTGATAATCGGTGCTCAGGCCACGCATTTCCGCGGCGCGGATGAGCGACTGCCCGCCAAGGATACCGCCCGTGAGCAGGCCGAGGATGACCAGCACGATGGAGAGTTCCACCAGTGAGAATGCGGTACCTGAACTGTTGGCGGAATGCATGGGCACATTAAAAACCACTTCTGCCCACTAAACTAGCAAAGGATTGTTAAGCGACGGTTTTCTTTTGCTTGCCTCCATGACCCAGCTTACCGTCGGTTCCTTCCTGTTCGATTACCTCGCCAGCAAAGGCGTGACCCACGTGTTCGGCCTGCCGGGCGATTTCGCGCTGCCCAGCTTCCGCAAACTTCAGGAATCCTCGCTCGACATCATCACGCTGACGCATGAGCCCAGCGTGGGCTTTGCGGCCGATGGGTATGCCCGCGTGCACGGCCTTGGCGTGGCTATGGTGACCTACTGCGTGGGCGGGCTGAACATGCTGAATTCGGTGGCCTGCGCCTATGCCGAGAAATCGCCGCTGCTCGTCATCTCCGGCGGCCCCTCGCCCGAGGACCGCAAGGCCGACGGCCTGCTGCACCACAAGGTGCGCACCTTCGACACGCAGCGCCGCATCTACGAGGAAGTCACCTGCGCCACCGCCGTGCTCACCGATCCGGAGATCGCCGCGAGCGAGATCATCCGCGTGGTGGAAGCCGTGCTGGAGCAGTGCCGCCCCGGCTATATCGAGATCCCGTATGACGTGGTGGACATGCCCATCAAGCCGCCCGTGCTGGCGAACAAACCCGTGGCCACCAGCGACGCGGAGAACCTCGCCGCCATGGTGGAAGACGCCGTCGCCATGATCAACGCGGCGAAGCAGCCCGTCATCATCGCCGATGTGGAACTGCACCGCCATGGGCTGACCGACCTTGCGCTCGCGCTGGCCTCCAAATTCAACATTCCGGTCGCCTCCACGCTGCTGTCGAAATCCATCATCGCGGAAACGCACCCGCTCTTCATCGGGGTCTATTCCGGCTCGCTCTCCGACAAGGACGTGCAGCGCTACGTGGAAAGCTCGGACTGCCTGATCATGCTGGGCGCCTTCATTACGGACGTGTTCCTTGGCATGAACACCGCCAAGATCAACCGCAAGAACACCATTCTGGCGACCACCGAGAAAACCCGCATCGGCTACCGCACCTACGAGAACGTGCTGTTCAAGGAACTGCTGGAGCAGCTGAACCACGCGCCCATCTCCGCGCGCGCCACCCCGGCCATTCCCGCACCGCCGCCGGAGCCGCAACCGCTGAGCGCCGATGAGAAACACCAGCCGGTCAGCATCGAGCAGTTCTTCCGCGTCATCGGCCTGCATGTGGGCGCGAACGACACGGTCGTGTGCGACACCGGCGACGCGCTGCTGGGTGCCATGCGCCTGCGCACCAAGAAGCCCTCGAACTTCCTGTCCGACGCCTATTACCTCAGCATGGGCTTCGCCGTGCCCGCCGCCATTGGCGTGATGGCCGCGCAGAAGAACGAGCGCGTGTTCGCCATCGTCGGCGACGGCGCGTTCCAGATGACCGGCATCGAGCTTTCCACCGCCGCGAAATTCGGCATGAACCCCATCGTGTTCGTGCTGAACAACGACGGCTACGGCACGCAGCGCCACATCCTTGATGGGCCCTTCAACGAGATCCTGCAATGGAACTACACCAAGCTGGTGGAGCTGCTGGGCCGCGGCCAGTCCTTCAAGGTCGAAACGCTCGGCGCGCTGGAAGAGGCCATCGGCGCGGCACGCAATAGCGATGCCTTCACGCTGATCGAGGTCATCATCCCGCGCGACGATTGCTCGCCCAGCCTGAAGCGCATGGGCGAAGAACTGGGCAAACTGCGTGACAAAGAAAAACGTGGCTAGCACCACGCGCTGGCACCCGCGCGCCTGCCTGCCATGGATCAGCTATGCGGGGCTGCTGCTCAGCGTGCTGGCCATCTGGCAGCTGGCGCGCAACCCGCTTCAGGAATTCCTGAAGCCCATCGGCGCGGATTTCTTCAACGTGTGGGCCGCGCCCCGCGTCGCCGCGCAGGACATCACCGCATTGTTCGATATTGGCCGCTACATGGCCACCATCCGCCCGTGGTTCGACACGCCGCTGGCCACGCGCAACTGGTCATACCCACTATATGACCTGTTCTTCTATGCGCCCTTCGCGTGGTTGCCCTATGGGCTGGCGCTGGCGGTGTGGAGCGTGGGCGGGCTTGCGGCCTACCTGCTTGTTTCGCGCCCGCTTATGCCGCGAACACAGTCACTGCTGCCCATCCTCTGCCTGGGCGCGAGCCCGTTCGTGCTGGTCAACCTCACCTATGGGCAGAATGGCTTCCTCACCGCCGTGCTGTCGCTGGGCGCGCTGCTGACCTTGCCACGCCGCCCATGGCTGGCGGGCGTGCTCATTGGGCTGCTCTGCATCAAGCCGCATTTCGGGCTGCTCTGGCCCGCTATCCTGCTGGGGCTGGGCGCATGGCGCAGTTTTGCCGCCGCCACCGTCACGGTGCTGGCTTGCGCGGGCGCGTCGCTGGCGGTGCATGGCGTCGAGGCATGGCAGCTCTACCTGCAGCATGCAGGCCCGGTGCATATGCATTTTGCCGCCGCCACGCCCGAGCAGGGCATGCTGCGCAATTTCCAGCTGATGATGCTGAGCCCCTTCACGTCGCTTCGGCTGCTGCAGCTGCCCTTCACGCTGGCCATGGGCGTGCAGCTTGTGCTGTCGCTGCTCGTCATGCTTGCCTGCGCGTGGGGCTTCCGCCGCCACACGGCGCTGCTGCCGCGCGCCCTGCTGCTGGGCAGCGCCAGCCTGCTGGTCACGCCCTATGCGTTCAATTACGACGCGGGCGTGCTCACCGCCGCACTGCTGGCATGGTTCGCGCACAGCACCACCGCCACCCCGCGCGGGCAGATCGCGCTGTTCGCCGCGGGCCTGCTGCTGCCGGTGTGGGTGATGCCACTTAACGGCGTATTTCTACCGGTCGCGCCGCTTTGCCTGTTGCTGATTTTTACCACGGCATTCCATATGCGTCCCTTAACGGCCTAAGGCACGTTATTGCTATGCACAAACCACCCGTTGTGGTATGGCTTGGCCCATGAACACCATGCTTGGCGTTATCGCCTTAACCCTTTGTTCAGTCTTGCCTGTTATCCTGATCTCAGGTCAGGCCCATGCGGCCACACTGGCCGCCAAGAAACGATCGAACCACTGAAGGACCCTATGGCACCCTTGTTTGAAAATGCCGGGCTATACTCGCTCAAAGAAATGCACAGCGCTGGCCTCGCCCCCGTGCGCATCATGGCCAACATGACCAAGAACATGTTCAGCCACCCGCTCTCGCCGCTTTCCTACACCGCCGCGGGCCGCTCCATGGCCGCGGCAGGCGAACTGGTCGAGCGCATTACGCAAAGCTACCCCAAGCCGGATTTCGGCCTGCGCCACACCGTTATCGACGGGAAACATGTGGATGTGTGGGACGAAGTCGTGCTCGAGAAGCCCTTCTGCCGCCTGCGCCGTTTCGTGCGCAGTGGCACGCATGCGCAGGAAAAACTGCTCATCGTCGCACCCATGTCGGGCCACCACGCCACCCTGCTGCGCGGCACGGTGGAAGCCATGCTGCCCCACCACGACGTGTACATCACCGACTGGCTGGATGCGCGCGACGTGCCGCTTTACAAAGGCACGTTCGATCTGAACAGCTATATCGATTACGTGCTGGAATTCATTCGCCATATCGGCCCGGATTGCCACACCATGGCGGTGTGCCAGCCTTCGGTGCCGCTGCTGGCGGCCGTGTCGATCATGAACGAGCAGAACGACCCCTGCACGCCCAAGACCATGACGCTGATGGGCGGCCCGGTGGATACGCGCAAAGCCCCCACCAAGGTGAACGAATTCGCCAAGCAGCACAGCATCGAATGGTATGAGCAGAACGTCATCACCCGCGTGCCCATGAATTATGGCGGCTTCATGCGACGCGTCTATCCCGGCTTCCTGCAGCTGGCGGGCTTCATGAGCATGAATTTCGAACGCCATGCCGACGCGCATATCAACCTGTTCCGCCACATCACGCAGGGCGACGGTGAATCGGCCGCGGCGCATCGCAGCTTCTACAACGAATACCTCTCGGTGGCCGACCTGACCGCCGAATTCTACCTGCAGACGATCGAGGAAGTGTTCCATAAACACTCCCTGCCGGATGGGAAACTGTTCCATTACGACGAACGCGTGCAGCCGAAGAAGATCACGCAGACGGCGATCCTCTGCATCGAGGGTGAGCTGGACGATATTTCCGGCCTCGGCCAGACCCGTGCCGCGCTTGAGATCACGCCGCAACTGCCGGAATCCAAAAAGAAATACATGATGGCGGCCGGCGTTGGCCATTACGGCATTTTCAACGGCCGCAAATACCGCGAAATGATCCGCCCGGTGATTACGAACTGGATTAAGAAACACGCATAGATTATACTGTTGCAATGCAGCGTAACGCGTTCTCCCTCGTTGAGCCGAAGCGAAGCGGCGTCCCCGCGAAGGCGGGGATCCAGCTTCAACGAGCCTTTTCGCTCGTTGAATTAAGCATCGTGCTGGTCATCCTTGGCCTGCTCACGGGCGGTATCCTTGGTGGCCAGAGCCTCATCCGCGCAGCGGAACTGCGTGCAGTGAACACCGAATATGCGCGCTACAGCACCGCGATCAACACGTTCCGCGACAAATATTTTGCCTACCCCGGTGATTTCCGCGACGGCACGCGCTTCTGGGGCCGGCAGATCGCCGATGGCACCTGCGCGAGCAACGCGGGCATCGCCACCGCCAGCACCCCCGGCGTGTGCGATGGCAATGGCGATGGCATCCTGAACAATGCGGCGGCCAGCACCCCGTCGGAAACATTCCAGTCATGGCGGCAGCTGGCCCTCGCCGGGCTGATTGAAGGCAACTACACCGGCATTACCGGGGCGCTGAACAGCGCCTCCGGTCGCGCAGGTGAACAATACCCCAAATCACGCATCGGTAATGGCGCATGGTATCTCTGGTATTGGGGCACCACGGGTTCCAACAGCGCCGAATCCTATCAGGGTATCAATTACGGTACGGCGCTGTTCATTGGCGCCACGACCGGCGATAACTGGCCCAATGCCCGCCTGCTCAAGCCGGAAGAGGCATGGAACCTCGATACGAAATTCGATGATGGCAAACCCGCGCGCGGCCGTGTCATCGCCCAGTTCTTCAGCACCTGCGCCGTGGCCGATGACGGCAATACGGTGAACACCAACCTCGCCGCCAGCTATGCGCTGAATGACAGCAGCATTCGCTGCAACCTGTTCTTCACCAACGCCTTCTAGGCCGGATGGCCGTTTACTTGCGGGCTGCAATGCGGTAAGATGTTGCAATGCAGCGTCACGCCTTTTCCCTTGTTGAGTTAAGCATCGTGCTGGTCATCCTTGGCCTGCTCACGGGGGGTATCCTCGGCGGGCAATCCCTCATCCGCGCGGCGGAATTGCGCAGTATTTCAACCGATACCAGCCGCATCATCACGGCCGCGCAGACCTTCCGCGATAAATATTTCGCCATGCCCGGCGACATGAATAACGCCACCAGTTTCTGGGGCAAAAGCGCCGCCGACTGCAATGCCCACACCGGCACCGCAGCCACACCGGGCACCTGCAATGGCAACGGCAATGGCGTGGTCGATGTTGGGGGCGCGGCCAACGGCCCCACCGAATCGCTGCGCTTCTGGCAGCAGCTGGCCCTCGCCGGGCTCATCGAAGGCAGCTACACCGGCAATGCCGGACCGGCCGCCGGGATCGATGCCATCATCGGCACCAATACGCCGCGCATGCGCATCGGCACCGCCGGCTGGTGGATGGGCTATGTCGATAACAGCGCGAACACTTTCACCAACCTGTTCGTGAATAATTACACCAACTGGATCCTGAGCGGCACCGATAACGATTCGTACCTGGACGATGGCTACCTCAACGCGGAGGAAGCATGGAACGTGGATACCAAGATGGATGACGGCCAGCCCGCGCGCGGTTCCGTGTTTTCGCGCAATTACGCGGGCTGCACCACCAGCACGGTCAGCACGGATCTAAGCACGACCTACGCCCTGAACGTGCGCACCGCCAATGCATGCCCCCTCTATTTCCGGGCCTTCAACTAGGCGCATCGCGCCGGGGCCTGTGAAATCCCGCATCACGGTGATTGCCCCTTGACTAGGCCGGGTGTATTCCTTAAACGTCCCGCAATTTAGCCCCAACTCGGAAAGGCCATGCGAGCGCAGCAGCGCGAGCCAGCCATGCGCCAGCGAAGCTGCGCGCCATGGCGAAGGCAGCAGGCCGAGCCGGGCGCGAAAAAAGGAATGCCCATGGTCGAGCTACTGAAACCCGCCCCCAATGCCGCACTCGTACTGGCGGATGGGACGGTGTTTTTCGGCTACGGCATCGGCGCACAGGGTGCCACCGCCGGCGAGGTCTGCTTCAACACCGCCATGACCGGCTATCAGGAGATCCTGACCGACCCGTCCTACACTGGGCAGGTCATTACCTTCACCTTCCCGCATATCGGCAATGTGGGCACCAACATGGAAGACATCGAGGCGGAAAAGCCGACCGTGGCGGGCCTCATCCTGCGTGAGGACATCACAGCGCCCAGCAACTTCCGCGCCACGCACCATTTCAACATTTGGCTGCAGATGCAGGGCATCACCGGCATTTGCGGCATCGATACGCGCGCACTCACGCGCCACATCCGCACCCACGGCGCGCAGAATTGCGGCATCGCCTTCGGGCCGGAAAGCAAAGAGAAACTGCAGGCCCGCGCCAAAGCCGCGCTGGAGCAGGCGCCCGACATGCACGGGCTGGAGCTGGCCGCGCACGTGACCCGCGCCAGCCATGGCCAGTGGAACCAGCAGCGCTGGGCGCTGGGCCGCGGCCATGCCGAACTACGCGGCAACGAGCGCGACCTGCCGCACGTGGTGGCGATCGATTACGGCGTGAAGCTGAACATCCTGCGCAGCCTTGCCTCGGCCGGTTGCCGCGTTACCATCGTGCCCGCCACCGCCACCGCCGAGGAAGTGCTGGCACTGCAGCCCGACGGCGTATTCCTGAGCAACGGCCCCGGCGACCCGGCCGCCACCGGGCAATACGCGGTGCCGGTCATCCGCCAGCTGGTGGACGCCAAATTGCCCATGCTGGGCATTTGCCTTGGCCACCAGATGCTTGGCATCGCGCTCGGTGCCAAGACCGAGAAAATGAAACAGGGCCACCGCGGTGCGAACCACCCGGTGAAAGACCTGGCGACCGGCAAGGTCGAGATCACCTCGCAGAACCATGGCTTCGCCATCAGCGACCAGGGCCTGCCCGCGCATGTGGAAGTCACCCACCGTTCGCTGTTCGACGGCACCATTCAGGGCATTGCCCACCGCGAGCTGCCGATCTTCTCGGTGCAGGGCCACCCCGAAGCAAGCCCCGGCCCGCATGATTCTTACTACCTGTTCGAGCGCTTCGTCGCGAGCATGGGCAAACAGAAAGGCCAAGCGGCATGACGTATGGTGCCATCATGCTTGGCTTGCTGATCGCCTTGCCGGCACTCGCCGCACCATTGCCCCCCGAAAGCCCCCTGTTCCGCTGCGGCGATCAGGCGGTCTGGGAAGAGTACACCGATTGCCTCGATGCCCGCGTGCAGGTGCTGAATGAAACGCATGCTTCTCCTGCACGCTACGATGCGGCGGCCGGAAAATATTTCTATGACCGCCTGAGTGCATTGCCCGCGGGCGCGGCAGAGAAGGAAACATCCGCGCAGTATGACCTGCGCGGGCGCATCGGCGAATGGCTGTATTTCTCGACTCCCGAATGGGCAGCCGAGAGCGAATCCCCACCCACCTCCTACCAACGCGTTTCGCCCCTCAGCATGACGGAGTTCGCCTATTACCCGCTGCGCGATGGTGACATGATGATAGTCTACTGGCTCTACAACGCGGCCTACCAATCCGCGTATCAGGCGGCGATATGGCACGCAGACGGCAGCATTTCCCCGATGCAGGTCGAGTCCTTCGAGGATGGGAAGCTGACCACGCAACCCGCCTACTTTAATAATGTTGAGTTCGATCCGAAGACGGGCCGTGCCAGCGATAGCTCGCGCAGCGGCTGGACGTGGTACGAATCGGACTACCTGCTCGAAGGCAACCTATTCCGCCTGCAAAAGCTGGTGGCGCTTGAATCGGAAGGCGATGCGATCGCATCCAAAGAAACTGTTTTGTACCCTAAAGAAAAGACACGCTAATGCCGAAACGTACTGACATCAAATCCATCCTCATCATTGGCGCGGGGCCCATCGTCATCGGGCAGGCCTGCGAGTTCGATTACTCCGGCACACAGGCGGTCAAAACCCTTAAAAGCGAGGGCTACCGCGTCATTCTGGTGAACAGCAACCCCGCCACCATCATGACCGATCCCGAGCTGGCGGATGCGACCTACATCGAGCCCATCACGCCGCATTTCGTAGAAAAAATTATCGCCAAAGAGCGGCCCGATGCGCTGCTGCCCACCATGGGCGGCCAGACCGCGCTGAACTGCGCGAAGGCCCTCGCCGAATCCGGCGTGCTGAAGAAATACAATGTCGAGATGATCGGTGCCGACCTCAACGCCATCAACAAAGCCGAGGACCGACTGTTATTTGGCCAAGCCATGGCGAAAATTGGCCTGGAAGTGCCGCGCAACCACGTGGTCAAATCCATGGACGAGGCGCGCAAAGCGCTTGAGGATACCGGGCTTCCCGCCATCATCCGCCCCAGCTTCACCATGGGCGGCTCGGGCGGCGGCATCGCCTACAACAAGGAAGAGTTCGAGCAGATCATCGCCAGCGGGCTGGATGCCTCGCCCGTGGGTGAAGTGATGATCGACGAGAGCGTGCTCGGCTGGAAAGAATACGAGATGGAGGTTGTGCGCGACCGCAACGATAACTGCATCATCGTCTGCTCCATCGAGAACATCGACCCCATGGGCATCCACACCGGCGACTCGATCACCGTCGCCCCGGCGCTGACGCTGACCGACAAGGAATACCAGCGCATGCGCAACGCCAGCATCGCCGTGCTGCGCGAGATCGGCGTGGATACCGGCGGCTCCAACGTGCAGTTCGCGGTGAACCCCGAGAATGGCCGCATGGTGGTGATCGAGATGAACCCGCGCGTGTCGCGCAGCTCGGCGCTGGCCTCGAAAGCCACCGGCTTCCCCATCGCGAAGGTCGCGGCCAAACTCGCCGTTGGCTACACGCTGGATGAGATCATGAACGACGTGACGAACGCCACGCCCGCCTCGTTCGAGCCCAGCATCGATTACATCGTCACCAAAATTCCGCGCTTCGCGTTCGAGAAATTTGCCGGCACGCCGCAAACGCTCACCACCGCCATGAAATCGGTGGGCGAGAGCATGGCCATGGGCCGCTCCTTCCCCGAATCGCTGCAGAAGGCCCTGCGCTCGCTGGAGACCGGCCTTGCCGGGCTTGACGCCGTCGCGATCGACGGTGCCAGCCGCGACAACCTCGAGCCCGTGCGCTCGGCGCTCACCATCCCCTCGCCGGATCGCTTCCTGAAAGCTGCGCAGGCCCTGCGCTATGGCATGAGCGCGGAAGAGATCTGCCGCATCACCAAATTCGATCCGTGGTTCATCGCCCAGCTGCAGCGCATCGTGGATGCGGAATTGTGGGTTACCCATCACGGCCTGCCGAAAGAAGCGGCCAGCTTCCATGAGCTGAAAGCGCTTGGCTTCTCCGACAAGCAACTGGCGAAACTCACCGGCACCAGCGAGCTGGACGTGCGCCGCGCACGGCACAAGCTGAACATCCGCCCCGTGTTCAAACGGGTGGATACCTGCGCCGCCGAATTCGCCAGCCAGACGCCCTATATGTACAGCTGCTACGAAGGCAACGGCGCAAGCCCCGCCGAGTGCGAATCCGACCCCAGCGACGCGCAGAAGATCTTCATCCTCGGCGGCGGGCCCAACCGCATCGGCCAGGGCATCGAGTTCGATTATTGCTGCGTGCACGCGGCCTACGCGCTGAAAGACGCGGGCTACGAGACCATCATGGTCAACTGCAACCCGGA
The DNA here is from genome assembly GCA_003241645.1 of Azospirillum brasilense. Lineage (GTDB taxonomy): Bacteria > Pseudomonadota > Alphaproteobacteria > Rickettsiales > UBA3002 > QFOX01. The sequence goes on along the minus strand of QFOX01000001.1, from coordinate 40,572 downwards.
AACAGTGAGCACGGATTACGACACGTCGGACCGGCTCTATTTCGAGCCGCTGACCGCCGAGGACGTGATCGAGATCATCGAAGCCGAAGCCAAGCGCGGCAGCATCAAGGGTGTGATCGTGCAGTTCGGCGGGCAAACGCCGCTGAAGCTTGCGCACGCGCTGGAGCAGGCAGGCATTCCCATCATCGGCACCTCGGTGGATTCCATCGACCTCGCCGAGGATCGCGAGCGTTTCCAGAAGCTGCTGCACAAGCTGGACCTGAAGCAACCGAAGAACGCCATCTGCACCCATGCAGATGATGTGATCGAGCGCGCCGAGAAGATCGGCTACCCCATCGTGGTGCGGCCGAGCTACGTGCTCGGTGGCCGCGCCATGCAGATCATCCACACGCCGGAGGCGCTGAAAGCCTACGTGAAGGAACTGCTCGTGCTGTTCGGCGACGGGCCGGTGCTGCTGGATTCCTACCTGCAGGACGCGATCGAACTGGACGTGGACTGCCTGAGCGACGGGTCGCAGCATTTCGTGGCCGGCATCATGGAGCATATCGAAGAAGCGGGCATCCATTCCGGCGATTCGGCCTGCTCGCTGCCGCCCTATTCGCTGCCCGCCGATATCGTGGAAGAGGTGCGCAAACAGACCGTGGCGCTCTCCGCGGCGCTCAACGTGCGCGGCCTCATGAACGTGCAGTTCGCGGTGCAGAACGGCACCATCTACATCATCGAAGTGAACCCGCGCGCCTCGCGCACGGTGCCGTTCGTGGCGAAGGCGACGGGCATTCCCATCGCCAAGATCGCCGCGCGGCTGATGGCGGGCGAATCGCTTGCCAGCTTCAACCTGCCGGATGACCGCACCCACCTGAACGCGCTCGATCACGTAGCCGTGAAAGAAGCGGTGTTCCCGTTCGCGCGCTTCCCCGGCGTAGATACGCTTCTTGGGCCCGAGATGAAATCCACCGGCGAGACCATGGGCATCCACCGCGATTTCGCCAGTGCGTTCGCCAAGGGCTTCATCGGCTCGGGCTCCAGCCTGCCCAAAAGCGGCACCGTGTTCCTGTCCGTGAAGGACCGCGACAAACCCATGGCCGCCTCCATCGCGCAGGACCTGCTGGCGCTGGGCTTCAAGGTGGTGTGCACGCGCGGCACCGGCGAATATTTGCAGCAGCAGAAACTACCGGTCGAGATCGTCAACAAGGTGCGCGAAGGCCGCCCGCATATCGTCGACATCATGAAAGATGGCGGCATCCAGATGGTGTTCAACACCACCGAAGGTGCGCAGGCCATTGCCGATTCCGCCGAGATCCGCCGCACCGCGCTGCTGGGCAAGATCCCGTATTCCACCACCATCGCGGGTAGCCGCGCCATGGTGCAGGCCATCGCCGCGCTGTACAAGACCAGCGAGGGCCTACCCGTGGTGCCGTTGCAGGATTACGTGGCGAAAACCAATGCGAAGCGCAACGCGGCGTAACTATGCGCGTTGGTAGGTAGCCTCCGGCGCGGGCTGTGCGGCCACGGCATCCGTCATGCGATGCTGGCGTTCTTGTTTCGCGGCAAGCTGGGCGGATTCTTCTGCCGTCACGCTGTCTTTGTAGCTCGGGGCAGGCGCAGGTTGTGGCGCCGCCACACTGGCCTTGAGGGTGTTGATCTCGGCATCGCGCATGCCAACGGCACGGTCAAAGTCGCGCTGCAATTCATTTTTGCGCGAAATGCTGCCCCAGCAGATCGCACCGATTCCAATCGCTAAAGATAAAAGAGTATTGGGTGTTTTTTTCAGCAAGACATACGGTGAATGCAAGACGCTGCTTGCCACCATGCCAGACAGAATGCCTTTGTTGAAGTAGCCGGGATTTTTAACTGTACGTCCCGTATCCAACTCTTTCTCGCTGGTTTTTTTTCCAGAAAGCCCACCCAGTATTCCTCCGACGGCTAAGCCGCCATACGTGAGCGCATGGAGAACATTTTGCGACCGACCAGTCAGGACAGCGACTGTGCCTGCAACATTGCCCGCAAACGCGCCCAGAAACGCGCCCTTGCCCGCATTATGGTTGATGATGCTGGGGTTTTCCTCAGGCTTCACTTTCGGCAAATCGCTGCGCATCGTCATACATGCTCCCACATTAAGGCTGCATTATACGTGGCGATTGCATGCCCTGTGTGACAGTTGAATGAAATCACCCCCCTTGCGATAGGCACCGCCAGCCGCTATAGCTTGGGGTCTGTTATTCACCTCACCTGCGATAAGTGACGGAACTTCCATGGAAAAGATCCCTATGACGGCGGTCGGCTTCGAGCGCCTCGAGAAAGAATTGAAACAATTGAAGACCGTGGACCGCCCCGCGGTGATCGAGGCGATCTCGGAAGCGCGCGCGCATGGCGACCTGAAAGAGAACGCCGAATACCACGCCGCCAAGGAAAAGCAGAGCTTCATCGAGGGCCGCATCAAGGAGCTGGAGGCCATCACCAGCCGCGCCGACGTGATCGACGTGCGTAGCCTGCAGGGCGACACCGTGAAGTTCGGCGCGACCGTGACCGTGGTGGACGAGGATTCGGAAGAAGAGCTGACCTACCAGATCGTGTCGGAATACGAAGCCGACATCAACCGTCGCCTGATCTCGCTGACCGCGCCCATTGGCCGCGCGCTGATCGGCAAGAAACAGGGCACCAGCGTGGAAGTGCACACCCCCAAAGGCGTGCGCTTCTATGAAGTGCTGACCGTCGAGTATAAGTAATGAGTTCGGTCTGGGGCCTGGTGGATGATCGCACCGGCCACACCGGCCAGGTGCTGGGCGTCATTGCCAAGCTTGGCCTGCCTTACCAATTGAAACGCCTTGAGTATAACGCTTTGGGTCGGCTCTTGCCGCCGCGCCTGATGGGCGCCAGCATGGCCGGATTGGACCGGGCGCGCAGCGCGCCGCTGGCCCCGCCCTACCCCAAACTGGTCATCGCTTCGGGCCGCCGCACGGTGCCGGTGCTGCGCGCCATCAAGAAAGCCTCACCCAGTACGGTGACGGTGTACCTGATGTGGCCGGGCGCGCTGGACAAGATCGACCTGATCGCCGCCCCCGCACACGACCACCCGCCGGCGCTGCCGCATGTCATCTCCACGCTTGCGCCGCTGCATGCGGTCACCACCGAAACGCTGGCCAGCGCCCGCGACGCGTGGATGCCGCAATTCGCCCATTTGCCGCGCCCATGGGTGGCGGTCTGCCTTGGCGGCGACACCAAACACGGCCAATACAGCCCAGCCGACTGGCGCACGGTCATTTCCACGGCGCAAACCATGGCGGGCACGGGCTCGCTGCTGGTCACCACCAGCCGCCGCACGCCGCCGGAAGCCATCGCCCTTATCGAGGGGGCACTGCACGGGCCGCATTTGCTGCATCGCTGGGACGTGGGCAAGGACAATCCCTATCTGGGCATGCTGGGCGCGGCCGAGCGCATCATCGTCACCGGCGATTCGCTGTCCATGTGCGCCGAGGCCTGCGTCACCGGCAAGCCGGTTTACATCTACGCACCGGAGAAGATCATTCCCGCCAAGCACCAAGCGCTGCATGCCACCTTGTACGAACGCGGCATGGCTAAGCCATTGAATGCAGGCACGGTTGACGATTTTGAGCCGACCAGTGGGCTGGATGAAGCGGCCATGGTCGCGCGTGAGATCCGCGCGCGCTTCCCCGGCGCGGTGTCGTGATCAGTTTCCGCTTCACGGCGCGCAACGAGCGTGGCCATATCATCCGCGGCGAGCGTGAAGCCGCCGACCATGCCGAACTCTCCCACGAACTGGCCCGCATGGGCCTGACCCTTCTGGAAGCCACCAGCCCCGACATGCAGCCGCCCAGCCTGCGGCAGCGCCTGCGCGGCAAGCGCCTGTCGCTGAAGGACCGGCTGACGCTGGCCACGCAATTGCAGCTCTATTTCCGCATGGGCATGCCCGTGCCCGAACTGCTGGACGCGATCGGGTCCGTGGCCGATTCACCCGCATTGCGCGAGGCGCTGGCCCGCGTGCGCAGCCATGCCCTGCATGGTGCCACACTGGGCGACGCGGTCGCCACCGAAGAAGCGGTGATCGGCCGCTTTCTGGTGAGCCTGATCCGCGTGGGCGAGCAAAGCGGCACGCTCGCCGGGTTGATGGAGCACGCCGCCCAGCATTTGCGGCAGATGCAGACCATCCGCACCGAGATGCGCCAGAAATTGCGCAGCCCCATCAGCACGCTGCTGCTCACCACCCTCGCGCTCGCTATTTTCATGCCGTCGATCCTGGGTAAGCTCTTGGTATTAGGCCTGCTGGTGGTGCCCGTGCTGCTTTACCGGCGCTCGGACGCGTTCGCCGAACAGGTGGATGCCGCGCTGCTGCGCGTGCCGGTGGTCGGCCCGCTCTTCTATGCCTACGAGATGATGCAGTTCACCCCCGCTTTCCGGCTGGCCTGCATGGCGGGCCTGCCCGTGGCCGAAGGCCTGCCGCTGAGCGCCATGGTGGTGGGCAACCGGGCGCTGCGCCGCGCCCTGCTGCAGATGGCCGACTACGTGCAGCGTGGAAGCAGCCTGTCGCAGGCCGCGCGGCAGACCGGCGATTTCCCGGCGGAAATGCTGAATGCCCTGCGCGCCAGCGAACAAAGCGGCCAGTTCGAGCACGCCATGGAGCAGCTGTACCATTTCTACAGCCGCGCGCTGGATGACCGCTTCGCCATGCTGAACGAATGGCTGCGCCTTGCCATCCTGCTGCTGTCGGGCGCGGCGGTGCTTGGGCTTGCGCAGGCGACCGGGCGCCTGTAAACTCCGGGGGATGGTGTGCCGATGCAGGTTGCGCTGCGGCATTTTCTGCTTATAGTCGCCGCAACACCCGCTTATTAAAGGAGAAGACCATGAGCGTACTCGTCGGCAAAGCCGCCCCCGATTTCACCGCCAAAGCCGTGATGCCGGACAACAGCATCAACGACAAATTCAACCTGAAGGAATACCTGAAGGGCAAAGTGGGCGTGCTGTTCTTCTGGCCGCTCGATTTCACCTTCGTGTGCCCCAGCGAGATCATCGCCTTCGATAACCGCGTGAACGAATTCAAATCGCGCGGCGCCGAAGTGATCGGCATTTCGGTGGATTCGCACTTCACCCACCTCGCCTGGAAGAACACCCCCGTGGACAAAGGCGGCATTGGCAACGTGCAGTTCCCGATGGTGGCCGACCTGACCAAATCCATCGCCCGCGCGTACGACGTGCTGCTGAACGACGAAGTGGCCTTCCGTGGCAGCTTCATGATCGACAAGAACGGCGTGGTGCGCCACCAGGTGGTGAACGACCTGCCGCTGGGCCGCAACGTGGATGAGGCCATCCGCATGCTGGACGCGCTGAACTTCGTGGAAGAGCACGGCGAAGTCTGCCCCGCCAACTGGAAGCGTGGCGACGATGCCATGAAACCCACCGCCGAAGGCGTGGCCAGCTACCTCAGCAAGCACGCCAAAGCCATCTAGTTTCGTTTCATTCACTTCACGACGGAGATCCTGCCTATGCGTACCCTGATGATTCCGACCATTCTTGCCGCCATGCTGCCGGGTCTTGCCCTTGCCTGCAACGTCACCATTGGCGACGTGAAGCTCGAGCAGGGTGATGTGGAAAGCACCTCCGTGGTGAAAGGCATGCATGCCGAAGCGGTCCTCACCGGCGACGGTGAAGACAAGCTGGAAGCACTGGCCGAGAAGAACGAAGCCACGCCCGTGAACGTTCAGGTGGGCACCTACCACAACACGCTTTCCCTGAAAGACGCGCTGGATGGCGACACGCTGACGCTTCCCGGCAAAAGCACCTCCGAAGGGCTGGTGCTGCAGCAGGAACTGAAGCGCTGCCTCTAAGCCGACCCCTTGAAACCGATGCCGGCGGGAATATCTCTCGTCGGCATTTTTCTGCCTAAGGAATCCCCATGACCGACCACCGCACCCACGTTCTCATCATCGGCTCCGGCGCTGCCGGCTGCTCCGCCGCCATCTACGCGGCGCGCGCCGGCCTGAAGCCCATCATGGTGCATGGCATGCAGCCGGGCGGGCAGCTGACCATCACCACCGAGGTCGAGAACTACCCCGGCTTCGCCGAGGCCGTGCAGGGCCCGTGGCTGATGCAGCAAATGGAAGCGCAGGCCGCCCACGTGGGCACGCAGATCATCCACGACTACATCACCAGCGTGGACCTAAGCAAACGCCCGTTCGTGGCCAAAGGCGACTCGGGCGATACGTATACCGGCGATACGCTCATCATCGCTACCGGCGCCAGCGCGCGCTGGCTTGGGCTGGAGAGCGAGAAGAAATTCCAGAATTTCGGCGTTTCCGCCTGCGCCACCTGCGACGGGTTCTTCTTCAAGAACCGCGACGTGGCCGTCATCGGCGGCGGCAACAGCGCCGTGGAAGAAGCGCTGTACCTTTCCAAGATCTGCAAATCGGTCACGCTCATCCACCGCCGCGACAGCTTGCGCGCCGAGAAGATCGGGCAGGAGCGCCTGTTCGCCACCGAGAACGTGCGCGTCATCTGGGATAGCGTGGTCGAGGAATTCCTCGGCACCGACAACCCGCCCTCGCTCACCGGGCTGAAACTGAAGAACATCAAGACCAATGAAACCAGCGAGCTGAAGGTGGATGGCGCGTTCGTGGCCATCGGCCATGATCCGAACACCAAACTGTTCGCCGGTGCGCTGGAGATGGACGAGGACAAGTACCTCATCACCAAGCCCGACAGCACGAAGACCAACATCGAAGGCGTTTACGCCGCAGGCGACGTGCAGGACAAAATTTTCCGCCAGGCCATCACCGCTGCGGGCACGGGCTGCATGGCGGCCCTGGAAGCGCAGAAATTCCTCGAGCATCTGCCCAAGGACGCCGCCGCACCCGCAGCATACTAACAAAAAAGCTTCCCCCCGAAGGAGGAAGCTTTTTCAAGGATGCACGAACCGTTAATGGCGGTTCGTGGCAGATTCCTGCTGCGACATTTTGAGTGCCGGAGCAATGAATCCATCCCACCCGACGGTAGCGATGCGGTACGTGATCGCGAAGACCAGCGCAGCCACAAGGCATCCCCAGATGGTATAGGCAATGCGCCTGAGCCAAAGCATCATGGTGCATTTCCTTTCTTACGCATCGGCTCGCCGGGTCCCACGAATTCCCATTCGTCAGAGTCCTCGAGCGCGACCGTGAGCAGGGTTGCTTCACGATCGTTGATGCGGCAGCGTCGCTCATCGTTGATCGGGGGGCCGACCGTCAATGAAGCGAGCATCTCACGGCAGGGTTGCAGGGCAGCAACTTCTTCCGGTGAGGGTGGGGGTTCGAAATGAATCACCAGGTCCTTGCCGGATTCTTCTGCCTGCTTCATCGCCGAGGATAGTTCTTCCGTGGTGGGGTTGACCGGCGTTTCGATGCGATGATCGAACGAACGGGATTCCCGTGGGTGGAAGAAATTATCCTGTGCGATGTATGCTCCCAGTCCTGCAAGCCCAATGACCAGCAGTACCAATTTTTGCCAGAGTTTCATCGTCTGTCTCCAGAGTGGGTCACACTCTAAACCAAGCCATCGAGATTGATGGTGTTGGATGCGGTTTGAAGTACGGGGTACTAAAAACAGCCCATTGTACCATGGAATGGACGGTTTTGAGCCGTGGCAGGCATAGATTTCATCGAATCTTCATGCAGTGACGCATGCAGCGGGCGCAGGCCTTGCCTTGAGCATAACGCATATCTGGCCGTATTTTAGTGCTTCATTTTCCCTGCATCTTGCATTAAATGCATGGCTAGGGCGACAATCAGCCATGATCGCGAGGCAGATGTGCGGAGGGTGCGCCCGCAAGGAGGGAGTGTACGACAGGTACATGACCGACTGAGGACGTAACGCGACAAGCAAGCTGCCCGCATGAATGGCTGAGTATGGACTGGGACAAATTACGCATTTTCCACGCGGTAAGCCTCAGCAAGAGCCTGACCAAAGCGGGTGAAAGCCTCAACCTGTCGCAATCGGCGGTCAGCCGCCAGATCTCGGCGCTGGAGGAGAAAATGGGCATCGCCCTGTTCCACCGCCATGCGCGCGGCCTCATGCTCACCGAGCAGGGCGAGATCCTGTTCCGCACCGTGTCGGAAATGGTGACCAAGCTGCAGGCCACTGAAATTTCGCTGGCCGAATCCAGTGCGCGGCCCAAAGGCCCGTTCAAGGTCACGGTGCCATCCACGTTCGGCGCCATGTGGCTCGCCAGCCAGATGAAGGAATACACCGACCTTTACCCCGAAATTCAGGTAACGCTCATTTGCGAGGACCGCGAGCTGGACCTGACCCTGCGGCAGGCCGATGCGGCGCTGCGCTTCGCCCCCGCACGCCACCCGGATCTGGTACAGATCCCCATCATGAGCCTGCGCAACGGCCTCTACGCGCATAACGATTACCTGCGCCAACACGGCATTCCCAAAAGCTTCGCCGACCTGAAGCACCACCGCCTGCTGGCGTTCGACGCCACCACGGGCGGCGCACCCTTTCCGCAGGTGAACTGGTTGTTCGAGCAGCCCGGCGCGAAAGAGCTGGTGCCCTATTTCAAAGCGAACTCGCTGCTGGCCATGCGCACCGCCGTGAAGCAGGGCATGGGCATTGCCGCGCTGCCGGAATACCTCATCCACCGCTCGCGCCATATCAGCCGCGTGCTGCCCGAGCTTTCCGGCCCGGTGACGGATGCGTATTACATCTACCCCGTGGAGCTGAAGAACAGCAAACGCATCGCGGTGTTCCGCAATTTCCTGACGCAGAAGATCGCCGAGGCGAATTTCTAGTCGAGCACAATGCCATTAGAATAAACACGTATCAGCTGGGTTTTGCCCGCCGCAATCATCGGTAAGGTCTTCACCTTTGCGGGCAAGCGCAGCATCAAAAGCCGCACTTCACCCACTTGCATGCCAACGACCAGCGCATCGAACGCAGGCTGTTCACCCAACGTTACATAAAGCTCCTGCTCCGGCAGCGGGTTGCCCCTCGCATCGAACAACGTGACCCTCAGATCCGCACGCTCACCACAACGGCTTGCATGGTCCGTTCCGGCTTTCTCAATAATGGCGTAATTACCCAGCATGCGCTCATCGGATGCTGGAGGGTTGCATGCATCGTCGGGGTTTTTGTAATCGGGGTTGATGGCCTTGGCCCAGCGGTTGCCATCCGTCAGTGCGCGAAGGGTCGGGTAGGTCTTCTCGGTGATCGCCGGGGTAATGGCCGAGGTGGCAGGTGCCTCCACCGGCGCGGGGCGCGTGCCCTGATAGAGCATGAAGCCCATGAACGCGACGAACAGCAGCGTCACCCAGCGTGGAAAGGTTTTCATCATGCGGCGGCCCCTTATGGCAAGTGGCCCAATGCTACCGCAAATGGTTTACACGTTGAAGCGGAAATGGAACACGTCCCCATCAGCCACGAGGTATTCCTTGCCCTCAAGGCGCAGTTTGCCCGCTTCTTTGGCGCCCTGCTCACCCTTGAGCGCGATGTAATCGTCGCAAGCGATGGTCTCGGCACGAATGAAGCCTTTCTCGAAATCCGTGTGGATCACGCCCGCCGCTTCCGGCGCGGTGGCACCGCGGCGCACGGTCCATGCGCGGGCTTCTTTCGGCCCCACGGTGAAGAAGGTAAGAATATCGAGCAGCTTGAACCCCGCGCGTACGATGGCGTTCAGCCCGGTTTCCTTCAGGCCAAGATCGGCGAGGAATTCCTGCTTCTCCTCGTCGGAGAGGCCCGCCATTTCCGCTTCGATCTTCGCAGAGATGACCACCGCGCTGGCACCCTTCGCCGCCGCCATAGCAGCGGCCTTGGCCGAGATAGCGTTGCCCGTGGCGGCCGAGCCCTCTTCCACGTTCAGCACGTACATGGCGGGTTTGCTGGTCAGCAGTTGCAGCTGCTTGATGCGCTTGGCCTCGTCGCGGTCCTTCGCTTGGTACAGGCGCGCTGGCTTGCCCTCGCGCGTCAGCTCAAGGATCGGCTTGATCAGCTCGATCGTCGCCAGCGTTTCCTTGTCGCCGGATTTGGCCTTCTTGTTCAGGTTATCGAGCCGCTTCTCGAGGTTTTCCATATCGGCCAGAATAAGCTCCAGCTCAATGATCTCGGCATCGCGCTCGGGGTCAACGCTGCCTTCCACATGCACGATGTCGCCGTCTTCGAAGCAGCGCAGCACGTAGATGATCGCGTCGGTTTCGCGGATGTTGGCAAGGAACTGGTTGCCCAGCCCTTCGCCCTTGCTGGCGCCACGCACGAGGCCTGCAATGTCCACGAATTCCAGCTGGGTGGGAATGATGGTCGCCGAGCCGGCAATGCCCGCCAGCGTGTTCAGCCGCGCATCCGGCACGGCGATGCGGCCCACGTTCGGCTCGATGGTGCAGAACGGGTAGTTCGCGGCTTCCGCCGCCTGCTGGTTCAGCAGCGCGTTGAACAGGGTGGATTTACCCACGTTGGGCAGGCCCACGATACCGCAATTAAAACCCATGATTGTTTATCCTTTGTTCCCTGCGCGCGCCTGCTGGCTTCGCGCGGTTGAATGAATTGGCCGAGCTTCTACGCGCTGCCGGCCGCTTTGTCTACCGGCTTCGGCTTGGCGGGGCGCGGCGGGCTCAGCGCTTCGGTCACTTTGCTCATCAGCGCTTCGGTCACTTTGCTCATCAGCGCTTCGGGCGAATGTTCCATGAACAGCGCGAAATGCGTGGCAATCGCCTGCAGCAATTTCTCGATCTCGGGCACTTCGTCCTTGCTGAAATTGCCCAGCACATGGCCATGCACGCGCGCTTTGTCGCCGGGGTGGCCGATGCCGATGCGGCAACGCCAGTAATCCGGCCCGAGGCAGGCATCAATATCGCGAATACCGTTCTGCCCATTCGCGCCGCCGCCTTTTTTGATGCGCATTTTGCCCACCGGCAAATCCAGCTCGTCGTGCAGCACGAGGATCTGCTGCGGCGGAATTTTATAGAACGCGGCCGCCGCCTTCACCGCGCGACCCGAGTTGTTCATGTAGGTTTGCGGCTTCAGCAGCAGCAGCTTGCGCCCGGCAAGCGATGCCTCGGCAAGCTCGCCATGAAATTTTTTGCCCCATGCACCGGCGCGTGTGTGCTCTGCCAGCGCATCCACCGCCATGAACCCCACATTGTGGCGGTGCTTCGCATATTCCGCACCCGGATTGCCCAGCCCCACCACCAGCAGCATGTTATTCGTGTTTGCCATCGCGCCAGTCTAGAAAGAAAAAGCGCCCCGGGAAAGAACTTCCACGAGGCGCTTGTTCGTTGTTGAAGCGAACGCTTACTTCTTCGCGTCGGCCGGGGCCTTGGCGGTGGAAGCAGGCACGGCGCCTGCAGCCGGTGCGCCGGTTGCTGCGTCGTCGTCGTCTTTGCTACGGCCCGCGATGGATGCGATGGTGTAGTTGCGGCCTTTCACGCCGGGCTTCACGCCTTCGGGCAGCTTCACGTTGTCGATATGGATCGAATCACCGATGTTCAGCTCGAGGATGTCGATGTCGATCGCCTTGGGGATCGAGGTGACCGGCGCGAGCAGGTCGATCTCGTGGCGCACGATGTTCAGCACGCCACCGCGCTTGATGCCCACGGCTTTCTCGGTGTTCTGGAAGTGCACGGGCACTTTCACTTTCACCACCGACTTCTCGTTCACGGCGATGAAATCGGCATGTTCGATCTTGTCGGAAACGGGGTTCAGCTGGATGTCGCGTGCGATCGCGAACACGTTCTTGCCGGCCACTTGCAGGGCCACCACTTTGTTCATGAAGCCGCCACGGAAATATTCGTTGCTGATGAGGCGGGTTTCCACGGTCAGCGCCTGGTTCTTCTCACCGGCGGCGTACACGTTCACCGGGGTCTGGCCCTGGCGGCGCGCTTCGCGTGCCGAACCGGTACCCACGCGCTCGCGTGCTTCTGCTTTAAATTCTACGGCTGCTTTGATCGCCATAATCGACTCCTTTATTGGCCCGATGGACACCCTGCCCACCCTGCTGGTTTACAAGTCACGCGGCGGCACCTGCCACCCGCGAGAGGTGGGCTGTATAAGCGCGCAGCGCAGGCTTGTCAACGGCTGGGCAGGCACGCGCCAAGGGAATCCGCGACCATGAACGATATTAAGGGGCTAATTGAATGACTTAGAAGGCATTCATGAAAATGAGCGCGCATTGCTTGCCGGATTCGCTGAGCATGTAATCGGCATCAATATCGTTGGTGCTCTGGGCCAGCGTGCAGCGTGGCAGCGTGCCACCGGCATTGTTCCAGCCAGCACGGCCGCGTATCACCACCGAGCCGCGGCCGGGCTTGGCGTCATCGATCTTTTTATCCACGCCCCACGCTTCTTCCGGCTTCAGCAACGCTTCACGCACCCAGCTGTTATTCACAACAGCGCTTGGTGTGCCGATATTCAGGCTGTTGCCGATGTAATCGATCGTGAACATCTGGGTATCTTCCGGAACGGTACTTGAAGAACGTGTTGCCCATGCCCCCGTGGCCATGCGCGACATGGGCACGTTGCTGCCCGCCACCAGCGAATAGGTCTGGCCCGCCACCGCCTGAATGCCGGTGTAGCTACCCTCGATCAGCCCGGCATTGGCCAGTTGCTGCCAGAAACGGTACATCTCGTTGTTCGGCTGGACCCTGCCATCCCCATCGCCATTACAGGTCTGGGTACCGGTGCCCAGCGTGGTCGGGCAGTCAGCAGGTACACCGGCCGCGCCCCAGAACTGGGTCGCATTGGTCATGTCACCGGGAACGGCGAGGTATTTATCGCGGAAGGTCTGGACAGCCGCCACGTAGCGGCCATATTCATTGGTGATGGTGCGGATCTCGGCGGCGCGGATCAGCGCCTGTCCACCAAGGATACCCCCGGTCAGCAGCCCAAGAATGACCAATACAATGGATAATTCCACCAGTGAGAATGCTTTAGACATAGGTGAAGAATACGGGATTTGGCGCGGCGAATCAATCAAACAAGCTGCTCACCGAGCTCTCATCCGCAATGCGGCGCACGGCCTCGGCCAGCAGCGGCGCAATGGACAACAGGCGGATCTTGGCGCAGCCCTGCACCGCGTCGGGCTGGGCGATGGAATCGGTCACCACCATGGCAGCAAGGCGCGAGCCCGCGATGCGCTCCACCGCCGGGCCGGAAAGCACGCCGTGCGTGACGTAGGCCGAGACCGACTTGGCGCCCGCATCCATCAATGCCGCGGCGGCGTTGCACAGTGTGCCCGCCGTGTCCACGATGTCGTCGAACAGGATGCAGTCGCGGCCCTTGATGTCGCCGATGATGTTCATCACTTCCGACTGGTTAGCCTTCTCGCGGCGTTTGTCCACGATGGCAAGGTCCACCCCTAAGCGCCCCGCGAGCGAGCGTGCACGCACCACCCCGCCCACATCCGGCGATACGATGGTGACGTTGCCCAGCTCGGGGAACTGGCGCTTGATGTCTTCCACGATCACCGGGCGGGCATAGAGATGGTCCACCGGAATATCGAAGAAGCCCTGGATCTGCCCGGCATGCAGGTCGATCGTCAGCACGCGGTCGGCCCCCGCCTCGGTAATGAGGTTCGCCACCAGCTTGGCGGTAATGGGCGTGCGCGGGCCGGGCTTGCGGTCCTGCCGGGCGTAGCCGAAATAGGGGATCACCGCGGTGATGCGGCGCGCGCTGGCGCGCTTCAGTGCATCCAGCGTGATGAGGAATTCCATGATATGTTCGTTCGCCGGGTAGCTGGTGGATTGCAGCAGGAACACGTCTTCCCCGCGCACGTTCTCTTCCACTTCCACGAAGATCTCACCGTCGCTGAAACGGCGAATGCTGGCCTGCGTGAGCTGCATGCCCAATTGCTCGGCCACGGCGGCTGCCAGTTTCGTGTTCGAATTGCCCGCGATGAGTTTCATGGCCCTAGGCATTAGGGATTGGGCGCGCAGAAGTCAAAGCGATTATGCCTTCAGCGTCTGCATCACGCGGCGGATATCGTCTTCCGGGCGGCCCAGCGTCAGCAACAGGCGCGACATCAGGCGCTTGCCCGACACTTCCAGCTCGGGCACCGCGTAATTCGCGCCGTGCTTTTCCAGCTCACGGCGGTGCTCGCGGTCATGCGCACGCACCAGAATGGGCAAATCCGGGTGCGACGCCCGCATGATGGCCAGCAGCTGCGTGGCCTCTTTCGGCTGGTGCAGCGTGATGATCAGCGCCGTGGCGCGCGCCACGCCCATGATCTCGAGCAGCTCGGGCTGCGCGGCGTTGCCGAAATAGACCGGGTGGTGGCGTTTGCGCCCTGCGGCCACTTCGCGCGGGTTGGTATCCAGCGCAATGAAGGGGATCTTCTCGGCCGCGAGGAAATCGGCCATCAGCTGGCCCATGCGGCCATAGCCCGCGATAATCACATGGCCGGCCAGGTCCTGCGCTTCGCGCGCCATCTGCTCGGGGTTGTGGCGCACGCGCCGCCACCAGCGTTTCTCGAACTGCACGCCCAGCATGTCGAGCAGCGGTGTCGCCGCCATGGTCAGCGCGATCACCAGCAGCAATTGCTTCACCAGCGTGGCGTCCAGCAGGCCCACGGCACCGGCCAGCCCGAACAGGATGAAGCCGAACTCGCCGCCCTGCGCCAGCAGCAGCGCGGTGTGGCCGCTGGTGCGCTTGGTGTAGCGGAAGGCGCGCAGCAGCGCATAAATAATGGCGGCTTTGGTGGCGATGAGCGCCGCCGCACCGAGCAGGATCTTCGGTGCATGTTCTAAAATGAAATCGGTGTCGATCTTCATGCCCACCGTCATGAAGAACAGCCCCATCAGCAGCAGCTTGAAGGGCTGCACATCCGCTTCGACCTGATGCTGGTATTCCGTTTCAGCGATCAGCAGGCCCGCCACGAAGGCGCCCAGCGCCATCGACAGCCCGACCGATTCGGTCACCCATGCCAGCCCCAGCACCACCAGCAGCGTGACCGCCACGAACAATTCATGAATGTCCAGCTGCGCAATGGCGCGGAACAACGGGCGCAGCACCAGCCGCCCCACAATGGTGATGGCGACCAGCACGATCACCGCGCGCAGGCCCGCGCTGGCCATCATATCGCCCACGGATGCATCCGGCATCGCCAGCGCAGGCACCAGCACCAGCAGCGGCAATACGGCCAGATCCTGCAGAATGAGAATGGCCAGCGACAGCCGCCCCGTCTGGCTGGCGAGTTCTTTCTGCTGGTTGAGCACTTCCAGTACCAGCGCGGTGGAGGACAGCGCCAGCCCACCGCCGATGATGATCGCGGCGTTGAGGTCCTGCCCCATGGCAAGCGCAATGCCCACGAACCAGCCGCCCGTGACCAGCACCTGCGCCGTGCCGATGCCGAACACTTTTTTGCGCATGGCTTTCAGGCGGTCGAACGACAGCTCGAGCCCGATCATGAACAGCAGGAACACAATGCCCAGTTCGGCAATGGCCGCGGTGGTCTCGGGATCGCGGATCACGCCAAGGCCTTTGGGGCCAATGACCGCGCCCGCCACAAGGTAGCCAAGCACCGGGCTGACCCGGAAGGCGCGGAACGCCGCCACGATCGCCACGGCCGCAGCGAGAAGGATCACTAAATCAGGAAGTGGCGTTGTATGCATGGGCATGTTATGACACGCCGCATGGAAACGACGCAACGACCAATCGTGCAACCGACTGTATCACCGCGCTGCATGCTCATCACGGGGGCAGCAAAGCGCGTGGGCGCCGCCATCGCGGAACATTTCGCGGCGCAAGGCTGGAACCTTGTGCTGCATTACCACCAGTCGGCCACCGCCGCGCAGGCACTGGCCGAGCGGCTGCAACGCGACCACGGCATCACCGTGCAGCTGGTGCAGGCCGACCTGAGCGACAGCGCCGTGCTGGGTGATTTCTGGCGCGCCCTGCCCGCCTGCGATGCGTTCGTCCACAGCGCCGCCACGTTCGAGCGCGACACGCTGGCAAGCATGCAGCCCGCCGTGCTGCAGCAGCAAATGCAGGTGAACTTCACCACGCCGCTGCTGCTGGCGCAGGGCTTCATGCAGCAATTGCCGGAACATGCCGGGGCGGGCAACATCATCCTGCTCGGCGACGGCGTGATGGGCTGGAGCATCAGCCCCGAATTTTTCAGCTACTCCATCAGCAAGCAGGCATGGCTTGGTGCGCTGGATGTGCTGGCCGCGGCCTGCGCGCCGCGTGCGAAGGTCAACCTGCTGGCGCTTGCCCCCACCATTCCCGGCGTCATGGATGGGCCCGACACGTTCGATCGCCTCGCCGCGCGCGCACCGCTGCAACGCACCGGCCAGCCCGACGAGGTCTGCGCCGCCATCGATTACCTGCTGCACGCACCGGGCGTTACCGGGCAGGTGCTTTCGCTTGCCGCCGGGGCGCATTTGCAAAGCTACCGCCAGGGCGCGTAGCTTCCGGTTGCAGCGCCGAAATGCCATTGAATTTCAGTGCGCCGCGGCGTTCTTTATCTACACCCGCCCGCGCTAGCCGTGAAACAGTGCGTATGGCCACACGATGGAGTTGCTAACGGGCCACTGTTGCACAACGGCAAGTTTTAATTTTATGATAATCAATGGCTTAGCGATTTGCCTATTTTTCAGGCAATCCAAGCGCGCGCATGCATTGATGCGCCCTTGATACGTTCCACGCGCGCTTACCCCAAAACTTATCCACAGCTTTCGTGGATAACGCCCGGCCCTGCTGCAAAGCTGCGGGTTTTGTCCCATATGTAGCGGCGTGAGCTTTGTAAACGAGACCGTCATTCCTTCGCCGACCCCACCCGAACTGATCGGGGCGGAAGCCATTCGCGCGGCCTGCAAGACCATCCCCGGCAGCCCCGGTGTGTACCGCATGCTGAATACCAAAGGCGATGTGATCTATGTGGGCAAGGCCAAGAACCTGACCAACCGCGTGGGCAGCTACGCGAACCTTGGCAACCATAACAGCCGCACGCTGGCGATGGTGAATCAGGTCGCGCGGGTCGAGGTCATCACCACCCGCAACGAAGCCGAAGCGCTGCTGCAGGAAGCAGCCCAGATCAAACGCTTCCGCCCGCGCTACAATATCCTGCTGAAGGACGATAAATCCTTCCCCTATTTGCTGCTGAGCGACCATGCATTCCCGCGCATGCAGAAACACCGTGGCGCACAGAGCATTGCCGGGCAATATTTCGGGCCGTTCGCCAGCGTGGGCGCGCTGAACCAGACCATGGCGCTGCTGCAAAAAATTTTCCTGCTGCGCCCCTGCGCCGACACGATCTTCAAGAACCGCACGCGCCCCTGCCTGCAATACCAGATCAAGCGCTGCAGCGCGCCCTGCGTGGGCTACGTCACGCCCGAGCAATATGCCGGGCAGATCGTGCGCGCGCGTGATTTCATGAAAGGCAAACACCGCGAGGTGCAGGCCCAGCTGGCCGAGGAAATGCAACGCGCCAGCGACGCGATGGATTTCGAGAGCGCCGCCACTTTGCGCGACCATATCCGCGCACTCACCCAAGTGCAGCAGGAGACCGCGCTGCGCGCCGCCGGCCTGCAGGATGCCGACGTGATCGCACTGGCACGCACCGGCAAACACAGCGTGGTGCAGGTGTTCTTCTTCCGCGATGGCGGGCCCTTCGGCCACCAGACCTTCCACCCCCGCGCCGAGGCCGACGCGACCGACGCCGACGTGATGGAAGCCTTCCTCGGCCAGTTCTATCAGGGCCACACGCCCGCGCCGGAATTGCTGGTGAACATCACGCCCGCCAATGCCGAGGTGCTGGAAGAAGCCTTGCGCCTGCGCGCCGAAGCGAAGGTGGAGATCCGCACGCCGCAGCGCGGCGATAAGGCCGAACTCATGCAACGCATCACCGCCAACGCGAAGGCTGCACTTGCGCGCGAACAGCAGCAAAGCGCGGCCGTGGCGGAGCATCTCGTCAGCCTGCAAAAACTGTTCGCCCTGCCCTACACGCCCGAGCGCATCGAGGTGTACGACAACAGCCACATCATGGGCAAACAGGCGCTGGGCGCCATGGTCGTCGCCACGCCGGAGGGCTTTGAAAAACGCGGCTACCGCACCTTCAACATCAAGGACCTCACCCTCGCCCCCGGCGACGATTACGGCATGATGCGCGAAGTGTTCCGCCGCCGCTTCCGCCAGTTCCGCAGCAAAGAGGGCAGCGCGGCCGATGCGAAATTGCTGGTGCTGGTGGATGGTGGCGCGGGCCAGCTTTCCGCCGTGATGGGCGTGATGGAAGAGCTCGACCTGCTGGATATTCCGGTCATCTCCATCGCCAAGGGCGAGGACCGCAACGCCGGCCGCGAATGGTTCCACCGCACCGGCAACCAGCCGTTCCAGCTGCCCCCGAACGACGCCACGCTGCACTACATCCAGCGTCTGCGCGACGAGGCACACCGCTTCGCCATTGGCACGCACCGCACCAAGCGCAGCAAGAGCCTCACCCATTCCACGCTGGACGATATTCCCGGCATCGGCGCCACGCGCAAGCGCGCGTTGCTGCAGCATTTCGGCAGCCGTGCCGGCGTGGAGCGCGCCACCATGGCCGAGTTGCAGAATGTCAGCGGTATCTCCACCGCGGTGGCCAAGACCATCTACGATTATTTTCATGGATGAGAAAGTATGCGAAGGGATGTGCTATCCCTTCGTCGCCTCCGGCTCCTTACCCTTTCCGTTCGCTTACGCTCACGGCTCGCGCCGTAAAGCGCTACGCACACACTGCATCACCCTCGTCATCACCCGCGTTGCGAAGCAACGATAGGGTGATCCATCTTGATCTATCTGCACCGCCATTTTGGATTCCCCTATAATTTACTTCGCAAATTCGGGGAATGACGGGTAAAGGAAACCCATGCTTACCAAACAGAACATTCCCAACCTGCTGACCTATGCCCGCGTGGCGGCGGTGCCTGCGGCGTTGTTCATCGCCACGGTCATGCCGGGTCTACGCCAGCTGATGTTCTGGATCTTCTTGGCTGCCGCCATCACCGATTTTTTTGATGGGTATCTGGCGCGCAAATGGAATGCCGTGTCGGCCACCGGCGCGCTGCTGGACCCCATTGCCGACAAGCTGCTCGTGGCGGTCGCCCTGCTGTACCTGCTGGAATACACCAACGCGCCCATCGGCGCGGTCGGCATCATCCTCTGCCGCGAACTCTACATTGCGGGCCTGCGCGAGTTCCTCGCCAAACGGCAGATCGACCTGCCCGTCAGCCGTGGCGGCAAGTGGAAGACTGCGCTGCAATTATCGGCCATCACGCTGCTGCTGGCCACGGTCGCGAACTATCCCATGCCCTACCTGCGCGTGGGCGAGGTGATGTTCAATGCGTGGAATGTCGGCGTCATCTTGCTGTGGGTTTCGGCGCTGCTCGCCCTCAGCAGCGCATTCAGCTACACGCGCAGCGCGCAGCGCTCCTTATAATGTCATCCCCGCGAAGGCGGGGATCCAGTAGACAGCCCACTCCAACGTGCGGGAATGACAAATAAACCGTATCTGTTTCATGGATTGCCACGTCGCTTATCGCTCCTCGCAATGACAAGAAGGTGCAAAGGCAAGACGCCTATGCACGGACTGCATTCACGTTGAAAGGATAGTTTTTCTTGTCACCCCGGCCTTGTGCCGGGGCCTGCCGCGCCACGTATGCAGCGTTCCAGTGTGCTGCTCCGCGGATGCCGGGACAGGCCCGGCATGACGTAATATTGATCTGTTAAGTGCCTATCTTGGATACGGCGCGTAGGCGCACGCCGAGCCACGAGCGAAGCGACGTGAGGGGGTCAGCACCGAAGGTGCGAAGGGCGGCGAAACGCCCCCTTCACGTCCGCAGGACCACTAAAAACTACCCTCTGGTCGCTTTGGTGTACGCATCCATCAGCGTGTGGGTGATGCTGCCGGGCGTGAAGATTTGCCCTTCGATCTCACCCACCGGGGTGATCTCGGCGGCCGTGCCGGTGAGGAACACTTCGCTCACCCGCGCCAGTTCTTCCGGCTTGATGTGGCGCTCATGCACGCTGATGCCCGCATCGCGCGCCAGCTGAATGACCGTCTGGCGCGTAATGCCGTTGAGGAAGCAATCTGCCGTCGGCGTGTGGATCTCGCCATCGATCACGAGGAACAGGTTCGCCCCCGTCGCCTCCGCGAGGTAGCCGCGGTAATCGAGCATCAATGCATCCTGGTAGCCATGCTTTTCCGCGTCGTGCTTGCTGATGGTGCAGATCATGTAGAGGCCCGCGGCTTTCGCGTGCACGGGCTCGGTCTCGGGGCTGGGGCGTTTGTAGGGCGCCCATTTCAGGCGAATGCCGCGCGCTTTAATTTCCGGGTTGAACATGCTGGGCCATTCCCACGCCGCCACCGCCACGTGGATTTTGCTGTGCTGTGCGGCCACCGCCATCATCTCGCTGCCGCGCCACGCCACCGGGCGCAGGTAAGCATCGCTCAGATTGTTCGCTTTCAGCACGGCTTCTTTCGCCGCTTCGATCGCGTCGTAGCTGTAGGGAATGGTGAAGCCCAGTTGCTCGGCCGAGGCATGGAAGCGTTCGGTGTGCGCGCGGTTCTTGAAGATTTTTCCGCCGTACGCGCGCTCGCCCTCGAACACGCTGGAGCCGTAATGCAACCCGTGGCTAAGTACGTGCAGTTTCGCATCGCGCCAGTTCACCAGCTGGCCATCCAGCCAGATGGTGCCGTCGCGGTCGTCAAAGGGAATCACGCTCATATCAATGCTTTCGTCGTTCTGTTCCAGTGTAGGGTGCGGCACCTACCCCACGCCGGTCGCGTAAGGAAATGCAGGAAATATGGCGCCCATAATCCAGCTCGCCGCGATGGGTGGTGCGGCGGAAACTGAAGAACTGCGCTTCATTCGCGTAGGTATCCATAGCAAGCGGGGTGATGCTGTGCAAGCCCGCGGCGCGCAGCTGCTTGGCCACGAAACCCTGCAGGTCGAACTGCGCATAGCCGCGCCGCGCATTGGGCAGCAGGAAATGTTTGTTGGCCGGGTCCTGCCGGGTCAGCGCCTCGATCAGCTCCGGCCCCACCTCGTAGCTCGCCTGTGCAATGCAGGGGCCGATCGCCGCGACGATGCGCTCGCGCCGCGCGCCCAGTTTCAGCATGGCCATCACCGTGTTCTCGACCACGCCACCGACCGCACCTTTCCAGCCCGCATGCGCTGCAGCGATCACGCCAGCCTCCGCATCGGCGAACAGCACCGGCGCACAATCGGCGGTGAGGATGCCCAGCACCAGCCCGGGCATGGTCGTTACCATGGCGTCGGCCTTGTGCTGCGCCTGCGTGGGCGTGTGCACCACCACCACGTCGGGCGAATGCACCTGATAGAGCGTGCAAAGCTGCGCCACATCCGCACCGAAATGCGCCGCCACGCGCCGACGGTTCTCGGCCACGTGGTCGCGGTCGTCGTTGCTTCCCTGCCCGCAATTCAGGCCTGCGTAGATGCCTTCGCTCACCCCGCCATCGCGCCCGAAGAACGCATGCGCCACGCGCGGGTGGTCAAGGGTCTTGGCGGTAAAATGCATCGTTGTCATAGTGCGAACCCCGGCAATTCGATGTCGGCATGGCTGGCGCAGGCCATCACCTTGAACAGCTCGCCCATCGCCTGCGGCGAGATCAGGCGCTGCAACCCGGTGATGATAAGGTCGCGCTGGTGGCCCTGCGCATGTTTCAGCAGCATTTCGGCGCGCATTTCAGCGCCCATGCGCACCAGGAATTGCCCCTGGTTCAATAGCGGCCCCACCTGCAGGCCCGCATCGCGCGCGATAGCCATCAGCGTCGAGAAATCCACATGCGCGGTCAGGTCGGCATCACCCGGCGTGCGCAGCACCGGGTGGAATTTATGCTGGCTCAGCGCCTGCAACGTGTCGTGGTGCGCCTCGCCCAGATAGCCGTAATCGATCACCAGCGCCGCACCGCCATGGTCCTTGATGCGCGCGGCCAGCGTGCGCATGATGCTGCGCGCCGCCGGGCATTGCTCCATGACCGTGCCGGGCGCGATGCTCTGGCCGGATTTGGCCAGCTGCAGGCCCGCCGGGCCTTCCACGAACACGAAGCTGGCGCTTGCCTCGTCCCACGCGACGCGGCGCTCGCGCACGCCGTCTTCGGTCATGATGAACTGCTTGATGGGCAGCGCATCGAAGAATTCGTTGGCGATGAGAATCGTCGGCGAATCCGGCAGTTCGTCGATATGGTCGAGCCACTCGATGCGCGGGTGCTCGTGGCGCAGCCGCTGGTATTGCGCATGCGCCAGCGTGGGGCTGGTCTCGACCATGTGGATGGTCAGGCTGTCGTGGAATTCGGGGATCTTCTTGGTGGCGCGCAGCGCGTCGCCCATCAGCGTGCCGCGGCCCGGCCCCAACTCCACCAGACTGAACGGGCCACCGCCCATCTGCATCCAGACCTGCGCGCACCAGATGCCGATCAACTCGCCGAAGATCTGTGAAATTTCCGGCGCGGTAATGAAATCGCCGCGCGCGCCCAGCGGGTCCTGCTTGCGGTAATAGCCATGCTCGGGGTGGGCCAGCGCCAGCTCCATGTAATCGGCCACGCTGATGGAACCGGTTGCCGCGATGCGTTGGCGGATGATCTCGGCAAGCGCGCTCATGCCACCGCCCGTTTGCGCGCAGTGACGATGAAGAACAGCCCAAGCAACATCATGGGCAGGCACAGCAACTGCCCCATGCTGAGCGGCCCCAGCACGAAGCCCACTTGCGCGTCCGGCTCGCGGAAGAATTCAATGCCGAAGCGCGCCATGCCATAGCCGGCAAGGAACACGCCGCCAACAAGGCCGGGGTGCTGCAAGGCGCGCGTGCGCGTGGCCAGCAGGAACAGGAGGATGAACAGCACCAGCCCCTCGAACGTGGCTTCGTAGAGCTGGCTGGGGTGGCGCGGCAGCCCGTCGCTGTGCGGGAACACCATGCCGAACGCGCTGGTCGTGACGCGGCCATACAGCTCGCCATTGATAAAGTTGGCCAGCCGCCCGAAGAACAGCCCCATGGGCGCGGCGGCCGCAAGGTAATCCAGCAGCCGAAGCGGTTGCAGTTTATGGCGGCGCGCCAGCAGCCAGAAGGCGAAGATCACGCCCGCCATGCCACCATGGAAACTCATGCCGCCCTGCCAGATATGCGGGATCTCGGCCGGGTGGCTCAGGTAATAATCGAGATTGTAGAACAGCACATAGCCCAGCCGCCCACCGAGGATGATGCCGATCACGGCGTACATCATCAGGTCGTCGCGCGCTTTTTCGGTAAGCAGCGGTTTGGCCTGCCGCTTATCCAGCCAGCCGAGATAGAGGTAGCCAAGCACGATGCCCGCCACATAGGCCAGCGCATACCAGCGGATGATAAGCGGGCCAAGCTCCAGGGCAATGGGATCGATATTCGGGAAGTCCATGTTCTAAGTACCTAAACGAGGCCAGCAGGCCGAGTCAGCCATGAGCCAGCGAAGCTGCGCGAAGCATCGCACAGCATGTGCGATCTGCGTAGCATCATTAATAATACTGATCCTCATGCAGCAGGTAATGCTGCACATAATCCTTCACGCCCTCTTCCAGCGAATGGAACGCATCGGTGTAGCCGGCAGCGCGCAGGCGATCCATGGATGCTTCGGTGAAATACTGGTATTTCGGGCGCAGGCCTTCGGGCATGTCCATGTAGTGAATGGCCGGCGGCTTGCCCACGGCGGCGAAGGTCGCGTTGGCGAGGTCCTCGAAACTGCGGGCCTTGCCGGTGCCGATATTGAACAGCCCGTTCACGTGCGGGTTGGCCAGCAGCCACACCACCACCTTCACGCAATCCTTCACATACACGAAGTCGCGCAGCTGCCCGCCATCGGCATAATTCGGGTTGTAGGATTTGAACAGTTTCACCGGGCGGCCATGCTGCGCATGCGGGAAGATCTGGTTCACCACCGAGCGCTGGTCATCCTTGTGGTATTCGTTCGGGCCATACACGTTGAAGAATTTCAGCCCCACCCATTGCGTGGGCACCTTATCGGTCGAGCTGGTCGCCATCGACACGAACTGGTCGAACAAATGCTTGCTCCAGCCATAGGCGTTGAGCGGGCGCAGGGTCTTCAGCGCATCGATCGCGAGGTCGTCCTTGAAGCCAGCCTTGCCGTCGCCATAGGTGGCGGCCGAGCTGGCATAGATGAAGCGCTTGTGGTTGTCGGTCGCCCAGCGCCACAGCGCGCGGCTCAGCGTGAAGTTGGTCTCGAGGATCAGGTCCACATGCCGTTCGGTGGTGGAGCTGATGGCCCCCATATGCACGATCGCGTCCAGCGCTTCCTTGTGCGTTTCCAACCAGTAGAAGGTCTCACCCGGCGCGATGATCTCGAAGATCGCGTGCTTGGAAAGGTTGCGCCATTTCTCGGTCGAGCCGAACTGGTCCACCACCACAATGCGGTAGTCCGTGTGGTCGGCCAGCGCGTTGGCAATGTTCGAGCCGATAAAGCCGGCCCCACCGGTCACGAGAATGTACTTCATGTTTGTATCCTTTTCCTCGTTTGTAACCCAATTGCCTGCACCGCGCTATGGGTGAGTCGCGGGGAGCGGGGAGTGGGGCGTGAATTGTTGCCTTGCGAAGCTCTCATGCCACGCTTATATTCTGCCTTATCCACCCCCACCCCTCACTCCGCGCGTTCATGCCATGCAAAAAGATTCCAAACTCTTCGAAGATTTCGCCCGCGTGACCTCCGGTGCTGCCGGGGCATTCATGGACATGCGCCGCGAGGTGGAATCCGCCATCGCCGACAAGCTGGAGCATTTCCTCGCCCGCGAGAAATTCGTGACCCGTGAGGAATTCGAGGTGGTCAAAGCCATGGCGCAGAAGGCCCGTGAAGAGAACGAAGCGCTGCGCGCGGAACTGGCGGCCCTGAAACAAAAGCCGAAAGCGAAATAGCTTAAATACCCGACGGAATAAGCAACACGCAGGAAGCCGTGCTGTAATTCAGCACATAGGTTGCGCTGGCCGCATCGTCGCTCGACGCACAATTTCCCCGCCGCGACGAGAGCATGGTCGTGACTTTGCCGGTGCCGGGTCTTCCGTCGTCCATTTTGGTATCCATGTTCCAGGCCAGCTCCGGCAGAACGATCGGGCTGTCGCCATTAAAATTGCTGCCGCCCGTATCGCCGCCCAAGAGGAACGCAACGGAACCATAGCTCCCCGGGAACCACCATGTACTGCCGGTTGTGTTTGGCAGGGAATACGGCACAACGACCGAATTTGTGGCCAGCCGTGTGGCCGGAACATTTACCCCTGCGACCACATCGCTCGCGGCGAGCGGGCCGGTCACACCGGTGTAGTTACCCTCGATGAGCCCTGCGAGGGCAAGATGCTGCCAGAAGCGATAGGGTTCGTGGCTGTACGTGATGGCCGCAAGGCTTCCATTTCCATCGCCGTTGCACGTGCCTGCAGCGGTGGCGGTCAGGCAGGCGGCGGTCATGCCCGTTGACCCATCGGCGGCACCCCAGAAATTACTGGCCAGATTGAAATCGCCCGGTATGCCAAAATACTTGTCACGGAAGGTCAACACACTGGTGGAATACCGCGCGACCTGTGTGGTGAAATTGCGTTGCTCAGCCGAGCGGATCAGCGCCTGACCCCCAAGAATGCCACCCGTCAACAGCCCTAGAATGACAAGAACAATCGAAAGCTCAACGAGAGAAAAAGCGGTTCGCATAGCCTATCCTTATAACGTGGGAATAGCCTATCCTTATAACGTGGGAGCGGGTTCTTGGCATGTAAAATCATCAGCACCCACTATTAGTAGATATTATTTTTAACACCCCACTACATTTTGATAGATTTTGCCCCACAATCATGGTTCTCTTCTTTTGTGCCGCCCACCCGACCGGTGGTGAAGAGCACGGAAAACGTCGATGCCCCGGCAGGTAATTTCTGGGTCACTTCATAGGAGAGCACATGTCCGCTGTTCAGTTTTCCACCGCCGAAATTACCCCCACTTCCAACCCGCTTGACCTTGCCGAACAACTCATCACCGACCGCGACTGGTTATGCGACCGCGCGGCCGACGAAGAACTCATCGCGGAAGTGCAATCCAGCTGGTGCAATTACCGCATCTGGTTCACCTGGCAGCAGGAAATGGGCGTGCTGATCTTCAGCTGCGCCTACGACAACAAGATCCCCGAAAAGCAGCGCAGCAAAATTTACCAGCTGCTGGCCTCGGTGAACGAGAAAATGTGGGTCGGCCATTTCGACATGGGCAGCGACGACGGCATGATCATGTACCGCCATGCGCTGCTGCTGCGCGGCGGCCAGCAGGCCACTCCCGAACAGCTCGAGGACCTGCTCGACATCGCCATGACCGAGTGCAACCGCTTCTACCCGGCCTTCCAGTCGGTGCTGTGGGGCGGCAACACCGTGGAAGAGGCGATGGAGATCGCGCTGCTCGATACGGTCGGCGAAGCGTAAGCCACGCGCTGCTACCCTCAGAAAAGAACTGACCAAGGCGTCAAAACCCGCTACACGGGGGCCATGACAACGACCTCGCTTCTTCTCATTGGTGGCGGCAACATGGGCATGGCGCTTGCCCAATGCTGGCTGGATGCGTTCGAGAACCTCGACCTCACCATCGCCGAGACCAACCCTGAGCGCCGCGCCGCGCTGCAGGCGCAGGGCTTCCACGCGCCCGACGAGCTGGAGCTGCCCGACGATGGGTTCGACGCCATCATCCTCGCGGTGAAGCCGCAAGGGTTCAGCGCACTGCTGCCGCAACTACAACAGGTCGCGGGCGAGTCCACCATCATCTCCATCATGGCGGGCATCACGCTCAAGCAGCTCAGCGCCATCAACCCGCACGTGGCACGCGTCATGCCCAACACCCCCGTCAGCATCGCCGAAGGCATGAGCGCCATTTGTGCGCCAGCGCTCGACGACGACCGGCTGGCACTGGTGAAAGAATTGTTCGGTGCCACCGGCCATATCGTGATGCTGGACGACGAAGCGCAGATGCACGACGTCACCGCCATTTCCGGCTCGGGCCCGGCCTATGTGTTCGCGTTCATGGAAGCGCTGGAAGCAGCCGCCATGCACCTTGGGTTGGATGCGACCACCGCGCGCGCGCTGGTGGTGCAGACCGTGCGCGGGGCCGCCCTGCTTGCCGACGCCCATAGCGGCGATGCAGCAACGCTGCGCACGCAGGTGACCAGCCCCGGCGGCACCACGCAGGCCGCGCTTAAGCAACTGGAAACCCATGACCTTAGCGGGGCGGTCGCGGCCGCGGTGAAGGCTGCGCGCGCCCGCTCGGAAGAACTGGCGCAGGCCTAGGCAGTGCCTTGGGTTATCCCCATTTATGTTGCACTGCAACAAGGGGTTGACAGGGGGGTGCCGGCCCCCTATATTGCACTGCAATACGGCCGAGGAGCCGTGTTTCAACCACAGGAGTAAACCATGGCTATCCAAAATCCCTACGCCGAGGCGATGAAATTCTGGAGCGAGTACCAGACCCCCAGCATGAACATGCCGAGCTTCGATGTAAGCCAGGCCGTATCCTTCGGCCGCCGCAACGCCGAAGCAATGACCGCTGCCGGTCAGGCGCTGAGCGAAAGCGCGCAGGCGATCTCGCGCCGTCAGGCCGAGCTGGCCCGCCAGCACGTGGAAAAAGTGCTGAAGACCACCAAGGACATGCTGGTGAACGGCTCGCCCGAGATCAACACCACCAAGCAGGTTGAACTGGCAAAGACCATGTTCGAATCGTCGCTCAACAACCTGCGCGAAGTTTCCGAGTTGGTAACCAAGTCGGGCTTCGAAGTGTTCGACGTGCTGAACAAGCGCGCCAGCGAGTCGATCGAAGAGATCACCGCCTACAGCCCGACCCCTTCGAAGAAGAAGTCGGCGTAACGCTTGGCGTGAACGATAGGAAAAGGCCGGGTGAAAGCCCGGCCTTTTTTATTGGCTGCGCCCCGGCGCGGGTGCGTGCTGGCGCGGCGGCGTGGCGGGTAAGGCCGCGGAAGGCAGCGCCGCTTCGGCTTCGTACTGCATGCCGGGCGGCAGCACTTGCGGCAACCGGCCATCCTGCGGGCTGCGATAGCCTGCGGAAACCTCTGGCACCGCGCGTACCCCCGCAAGGAACAACGTATCGGCCGGGCATTGCACGCTGTTGGTGTACTGGCCACGCCATGGCTCGGTGGTGAAATATTTCGCCATGAAATGGTCGGTGAAGGCGGTGGCATCCGCCTCGGTGTGCTCGGTGCCGGTACGGTCGAACAGCCCGGTCGATTGCATCCAGCGCTGCATGAAATCCGGCGTGTTCTGCAGATGCGCCGCAAGGTCCATGAGCCCGGCGCTACGCAGCTCGGCGATGAACGCGGCGTGATCATCGTTGCCCGGCCGCCCCTCGCGCCCGAGGCGCGTGAACAGCTTCTCCAGATCGGGGCCCACGCTGGCCAGCGTAGCATAATTCACCAGCACCGCTTCGCGCTGTTCGTCGGTGGCCGTGCTGTTATCCAACGCACGTTCCAGCCCTTCATACAGGCTCTGGCGGATCAGCGGCGGGTCGCCGCGGCGGTCGCCCGCATGGAACAGCTCATGCGCCAGCACCCCCGTCAGGCTGGCATGGCGCAGCTGCCCGTCACGGTCGGCCACGCAGAACTTCTCCAGATCCCCCCGGTTGAACTGGATGCCGTGCTGCCCCACCAGATAGCCCGTATTCTGGGTGGCGGTGATGCTCAGCTGTAACGGTGCGAATTGCCCGGCCTGCTCGATCAGGTGCCTGCCCTCGCCGTCGCGCACCTGCCAGATCTGGTCCAGCGCGCGGCTCAGCAAGCCCTGCATCTCGGCGGGCATGTCGGGGGCCATCTGCACGTAGGCGCGCCAGTCCTGCGGGGCGCGTTCACTCATCGTTGCCGCCCGGCATCCGGCGCCTGCTGCGGCGCGGCCGCGGGGGCCACCGCCTGCCCTGCCTGCATATCCGCCACCGGCTCGGTGTTGCGCCACGGAAGCTCCACCCCTTCCATGATGCGGCGCATGTGCTCATCGGCCGGGTTGGCTTTGTAGGTGATGGCCTGGCCCGTTTCCGTGCGCGCGATAAAGTCGGGCACATCTTTGCCGCGGCCCATCACCGCGCTGTTCTCCGATTTCACTTCGATGGTGCTTACCTGATGCCCCCGCTCGCGCAGGCCTTCATCCACATCGTTGCGCTGTTCGGCGTGCCACGCCCCCAGCACCACCACCGCTTTTTCGCCGGGGTTGGCGCTGAGGTCGCGGTCAAGATTGGCAATCATCGCCGGGTTGCGCGAATTGGGCTGGTTCTCGAACGCGATGCGCGCATCGATGTAGTCGCGCATGCGCTGGGGGTCGGGTGCGCCTGCGATCAACGCATCGGTGTCGTTGAAATACACGTCATGGTCGCGCACATATTTGGCTTCCACGGGGAAGGCAGCATCGCGCGCGCGCTCATTGCTGCGGTCGTCGTAGAAATGGATCTCGAAACCCTGCTGCTGCGCCGCGGCCACCATGCGGCCGTAACTGTCATCGATGGCGGTGATCTCCGCCACCGTGGTATCGGCCGCGTCATGCTCAAGGTAGAGGTGCTTAACGCCCGCGGCCTTCAGCGCCGGCAGCTGCGATTCCAGATGCGCTGCGATCGCCGGGTCACCATGGTCCTTGTCGGCAAGGATCGTCACGTCGTTCGCGGATGCGACCGAAACAAGCGCGGAGGGTTTTTCTTCAGGCTGGTTTTCCATCGTGATCTCCAGCTGTTAGCGTAGCGCAGAAGCGTAAAGAAAACGCTAAACATTCACCCCGCGCGGCAGCCGTATGGTCACTTCCAGCCCGCGCACCGAACCCATGCTATCCCGCTGATTTTCAAGGTTAATGGTGCCGCCATGGCTCTGGGCGATGTCCCGCGCGATGGACAGGCCAAGCCCGACCCCGCCCGTCTTGACGTTGCGCGAGGCCTCCAGCCGCGTGAAAGGCTTGAACACGGTCTCGTGGTCCATCTCGGCGATGCCGGGGCCGGTATCGGTAATTTTGATGCGGGCGAAGGCGAGCGTCAGCTCCAGCTCCACCTGCGCGGTCTTGCCATAGCGCAGGGCATTATCGATCAAGTTGGTCAGCGCCCGGCGAATGGCCTGCGGGCGCAGCATCATCTGCACGTGCTCGCATGCACCAAGGCTTACCGGGCGGCGCTGGCGCGTGTAGGTATCCACCACGTCCTGCAGCAGCAGGTGCAGATCCACCGGTTCCATCGGCTCGCCCGCATCGCCACGCGCGAAATCCAGGTACTCATCGATCATGCCGCGCATCTCGTCGATATCCGCCTCGAGCGCATCGCGCGTCGCCTGGTCGATCTTGCCCATCTCGATCTCCAGCTTCATGCGCGTCAGCGGTGTGCGCAGGTCGTGGCTGATGCCCGCCAGCATTTCGGTGCGGCTGGTCACGCTGCGGCGAATGCGGTCGGCCATGGTGCGGAAGGCGCTGGCCGCGCGCTTGATCTCGCTGGCGCCGCGGGTGGTGAATTCCACCACCTCGTAACCCAGCCCGAACTGCTCGGCCGCACGCGCCAGCTGCACAATGGGGCGGATCTGGTTACGCAGGAACAGGGTCGCCACCAGCATCAGCAGGGCCGAGAACCCCACCATCCAGAAGATAAAAATATAGGTGGTGGAACTGGCCAGCCGTTTGCGGCTCACGGCGAATTCCAGCATGCCCTGCTCCAGCCCCACGCGCACCCGCACGCGCCCGGCATCCTGTTCATCGAGGATCATCACGGGTGTGTCCTTCAGGCGGCGCTGCAGGTTCTCATAGAATTCGGGGAACGGGGCGCTGCCCGCCCCATCCACCAAGGGTCGGTCGCTGTCGTGAATGCGTTGCGCCCCAATATTCAGCGCCATGCCCATGCGCCGCAATTCTTCCAGCGCGATGCTGTCACCATCCTTCGCTTCGCTGCGCACATATTCGCGCGTCAGCAGGGCAATGTCGCCCGCCAGCGAGCCCGCCATGTTGCGGGCCACGCTGTCCCAGTGCCGTTCGTAGAAGATATGCGCCACCAGCACCTGCAGCAGCACCAGCGGCACGAACAGGATCAGCAGCGCGCGGGCGAACAGGCTGGTGGGCAGGAAGCGCTTGATGGCGCGCGTGACCGGGGGAAGCCGCATCACGCCCCCCGCTGTGCGTGCAGCACATAGCCCGCATGCCGCACGGTCTGGATGTAGAGCGGCTTGCTGGGCTGCGGCTCGATCTTCTTGCGCAGGCGGTTGATCTGCACATCCACCGAGCGCTCGTTGTTCAGGTCTCCCGCCAGCTCGGCCATGCGTTCACGGCTGACCGGCTGGCCCGCCGATTCGGCAAGGATGCGCAAACATTCGATCTCGCTGGAGGTCAGGTACATAGCCCCTTCCGGGCTGGTCAGGCGGCCGGTCTGCAGGTCAAACCGATAATCACCGAATAGCGCCACGTTGCTGATGGTATCGCTGCGTGCCGATACTGTGTTGCGCTGCAATATATTCTCCATGCGCAGCAGCAATTCACGCGGCGCGAATGGTTTGGCAAGGTAATCCTGCGCGCCGGACTCAAGCCCCGCAATGCGGTCTTCCGCCTCGACGCGGGCGGTGAGCAAGAGAATTGGTGGACAGGATTGAGCAGAGGGCGTTCCGCCGCCCTTCGCGCCTACGGCGCTTACCCCCTCGCTTCGCGGCTCGCCTTCGGCTACGCGCCGTGTCCGTAAACGTTGCGCGTATTCAATGCCGGATTCACGCGGCATCATCACGTCCAGCACCATCAGGTCCACCACGAAATGCTGCAGCAATGCATCGGCCTGCTGGGTGTCGGCGGCGGTGGAAACGAAGAATCCCTGCTCGCTCAGGTATTGCTTCAGCAGCGCGCGCAGGCGATCGTCGTCATCGACCACAAGGATATGCCGCTCTGCAATGCCGGACTCGCTCATGCGCGCCTTAATACCACATGATAAACTCCGCTGCCACCCCTGTTCGGGCTGGCCTGCGCAATGCCCACCACGCGCTGGCGCAGGCCGGGCTCGTTCAGCCAGTGCGGCAATTGCGCCCGCAGGATGCCCTCGCTGCTGCGCCCCTTACCCGTGATAATAAGCACATGGCGCAGGCCGGCGCGCTGCGCGCGATCAATAAAATCCTGCACCGCTTCGTAGGCCGCGATCTTGCCCATGCCGTGCAGGTCCAACGTGGCCTCCACCGGGGCGTAGGGGCGCAGCAGGCGCGACGCTTTGCGCCCTTCAAGCACCGCGTTGGGCGGCTTGACTGCCGGAACTGCCGGCGCAGGCGTGGCACTATTCCCCTCACCCTCCCGCTGACGCGGGGTGCTATTCCCCTCACCCTCCCGCTGACGCGGGTCCCTCCCTCTCCCTTGGGGAGAGGGTTGGGGTGAGGGATCGGGCAACTCCTCCTCCATGACAGGCGGCAATGGGGCATACAGCTCATCATGCTTGGTGGCCTCGCGCCAGAGGCGGCGTTCTTCCGGTGTCAGCTGTCGGTCCTTGGCCATGGCCATATCAAAGCATGGTCAGAATGGATGAGCTACCAGGAATTCGCGCGCGCAGGGAGGGAGTGTAGGTTAACTACATGACCGACTGAGCACGCAAATGACGCCGTAGATCGCCATCCTCACCATGCGCTACCGCGGCAGCAGCCAGAACACTTCGCCCTGCGCATTCTGCTGCCCGGCGGCCCATTCCGCCTCGGGCCCGATGCCGAAGAAGATGTCGCCGCGGTGCGGGCCATGCAGCGCGCCACCCGTATCCTGCGACACGAACAGGCGGTTCAGCGGCTCTTCCTGCTGGGTGTAGAAATTCGCATGGGTGGTGACGAGGTAGGTCGGCACGCCGTAGGTCGCGCGGTCATCGTCGATCGCCAGCGAGCGCATGGGGGTGAGCGAAATGCCCAGCGCGCCCTTGGCGGTGGATTCCTGCGTGTTCAGCGTGAAGAAGATGTAGGACGGGTTCTCGTTCATAATGCCCGGTGCCTCGAACGGGTGGGCGCGCAGCCAGTCACGAATGGTCTGCATGCTCACCTCCTCCAGCAGGCCGCGTTCCTTCATGGGGCGGCCGATCGCAACGTAGCTATGGCCGTTCTGCGCCGCGTATTGAATGGTGACGATCTGGCCGTCGGGCAGCTGGATCTTGCCCGAACCCTGGATATGCACGAAGAACAGCATCACCGGGTCATCGACATACAGCAGCACCGGCGCTTTGCCGGCCAGTGCCCCCGCCTCGATCTGCGCGCGGCTTGGTTGCGGGCTGCCCTTCACGAAGCCCTGCGGCACGCCGTAGACCGGGTAGCGGAACTGCTCGGTCTGCACCATGGAGCCTTTGAGCAGCGGCAGGTAATAGCCCGTCAGGTGGCCGAACGGCGCACGCCCGGTGGTGACTTTATAGGGCGTGAAGAATTGTTCGAAATAGGCCTTGGCGCTGGCGTCATCCAGCAGGGGCTGGCTGGCAGCGGCGCTGCACAGCGAATGCCAACCCTGCGCGTTGCCGATGCGCTCGCCCAGCTTGGTGGTGAACGCACTGCCACGGCGCAAATTCACCGCGCAGGATTCGGCGAACACGCGATAGGCCTCGCCATGCTGGTCGTATTCCCAGCCGGGCAGATCACTGAAACTGACCTCGGTCAGCTCCGTGCGGTCGCTGGTGTTGCTGCCGCCTGCGCAGGCAGTGAGCAGGAAAAGCAGGGCGAGAACGGGGTAGCGCATGGGATCTCCTTCAGGGCATCGCGCAAGGCTTACGGCTGGCCTGTGCGCATGTAAAGGCCCGCCCGCGCTATGATAAAATTATCACGCAGCTTTCGCGCACCAGTGGCCAGAAAAACGCGGGCCCGCCCACAAAATCGCAGTCGGCGGATGAGTGTTGCAGCTTTTCCTGCTACGCTCTGGGTATTATGACGACAGCACCCCAGAGCGATATGCCCAACGACGAAGCGACCCAGAAAATGGTGCTTTCGTACCTTGCCAACCACCCGGATTTCCTGGCCCAGCACCCCGACCTGTTCGAAGTGCTCACCCCGCCCGAGCAGAAGCACGGCCGCGGCGTGATCGATTTCCAGTATTACGCCATCGACAATTTGCGCCGTGGCATGCGCCGCATGAAGGACCGTTTCAACGGCCTTGTCACCAGCGCGCGCGAGAACATGTCGGTGCAGCATCAGGTGCAGCGCGCCATTCTTTCGGTCATCACTGCACGCAACTTGGAAGAACTGCTGGAAGTGCTGACCACCGACCTCGTCACCTGGTTCGACGTGGACGTGGTGCGCCTCGCCATGGAATCCGACGTGGCGGGCCTGCATGAGACCTATTACCACGAAGAGAATTATTCCGGCATCTGCTTCGTGCCCAACGGCACCGGCAACGCCAGCCTGCTGGGCGACGATGTGCGCCTCATCGCCGATACGCAGTCCGAGCCGCCCATCGGCTTTGAAATGCTGTTCGCCGATTGCTCCAACCTTGTGCGCTCCTGTGCGTTGGTGCGGCTGGACCTGCCGACCATCGGCCGGCCGGCCATCCTCGCGTTCGGGGTGCGCCATGCCGATCGCTTCCACCCGCATCAGGGCGGCGAAATGCTCGCCTTCCTCGGGCAGGTGATGAGCACGATCCTCGATCGTTGCCTCACGCAGAGCGATTTTGCCGTCGAGTAATGGCCGGCCCCCTCAATAGCGATGTGCAGGCCCAGCTCAAAGCATGGGTCGCCGAGCTTGCCGGCGTGCGGCGCGCCAGCCAGCATTCCATCACCGCCTATGTGCATGACGTGTCGGGCTTTCTGGCCTTCCTGCACCAGCACCATGGCAGCAGCGTGGACCTGCGCATGCTGGCCGCGCTGGAAGAGCGCGAGTTACGCAGCTGGATGGCCTATCGCCGTGGTAAGGGGCTGGCCAGCACCAGCAACGCGCGCGCGCTTTCGGCGGTGCGCACCTTCTACCGCTACCTCAACCGCCATGCGGGCATCGAGAACATCGCGGCGCTGCAGATCAGCGGGCCGAAACTTTCCAAGCCCCTGCCCAAAGCCCCCAACGAGGAACAGGCCGACAGCGCGCTTTCCGCGCTGGCCGAGCATGACCGCGACGAATGGATCGGCGCGCGCGACCACGCCATTGCCTGCCTGCTCTATGGGTGCGGCCTGCGCATCAGCGAGGCGCTGGCGCTGAACGTGGGCGACGTGCACGCCGAAAGCAGTTCGCTGCGCGTGCGCGGCAAAGGCGGCAAAGTGCGCGACGTGCCGCTGCTGAAGATCGTGGGCGATGCCATTGCCCACTATCAGGCGCAATGCCCCATCGCGGTGAATAAAAGCGGCGCGCTGTTTTTAGGCAAACAAGGTGACCGGCTTTCCGCGCGCGTGTTCCAGCGCCGCCTGCAGACCCTGCGGCGGCAAATGGGCCTGCCCGAGAGCCTGACGCCGCACGCGCTGCGCCATGCATTCGCCACGCATTTGCTCAGCCGCGGCGCGGAACTGCGCGATATTCAGGAATTGCTGGGCCATAGCTCGCTTTCCACCACGCAGCGCTACACGCATGTGGATGCGTCGCGCCTGCTCGAAGCTTACAATAAGGCGCACCCGGGCGCTTAGACGCCGCGGCCGTAATCGTTCGCGCCGGAATGCGGCGTGCCGCGGCTGGGGTAAAGCATTTTGCCCTGCAGTTTCACGCTCATGGCATCCACCGTGCGCGCGGGTTTTTGCGGCTTCTGGTGCAGCGCGCCTTCCGGCTTTGCCTGTGCCTCTTCCTGCTGTTTCTTGCGGTACGCGCCCAACAGGCTTTCATACTGTTCGCACAGCGCTTCCTGATCCTGCTTCTCGGGCGTCGCGTTCACGCGGTTGCGCATGGCCGAAATGATGGCCGATTGCGTCATGTCCTGCAGGTATTCATGGCGTTCACTGGCCACCATGCCAAGGTCCTTCAGCTCCGCGCCCAGTGTGCTGAACCCAATAAGGATGGTGCCTTCCAACGCGTCCTGCGCTTTGGTGAAGGCTTTCGCGTCATTCGCCTGCGCGGCATCCAGCACGGCTTCCATCTGCAGCGTAATGGCGCTGCGCTGCAACTCGATCATGGATTTCAGCGAATGGCCGACCTGCGCCCGGTTGAAATGCCGCAGGAAGCGCTGCTGCGTCAGCGCGCGGTCTTCCACGGGAATGGTTTCTTCCGGGGCGGCGGCGGGTGCGGCCTTCTTCGCGGGCTTGCCCGCATATTCCGCCAGTTCCTGTTCCGTGGGAGTAACCACCAGCCCGGTGCGCGTTTCGCGCAGCAGCAGCGGCGCTGCCGTCGGTGCATCGGCCAGTTTTTCACCCAGAATGGTATGGCGCAGGAAATTGACCGTGAAATGGTCGTTGTGCGCGCGGATCACGCTGTTGGTCATCGACCCATCAGCGCCCAATAACAAAGTTATGTCCTTGTTATCCAACATCCCCATGCATCAAGCCATAGCAAAGGGTGAAGGAAAATGTGTGACAGTTTTTTGAAGTTAGCGCGAACCTTGGCTAGCCGCCACGCGCAGCACGGTCTGGTACACGTCCTTCACATGTTCCTCGGGCTTCAGGCGGCCGGTGCGCATCTGGTCGGCCACTTGTTTCCACACCTCGTCGGCGAACTCGCGCGGCATGATGGCAAACCCTGCCTTCTCCAGCGCCGCCTGCACGGCACGCGCCTGCTTGGTATAATCCTCGAAGAAATAGCTGCTATCCGCCTTGGCGATGGCGTTCTCGATGATGGTCTGCGGCGATTTGGTTGTCATACGATAGGTTTAGCCCGGCACTTATGTTTTGTCATCCCTGCGAAAGCAGGGATCCCCTGATCTTTATATTAAGGAGATTCCTGCTTTCGCAGGAATGACAATTTTGTTAGCGGGCCTAACGCAACAATTCCACATTCCCGCCAATCGCCGCGGTGTTGATGGTGGTGGTGCGCTCGGCGCAGAATTTCGGCAGGTAATGCGGCCCGCCGGCTTTCGGGCCGGTGCCGGAGAGGCCTTCGCCACCGAACGGCTGCACACCCACCACCGCGCCGATCATGCTGCGGTTCACATAGCGGTTGCCCACATGCACCGCGTTCAGCACATCGTCCATGGTGCTGCGCAGGCGCGTATGCAGACCGAAGGTAAGGCCGTAGCCGGTCGCGTGAATCTGGCCAATGATGCTATTAAGTTCACTGGCCTTGAAGGGGAACAAATGCAGCACCGGGCCGAACTGCTCGCGGGTCAGCTGGTGCAGCCCCTCGAGCCAGAAAGCGTGGGGCACCACAAAGGTTTCATTTGCACAAGCGCTGGGCGCAGGCGCGGCATGGGCCTTTTTGGCGATCGGCTTCATCGCCTCGATATGCGCAAGCAGCCCCTGCTGCGCTTCGCGGTCGATGACGGGGGGAATGTCGGTCGAAAGTTCGCGCGGGTCACCCAGTTTCAGCTCGTCCATCGCGCCGGTCAGCAGGGCCCAGAATTCCTCGGCCACCTCTTCCTGCACGAACAGCGCCCGCAGCGCCGAGCAACGCTGCCCGGCCGAGCCGAACGCGCTGGTGATCACATCATCCACCGCTTGCTCGAGCAGTGCCGAGCTATCCACGATCATGGCGTTCTGCCCGCCCGTTTCGGCAATCAACGGCACGATGGGGCCGTCTTTCTCCGCCAACGCGCGCTGAAGCATTTTTGCGACCTGCGTGGAGCCGGTAAAGCACACGCCCGCCACGCCCGGCTGCGCCACCAGCGCCGCACCCACGGTTTCACCGAGACCGCAGGCCAGTTGCAACACATCCTGCGGAATGCCCGCTTCATGCAGCATGGCAATGGCCGCCGCCGCAATACGCGGCGTTTGCTCCGCCGGTTTGGCCAGCACGCTATTGCCGGTGACCAGCGCGGCCGCCACCTGACCGATGAAGATCGCCAGCGGGAAATTCCATGGGCTGATGCAGACGAACACGCCACGCCCATGCAAGCTGAGTTCGTTACGTTCGCCGGTGGGCCCGGGCAGCAATTGCGGGGCCATCACGCGCTCGGCCTCGGCGGCGTAATAGCGCAGGAAATCGACCGCTTCGCGCACTTCGGCCACCGCATCCGCATGGGTTTTTTTGGCTTCCTGAATGCACAGCGCGCAGAGTTCGGCCATACGCTGCTCCATGGCGTCGGCAGCACGGCGCAGCATATCGGCACGCACGGCCACTGGCTGCGCCTGCCAGTCGCGCCATGCGGTTTGCGCGCGCTGCATCATGGCGGGCACGGCATCCACCGCCGTATCTGCCGGGGCGGCAGGGTAGTTGGCAAAGGCTGCCTGCACGGCGGATAGATGGTCGGTGCGCATCGCCTCGTACCCAAACTCGATGCCGTCGGAATTTTTGCGCGATGCGCCATAGAGTGCATGGGGCATGGGAATCTCCGGGTTGGGTTGCGCACCCGCTTGCCGAGCCTCGGCAATGGGGCTGATGGAGAGCTGCTCGATCGGGGTGGTCTGGTCCAGCAGCAAATGCACGAAGCTGGTGTTCGCGCCATTCTCCAGCAGGCGGCGAATGAGGTAGGCCAGCAGGTCCTTATGTTCGCCCACGGGCGCATAGATGCGGCAGCGGTACTGGCCGATCAGCTGGTCATGCAGCGTTTCGCCCATGCCGTGCAGACGCTGGAATTCAAAGTCACTCGCTGCGCGGCCCTTGGCCGTGGCCAGCTCGATAATGGTGGCAGCGGTGAGTGCGTTATGCGTGGCGAATTGCGGGTAGATCGCATCGCCCGCGGCCAGCAATTGCTGCGCACAGGCGAGGTACGACACATCGGTATAGATCTTGCGGGTGAAGACCGGGTAGCCGGGCAAGCCCATGGCCTGCGCATATTTCACTTCGCTATCCCAATAGGCACCCTTCACCAGCCGCACGGGCAGGCGGCGGCCCAGCGAAATGGCCAGCTTGCTGAGCGCTTCGGCCACATGGATCGCACGTTTCTGGTAAGCCTGCATGACCCAGCCGATGCCGTGGAAATCAGCAAATTCGGGGTCGCGCAGCACGCGTTCATACAAGTGCAGCGACAGGTCAAGCCGGTAGGCTTCTTCGGCGTCGAACGACACGGCGATGCCCGCCTGCTTCGCTGCGCGCACAATCGTGGTCATGCGCGGATAGAGCTCGCCCATCACACGGGCACTCTGGCTGGCGCTATAGCGCGGGTGAAGCGCCGAGAGTTTCACCGAAATGCCCGGCTTCTCGAACAGGCTGCCACTGCGGCCCGCCGCGATCTCGCCAATCGCCGTGAGGTACGACGCGATGTAGCGCTGCGCCTGTGCCTCGGTGCGTGCACCCTCGCCGAGGATATCGTAGCTGAGCGTGTAGCCCTGCTTCTCGGGGCCGCGCGCGTTCTTGATGGCATCCGCCACGGATTCGCCCATCACGAACTGGCTGCCGAGGAATTTCATGCCCGCGCGCAACGCATTGCGAATGACCGGCTCGCCGCTGCGCTTGATGAGGCCGCCGAACCATGAGGCGGGCGAATCGCCCTCGCCCATGTTCAGCACCGCGCCGGTCAGCATCAGCCCCCAGGTGCCGGCATTCACCAGCGTCGAATCCGAGCTGTTGAGGTGCTGCTTCCAGTTGCCGGTGGCAAACGTGTCCTCGATCAGCTGGTCGGCCGTGGTGCTGTCGGGAATGCGCAGCAGCGCCTCGGCAAGGCATAGCAGGGCAATGCCCTCCTTGGTGCTGAGGCCGTAGGATTGCAGGAACGCCTCCACCGTGCCGCCGGGGCCAATGGCGCGCTGGTTGGCAATCAGCGTTTCGGCGCGGGCGCGCACGGCGGCATCCATACCCAGCAGCGGCCCCACGCGTGCCAGCAACGCTTGCACGCTCTTGGTCTCATCGGCCAGCGCCTGTGCGCTGATGGCCGTCACTTCGCGGTTCCAATCCATGGCCCAAGCATCACCACGCGCCTGCGTAAATGTAAAGCCCCGCCTTCGCAGTTGCACAGGCTGGCGCATGGTGGCAGGGTGCGCCGCATGAAACGATGGTTATGCAGTTTGCTATTGCTTGGCGCGTTGCCGGCGCATGCCGCCGACGCGGTGACCATGCTGAACGCCAGCTACGACCCCACCCGCGAGCTCTACGCCGAATATAACCGCGCCTTCGCGCAGGAGTGGGGCAACCGCACCGGGCAAACGCTGCGCATGCGCATGGCGCATGGTGGCTCGGGCAAGCAGGCGCGCGCCGTGGCCGATGGGCTGCCCGCCGATGTGGTGACGCTGGCGCTCGGCGCCGACATTGACGCGATCGCCGCGCGCGGCCTGCTGCGTGCCGATTGGGAGAACGCCCTGCCGCATGGCAGCGCGCCGTACCGTTCCACCATTGTGCTGCTGGTGCGCAAGGGCAACCCGAAGCAGATCCATGACTGGGATGATCTGGCGCGCGAGGGCGTGAAGGTGCTAACCCCGAACCCCAAAACCTCCGGCGGGGCGCGCTGGAACTACCTTGCCGCGTGGGCTTACGCGCAGCAAAAATGGAGCAGCGGAAAAACGGCCGAACGCTTCATGCGCCAGTGGCTTGGCAACGTCATCATCTTCGATACCGGCGCGCGCGCGGCAACCACCAATTTCGTGCGCCGCCACCAGGGCGATGTGCTCATTACGTGGGAGAATGAAGCGTACATCGCGCAGAAATATTTCGGCGCCGACCAGTTCGAGAT
>QFOX01000046.1 GCA_003241645.1 Azospirillum brasilense | reverse complement strand
GAGGTATTCGCTGATGGTTACCTGTGCGATGCATGGGTACGCGCCTGGCTTGAATGCGGTGCCTGCTGCAATTTTCTGCGCGATGACCATTGCAGGAATGGTGGGGATATATGGGCCATACCCGTCCTTGGCGATGATGAACCATTGGCGCGTGTGGGCCGAACCGTCTGGTGCCGTGCCCGTGATGATCACGTGCATGCCGCCATCGGAAGAGCCGAAACGGTCGAGCCAGTTGCTCGCGGCAAGCAAACGCGATGCGTGCGTGCGAAGATCGACCGGCAGGCCAAGACGCACGAGCCACGAAAGCGCCCAAAGGCCGAGATGCAACGGTGCCAGCTCTAACCCGGCGGAGAACTGGAGCGCTTTGATGCCATAATGCGCAGGCAACAGGTCGAGATCCGGGATGTCGCAATTGGCCATCCAACGCTTGCCGAGTACGGGATAGTTCTGCCGGTATAGGCCCTGCCAGCCATAGGCGTGCGGATGGCCGGCGAAGGGTGCCAGCGGTTTGCCAACATAGGTGAGGATGCCCTGGGTCGTCGCAAGCCCGCGCTCGGCTTTCTGACCGGGGCTGATGCCGAAACGCACATGGTCGATCGCCGCGAACTCATGGTTGAAATGTTCGAGCACTGCCGATGACAGCCCCGGCACCGTGCTCGCACCGCTGATGACGCTCACGCCGTTCGCCTTGGCCGCCGCATCAAGGCGGGTGATGTCCCTTACAAAGGCGCGCCCATCGGCAAGGTCGATGTAATGCACGCCATGCGCGATGCATAGCTCGGCTACCCGATAATCGGCGATCTGGAATGGCCCACAGGTATGGATGACGGCGCATGGCGAACATTGCACGAGATGCTCGGCGAGCGATGCGTTCACGTCGAACACGGCAACGCTCGCCAAGGGTCCCAACTCGCCTGCCAGCTTCTCGGCCTTGGCGCGATCGCGCCCCGCCAGGATGACAGGCACCTGCGCCTGCACCAGCGCCCGTGCGATGCGCTTGCCGAAATTGCCATAACCGCCAAGTATCAGGATGCTGCGCATGGTCCCCCGCTCAGTTCGAATTCGCCACCATAGCGGAATGTTTCCCCGAAAAGCGGATGGATCGTGTGCGTCCACATGGCAAAGCGCGTGTCGGTAAGGGGGCGCTCCTCGGCGTATCCTTTGCCTAACAGCCAATGCAATGGAACGGGCAGATGCAAGCCGAACAGCTTCCACACATAGCCACGGTGGCGCAACGTCACCCTGTCGCCTTCCCATGCGAAGGCGCATTTCCAGCCGAAGCCATAACGCATCCATTCGATCACCTCGTCGCCGCCGACCGGACACATGCGCGAGTGAAAACGTGCGGGCTTGCCGCCCGGATAATGGAACTGGCGATCAAGGCAGAACTGCTTTGCATCTGCACCCGTATGAAAACGAACGTCCACAGGAACGGCCGTCCCTTCATAGGGTGTGAGCATGCCTGTGGTGCGTGCCAGCATGCGCACCATACGGCATGCGCGAATATCAAGCGCGCCCTTTGCCATCACCTGGTCGCCAGTTCCCGTGCGCAAGGCGTAATGAAGCTTCATCACGGGGGGCAATGCTTCCCATTGTTCTGCGAATACGGACTGGAAAATGGGCTGTGTCATGTGCTTAGGTTACGTATCTTGCCGGAACCTTTCAGTCGTAACGCTATGTTGCGCGCCATGCGCATCGAAGGATAAAGAAGATCGGCGAGGCGACGCGATACGAATATTTTGTTGTTCAATTGGTTCAGCAACCCTTCATCCGCCCCCAGCGTTGCCATCAGATGCAATGCTTCCGCGCCCTGATACAAGCGATCCTGATAGCGGATGACCATGCCTTCATCCAGATCGAGCCGTGCCACTTTGACTTCCTGCATCACGAAATGATCGGCCTCGGTGCGTGCATCCACGGTGATGACTTTGCCCACCGAACGGCGTACCTGATAGAAGCGCGCGCCGAGCGTACAGATGGGGCATTCCCCGTCATAGACAAAATAAACGTCGCCTTTTAATTCCACTGTCGCGGCTGGCCCCATGCTGCTAGTCATAGCGCATGGATTACCTATTGCTCAAATTAATTCATATTCTCAGCGCGACCATTCTGTTCGGCACGGGCATCGGCAGTGCGTTTTACCTCTTCATGGCGAATCGCCGCAAGGACATCGCCAGCATCTATTTTGCGACACAGCATGTGGTGATCGCGGATTGGGTATTCACCACGCCAAGTATTATCGTGCAACTCATCACGGGGGTGGCGCTGGCCCATCAGCTCGGGCTGCCTATGACCGAAGGCTGGGTGCTGTGGAGCTTGCTGCTCTATTTTTTCGCGGGTGCCTGCTGGTTGCCCGTGGTGTGGATGCAGATCAGGATGCGCGATATGGCCAGGCAAGCCTGCGAGCAGCATACGCCATTACCCGCGCGATACTGGCGCTATGACCGCTGGTGGATCATGCTTGGCTCGCTCGCGTTTCCCGCGGTCGTCGTCATTATCGGATTGATGGTGATGAAGCCTTAACGCAGGCGCGAAGGGCGCAATGCCAGCATCGCCCACCCCCAATAACAAAGGCCGCAAAATGCGGCCTTTGTTATTGGCTGTGGAAGTGGCCATTTGGCGCAATTGCTCTCAGTATGCCATTGATTATCGATCGTTGTAAGTCCAGGCAGTTACCTTGGATACTGAGCCCCAGATCCGCTCGGCACCCTTGTTGAGAGGGGCTACGAGACACCAACTGCTGTTCCGCCCATGCGATCCATTCAGCCATGGTCTTATCTCCCGCTTGTTGTGCCCCATCAATGGGTAGCTGCTTAAATGCGGCAATAAAGCCACTGGCGATATCGACCTCGCGCCACTGGTGGGCCATCTCCATAAAGCGACGCCAACGGTGATCCTCTAACTTCTGACGTTGGTTCTCTTCGTAACGGCGGTTAGCCTTAATTTCATGCTGACGTTTATCTTCTTCATGCTGTCTTGTTCTCTCAACCAATCGCTGCCGCGTTGAAACATATGATGCGCAAGGAAGACCATGCTGGTTCTTAATGCACATGTCGATGCCGCAAGTGCTACGATTGCAGCGTAGCACTGCTGATGACTTTCTCGACCTGCATTCATTCGGGGTGGTGTTAGAGACCGGGTGGGGGCACGACACCTCACCGCGCTAAGCGGTCAGTAATAGCTAAGCATGATATCTGCGTGCGTGGCCGCGCAACCATTCGCATGCTAGATGCCATGCCAAGTAAATGCTAGGTAAACGATAGACCAAAATTATAGTTGACTGACCGCTCAATTAAGCGCACCCCTTATAATGAATGATCAATCACTCGTTATAGGAATTATATATGTACGCTGAAACTATCTGCATGTCTCCGTTGGGTATGCATCAGGCATCCGATAAGGCTAGCCAAGCAAGGAAGCCAATGCGTTGGCGCAATGGTATCGCTTTCGTTAGCGCGTTATTTATTTGCGCGTGCGCAGCGGGGGATAAATCGCAGGCACAGGCGATGCCGAAACCCGATTGGAGCCTAAGCGATATGCCTTCCCAACAGGGCCGAATCGTTCTCATAACCGGGGGGTCAAGCGGTATTGGCTACGAAGCGGCAAAAGCAATCGCGGGCGGTGGAGCACGCGTGATTATCGCGTCACGCAACGAAGCACGTGCCCAAGAAGCGATTGCAAAGATCCGAATGGATGTGCCGAATGCACAGGTGGAGTTTGAGGAACTGGATTTGGCAAGTCTCGCATCGGTTCAGGCATTGAGTGAGCGTTTAAGTTCGACACTGCCCCATATTGATGTGCTGATTAATAATGCTGGAGTGATGGAGCCGCCAGTGCGCGAACTATCGGCCGATGGTTACGAAATGCAGTTCGCAGTCAATTATCTGGGGCATTTTGCGCTCACACAAAAACTGCTGCCCTTGCTGCAGCAAGCGCCTGCACCACGTATCGTTTCACTTTCCAGCATTGCTGCGCGGCAGGGAACC
Organism: Azospirillum brasilense; assembly: GCA_003241645.1. GTDB lineage: Bacteria > Pseudomonadota > Alphaproteobacteria > Rickettsiales > UBA3002 > QFOX01. Next base: position 10,460 of record QFOX01000046.1, on the reverse strand, counting down.
ATCAATTTTGCTGATTTGCACTATAAGAATTACGATTCTTTCGATGCGTATAGCCAGTCAAAACTAGCCTGCCTGATCTTTGCAAGGGAATTGCAGCGCCGTAGCTTGGAATCGGGCTGGGGTGTTACCAGTATTGCGACCCATCCGGGAGTGTCGCGCACGGATCTGCTCATCAATCGCGGTGGTCTGAACGGGTTCATGCGACGTAATTTTACCTTCATGTTCCAGCCTGCGGATCGCGGAGCCCTGCCGACTATTTATGCGGCGACCGCACCAGACGCACAGGCGGGGGCATATTATGGTCCCACCGGCATGATGGAAACACGTGGTGAACTTGGCTTGGCAGAAGTGCCGCAAGCAGCTACAGATGAACAAACAGCGGCACATTTGTGGGCTATAAGCGAAGAACTGGCAAATGTTCGTTACCCGTCGCAGCAATAAGCACACCGCGCTGCACGCGCAGCCCATGTCGGAACTTGAAGGACGCGCACGGTTAGTACGTGGCTTTTTCAACCTCCGGCGGGGCGAGGTTGGCCCGGTATTGGCGGCATCCTGCTTTTTCTTTTTTGCATTAACGGCACTCATGCTGTTGCGACCGGTGCGCGATGCAATCGGTATGCAGCGCGGCATCGAAGCCATTCGCTGGCTTTTTATTGGCACAGCAGCGCTGACCCTGGCGATCAACCCCGTGTTCGGGCTATTGGTAAGCCGGTTGCGTCGGTTCCATTTTGTATGCGTTACCTATGGGTTCTTCGTGCTCAGCCTAACCGGATTCTGGATGCTGATGACCTTTGCGCCCGGCGCAGTCGGTGAGCGTAGCGGGCAGGTATTCTATGTATGGTTCAGCGTATTCAATCTTTTTGTAACCATGGTGTTCTGGTCGCTCATGGCCGATCGCTTCACCAGCGATCAGGGCAAACGCCTGTTTGCACTCATCTCCATTGGTGGCACGCTTGGTGCAATTTTTGGCCCATGGCTTACCGCGCAATTGGCAGAGCCGCTGGGCACGCCGAATTTGCTATTGGTGGCAGGCGCATTTCTGCTTCTCGCGCTCGGCGCGGCGGGTCTGCTGGTGTACTATGCCCCCGATGCCCCCGACCATGCAAAGCCAACATTTAACCGTGGGGTGGAGCCGATTGGCGGCACTGCATGGGCAGGCCTTCGCGAGGTTGCAAGTTCACCCTATTTGATGGGGATTGCCGGGTATACATTGCTCATGAGCATTATTGCGACGCTCATTTATTTTACACGGCTGCAAATGGTAGCGGCGTTGGGCGAAGACATGAACATGCGCGCGGCTGTTTTAGGCAATATAGATATGTGGACGCAGCTGGCCGTACTGGCCCTACAGCTGACACTAACTGGCAAGATCATTCAGCGCTTAGGGCTGGGGGTTGCTCTGGCCATTCTGCCGGTCGCGACCGCCATTGGTTTTGTGGGGCTGATGATCTATGGCTCATTTGCCGTGCTGGTTGGGCTGGAAGCCCTTAACCGCGCCGCCCAGCGTGGCATTACGCGCCCCGCGCGGGAAGCCCTGTTCACCGTTATCAGCCGCGAAGAGAAATACAAGGCCAAAGCATTTATCGATACGTTTATTTACCGCACGGGCGATGTGCTGGGCGCGCAGGCAGAAGGTGCACTGGTGCGGCTGGGCCTTACAGTGGGCGGGCTGGTCACCGTGGTGGTTCCCATCACCCTCATTTGGGCAACGCTGGCCATTTGGCTGGCGCGCTCGCAAACCCGTTACGCCTTACGACCCGATGATAACATTAGTTGATGAAACAGCCATTTATTGGTACGAGCACGTTATGGCCAGACCGAAAAGTAACAATAAACGCCAGGCAATCCTGGATGCAGCAGTGCGCGTGATCGTCGTGCAGGGGTTAAGCGCGCCCACCGCTGCGATTGCCAAAGAGGCTGGCATTGCTAACGGATCGCTGTTTACCTACTTCAAAACAAAGGCAGAATTATACAACCAGCTTTACATTGACTTAAAAACGCAGATTGCCACCGCAGCCCTTAAGGGCTTTCCTGCCAAAGCAGAATTACGCACACAACTTTACCACGCATGGACAAACTGGATGGCATATGCGGTAGCGCACCCAGAGCACCGCCATGCCATGAAACAGCTTAGCGTGAGCGAGGAAATCACTCCCGAAACGCGTGCCATAGTATTCAAGAATATGGCCGAGCTAATCCACCTAATGGAGCAGGTACGCTTGAATGGGCCGATGAAGAACGATCCGCAAACCATTACAGGGTCGCTCATTACAGGTATTTTTGAAGCGACAATGGACACGATGATTCAAGATCCGGCTAACGCCAAAAAGCACAGCAAAACCGCGTTCAACGCTCTATGGCGTATGATGGGCTGACTTTTTTTATGTTTATAATGATTGACTGGACAAACAAAAAAGGGTGGTTCCCAGTACGTGTGTGTCAACCGCAAAGGAGTATTTCTATGAAAACTATTCTAATAACTGGCTGCTCATCAGGCTTTGGTTTGGAAATTGCCAGATATTTTCTGGCGCAGGGTTGGCGCGTAGTCGCCACGATGCGTACACCACGAATGGATCTGTTGCCAATATCGGAGCATCTGAAGATCTTGCCTATGAATGTAACTGATCCCCTGTCCATACGCGCGGCGATTGAAGCTGCCGGTCCAATTGACGTGCTGGTGAATAACGCTGGCATCGGCATGGTGGGCCCAGTGGAGCGTGTGCTTATGCAAACCGTGCGTGAGGTGTTTGAAACGAATGTGCTGGGTATGATGCCCTATCATAGCCTTGCTTCCTCGCATTACGTGAAGCCAAGCACGCAGCAAACGCGCCGTGATATTTTCTACCACCACGGCGCAGGACAGCCATGGCAGCAATACACGCATGCGATGATGGCGCCGGTTGAGATCTATCAGGGCAGTGATAGCCAATTCGAGGAGTTTACTACCGAGGAAAAACAGGAGCTGGCGGCCTATATGCAAGCACAGTTCATGCAGCAGCTGGGTACGCGCTTTCAATTCACACAAAGCCCGGCGCCCAACACGCTCTACATCAAATTGACATTGACCGGTGCCAGCAAAACCTCGCGCTTGCCGGCCATGGCCACGCATATCGCACCGTTCGGTGCAGTCTATAACGGGGTGCAAAGTGCCCGTGGCGCCGAGGGCTCATTCACCGGCTCGGTACTTTACGCAACAGAGGTCTACGATGCGACCACCGCCCAATTGCTCGACGCCCAGATCGTGAAACAACATCCCGGCGCCTACCATTTGGGTTCAGCGTTCGGTAATGCGCTGGCTGCAGCGAAAGTAGGTGTCGAGCAAGGGGCGAAATCATTCGCGGCACAATTTGCATCGACGAGCCCAACCGCAGCGCCTATGGACGCAGCCAGATAGCACTCGACGCCGAAGGTAAAGCAATCCGCACATTCAAACGGTCCAATTATAATCCGGTGTTGGTGAGCGCGTTGGTGAAGTCGTACCGCTGGAACCGGCAGTTGGATAGCGGTGACATTACCATCAGTGACCTGGCCAAGCGAGAGGGGCGGGGCCGGACCTACGTATCGCGCATCGTGCACCTCATGATGCTAGCGCCCGATATCATCAGCAGCATCCTTACCGGCGCCCAGCCGGTGACCCTGCACCTCAAGGACCTGACAGTGAATCTGCCAGTCGAATGGCATCGCCAGAAGCAGGTCCTGAAATTCTAGACTGAATCCAGAAACGTCACCTCGAAAACTAGGGCAGTGAGACAATCGCCACAATTTGGCCGAAGCTGGGCGCTATTTGCGCAAAATGGGCGTTTCGATAGTGGCGGTGTAGTGGGAAATCGGGGCGGAACTGGGCGAGTTCTGCAGTTCTCAGTCTAACTCAATGTTCGAACTGGGAAATGTTGGCTGGGGCGCCAGGATTCGAACCTGGGAATGTCGGTACCAAAAACCGATGCCTTACCACTTGGCGACGCCCCAGCATGGGCAAAAGGGATATGCTCTATAGCGAAGCCGTGCGGGGGCGTCAATGCGTGTCTGCAGAATTCCTGAAAATAGGAAATCCTTAGCTGTTCTCGTGGCTTATCTGGCCAGTGACCCATGCGGTGAAGGCATCGGGTGCGCTGGCCACGTCCACGCCCAGCACGGCGGGGCATGCGTAGGGGTGCAGGCGCACGATTTCGGCCATGGCGCGCGGTGCGGCACCGGCCGTGGTTTTGCTGAGCAGGATGACTTCCTCGGCGACGGTAAGTGCGCCTTCCCAGATGTAATGCGATTCGCCGCCCGGCAGCACGGTGCAGCAGGCAGCGAGCTGCGCGTCGATAAGCGCCCGGGCGGTTTGTTGGGCCTGCTCGCGCGAGGGGTGGGTGGAATAGAGCAGCTGCAGCCCGGATGCCATGTTAGAAGCTGGTGCGAATGGTGATGCGGCAGGCGATGGTGCTGCCATCCCCGCCATCACTGTTATACTGGTTGGTAGCGCTCAGGCATTCGCCATTGCCCCCTGCTCCGGTATCGATGGCGTGCGTTGCAAGCGCCGTAATGGCAAGGATGGTGCCGGAATTGCCCATGCCGTCATCGAGTTTCTCATCGAGGTTGAAGGCATCCTGCGGGGTGAGGCCATCGGCGAGGCTAAGCGTGCCATTTGCGTCGGTCGGCGCGGTGCCCAGGCCGCCAACATACATGTAGTGCCGCCCCGCGAACGCATAGACATGGAAATAGCTGGTGGAACGTATTTTCGCAGGCGGCAGCCATTCTGTAATAGCTGCAGTTGTTATACTTGCTGCTGGCGCGTCGCTTGCATTAGCCAGTGCATTAGGGATGAGATTAAGGTTCCACAGATCACGCCAGAATAAGGCGGTTTCATGGCCGAGCCCCTGTTGCGCAAGGAGCATGGGGCCATTCTGGATGATGCTATTGCCATCGCCGCGCCCAAGGCTGCCCGCACGGGTGGTGAGCCCCACTTTTGCCGTGCGCATGGCGCTCAGGTCGCCGGGGATACCTTGATTTTTGGTGCGGAAGGTGGTGACCCCCGCATTGTAGGTTTCAAGCTGCGCTACGGTCGCGCGGCTGGCGGCATTTTCGATGAGCATTTGCCCCACGATGACGCCGCCCACCAGCAGGCCGATGATCACGATCACAAGCGCGAGTTCAACCAGCGTAAATGCACTGCGGTGCGATGAGTGGAGGGAAGGGCTATGCATTATTTTATCATAGGGCATTGATGGCGCCTTCGCTACAGGACAATAAAAAAAGGGCGCTGGATTTCCAGCGCCCTTCTTCAGTGTTGCCTTTGTGCTTAGAAGCTAGCGCGCACAACAAGACCGCACGCTGGAACGTTCTGGAATTGATCCAGCACGTTGTACGGGTTGCCAGCGGCGTTGCTTACGCACACACCTGCAGCAGGCACGGCTGCAGCCGAGTGGGTGTAGTTGTAGTTACCAGCCGGCGGGGTGGGGCCAGCAGGTGCCGATGCAGTCAAGCTGCTAACAGCACGGATCGTACCGCCATACGGTGCACCATCATCGAGCTTCTCGTCAATCGACTGAGCTTCGAGGGGGGTGAGGCCGGTACCCGTGCTGGTAACAATACCAGTAGCGTTGGTTGCCGTGATCTGGTCGATATAATAGTTGTTACGGCCAGCAGACGGAACAATGCTAACAAAGGTGCTTTCGCGCAGTTTGGTCTGCGGCAGCCAGTTCGGCAGGGTAGCCGCGGTTAGAGTTGCAGCAGCTGCATCTGTTGCAGTGTTGAAACCGTCACCGATCAGGCCAACTTGCGACATATCACGCCAGAACAGACCATTCTCCGAGCCAATTGCGTTGTGGGTGGCTGCAGTGCCGTTCCAGCCTTCAACTACGCCGTCGCCGTCACCACGTGCGTCAGCGCCGTTACGAGCAGTCAGGCCAAACTGAGCAGCGCGGCTGGTGAGCAGATCGCCAGGGAACCCGCCGTATTTGCCGCGGAACGTATTGACAGCTGCGTTGGTCGATTCCGTTTGCTCCACAACCGAGCGGATCTCGGCTTGTTTAATCAGATCCTGGCCGACCAGCACACCGCCGACCAGCAGGCCGATGATCACCAGTACAATCGCCAATTCCACCAGCGTAAAGCCAGCATTGCGTTTCGTCGTCGTCATGTAGGAACTCCCCAAATATAAATAGCAATGCACAAAGTTAGAACGTAACCGCCGGGCCGAAGCAACTGCTAGTTTTGCGATGCACCAACAATTGTGACAGGCCGGTCATGATTGCTGCAACTTTGCCACAAATCCTGTGCACAAGCGAATGATTTATCGTTAGGTTTTTCTTAATAACCGGCGGCATTTTATCAAATTTGTGCGCCGGTGGCCTGCCGGGTCAGCCCGCCATTTTCTTGATGATACCGGTGGTGGAATAGCCGTCTTTCAGGGGGATCAGCTCCACCCGGCCCCCGTAAGATTCGACCAGTTCCCAGCCCACGACCTGCTCCTTGGTGTAGTCGGCACCTTTCATGAGCACATCCGGTTGCAGGGCGCGAATGAGGTTCAGGGGCGTTTCTTCGTCGAACAGCACCACGCCATCCACCATCGAGAGTGCGGCAAGGATCTGGGCGCGGTCCATCTCGGCGTTCACCGGGCGGGTGGGACCTTTCAGTCCGCGCACGGAAGCGTCGGTGTTCAGGCCAACGAACAGCTTGTCGCAGCGCGATTTCGCATCCAGCAGCAGGCTGATATGGCCCGCATGCATAATGTCGAAGCAGCCATTCGTGAAGCCCACGCTAAGGCCCTCGCGCTTGTGGTTGGCCACCACGTCGCACGCGGTGGCAAGCGGCAGGATCTTCTGCTGCAGCGACACGGCGCGATGCGCATAGATCGCGGCGGTCAGGTCGGTGCGGTGCACCACGGCGGTGCCAAGGCGGCCCACCACCACGCCGGCGGCAAGGTTGGCCAGCTCGGCGGCCTGCCCCATGCGCGCGCCCGCGGCATGCGTGGCGGCCAGCGTGGCGATCACGGTGTCGCCCGCGCCGGACACGTCGAACACTTCCTGTGCCACCGCATTCGCGTGCACAATAAGGCCTTCGGCATCCACCAGCGTCATGCCCTGTTCGCCACGGGTGACGAGCACGTAGCGGAAGCGGTGGGTGAGGGCGAGGCTGCGTGCGGCTTCGATGATGGCGGCATCATCCGCGAAGCGATCGACCCCGCAGGCCAACGCCAGTTCTTTCAGGTTGGGGCTCAGCACCGTGGCTCCGGCATATACCGAAACATCGCGTGCCTTGGGGTCCACGAAGACGGGGATCTCGCGTGCGTTCGCCGCGTCGATCACCGCGCGGCACAAGGCGGGGGTGAGCACGCCCTTGCCATAGTCGGACAGGATGAGCGCCTGATAGTTCGGCAGCTCTTCCAGCACCAGTTCGCGCAGGCGCGTTTGCGTTTCTTCGCGGATGGGGGTGGAAGTCTCATGGTCGGAGCGCAGCAATTGCTGGCTGCCCGCCACGTAGCGGGTTTTCTTGGTGGTGATGCGCCCGCGCTCGGCCAGCAAATAGGGAAGCAGGTTCTGCTCGTCGCCCACCAGCGAGGTGACTTTATTGCCGACCGCATCATCACCGATGACGGACGCGAACGCTGCCTGGCAACCCAGCGACAGCAGGTTGCGCACCACATTGCCCGCACCGCCGAGCATGGCGGATTCGGATTGCTGGGTGAAGACGGGAATGGGCGCTTCCGGCGAGATACGCTCTACGCGGCCATACATGAAGCGGTCGAGCATCACGTCGCCCACGCAGAGTACGCGCGCTTGCGCAAGACCGTCGAGGTGGCGGGTAAGTTCCTGTGGGCTGCTCATGGGCACTGCCCTCCTGGGCGCTTAGGCTGCGTCGTCTTCTTCGTCGTTCATGTCGATGGGGGTCGCATCCGCCGGGCGGAATTTTGCCACGGCCGCATCCAGGTGCATCTGCATGCACAGGCCCAGCAGCACGGGGTCCTTCGGCTTGATGTTCGCGATGTTCCAGTGCGAACGCTCGCGGATGGAATCGATCGTTTTCTTGGTGGTGCCGATCAGTTTCACGATCTGCGAATCCGGCAGGTACGGGTGGTATTTCACGATCCATGCGATCGCTTCCGGCTTATCCTGGCGGCGGGCAACGGGGGTGTAGCGCGCACCTTTCTTCTTCGCCTTGTTCATGGCGAGGTGCTGCACGGCCTTTTGCGACATCACAAGGCGGTAGTTCTCGTCGGCTTCGCCGCGCTCGATCTCTTCTTTGGTGAGCTCCTGCGCATCCATCGGGTTCTGGCCCATGATGCCCACGGCCACTTCGCCATCCGCAATGCCCTGGATCTCCAGCGGGTGCATGCCACAGAAGGCCCCGATCTGTTCGAAGCTAAGGGTGGTGTTCTCCACCAGCCAGACGGCGGTGGCTTTCGGCATCAACGGGTAGGCCATAGCATCCTCATATTCAGTCATTTATGATGCGCGCTGCGCATTGGGGGCCACTTCTAGTAGGATTTTCCCGCAATGCAAGCGTTCTTGCATGCGCTGGTGGGCTTTTTCGGCCTGTTCCAGCGGGAAAATCATGTCCACGAAGGGGCGGATCGTGCCGGTGGCAATGTGCGGCCAGAGCTGGCGGCGCACGCCTTCGATAATGGCGGCTTTCTCGGCCGAGCTCTGGTTGCGCAGCGTGACGCCGCTGAGGGTCAGGTGCTTCATCAGCACCGCGCCCAGCCGCAGCTCGGCCACGGCGCTGCCTTCCAGCATGGCAAGGCTGACCAGCCGCCCGCCTTTGCGCAGCAATTTGAGGTGGGCGGGCAGTTGCGGCGCGCCCAGCGTGTCGATGATGACGTCCACCCCTTGATCCTTGGTGTGCTTCATCACCTGTTCGGCGAAGGGGGCGCGGGTGTGGTCAAGGGCCACCGCGCCCAGTTTTTCCACGAACGCGCATTTGTCAGCGCCGCCCGCGGTGGCGAACACTTCGGCGCCCATGGCGCGGGCGATCTGCACCAGCATGAGCCCCACGCCGGAGCTGCCGCCGTGCAGCAGCACGCGCTCATGCGCTTTCAGGCGGGCAGTCTGCATCAGCGCCATGTAGGCGGTGGCGACCGCTTCGGGCAGGGTGGCGGCTTCGGCAAGGCTGGTGCGCGGCGGCAGGGCCAGCAGCTGTGTGGCGGGCACGGTGAGGTATTCGGCATAGCCACCGCCGGTAAGCAGCGCGCACACATCCTCGCCCACGCTCCAGCCGATCACGCCATCGCCCAGCGCCGCGATCCGGCCGGACACTTCCAGCCCGGGCAGGGGTGAGGCCCCATTGGGCGGCAGGTAGCTGCCCGCCACCTGGAACAGGTCGGCGCGGTTGACGCCCGCATACGCCACCTGCACCAGCACCTCGCCGGGTGCAGGCACGGGGCGGGGCAGGTGCGTGGCATAGAGCGTGCCGTGGCCTTCATTGCCACGGGCAATGTCGATGGCCCGCATCAGGGGCTGGTCGTTGGTCGGGCTGGCGCGGCGCGAGAACATGCCGCGATGTATAGCATAGCGTCATTCCAGCGAAAGCTGGAATCCATCTTTCCTTTTAGAGCAGGGGCATTATATTCACGGCCTGATTCATAAAAACAGGTAGATTCCGGCTCGCGCTGGAATGACGAGGAACACATGGCCGCGCCGGACGATGAAGACGAGATCGCCAAGATCAAGCGCCCGCAAACCTTCCCGCGCGTGCTGGAAGGCCAGAGCATTGCGGGCATGGAAGCGTATCTGGGTGAGTTACAGGCCGAGATCCTGCGCGTGAAACTGGAGATCGAGAAGCGCGGCGGCATGAAGCACGCCGCCGATGCGCTGTTCCGCAAGGATTAACTTATAAAGCGCGCGCGAAAATGATGGCGCAGCTTATTGCGGTACTATCCAGTCGATAAGTGGCAGCGTAATCCGTATTGTTTGCGGCTGTTGAGCAGCCGGGCCAATTGTAAGCCCATATTTTTCCTCTAGCGGGGCTGCCGTCATCAAGTTTTGTATCGATGTTCCATGCTTCCTCAGGCTTAACGGCAAAACCTTGTGTTTTCTGTGTGGCATTGAATGTCCCGAACATTAATGTCTGGCCATAATCAGACGCAAATGCCGCTGTGTTGCCAGGATAATTTGCGCCGTTCCACACCGACCAGCCCGCATTGTTTAATTTGGAACGCGGCGCAGTCACGCCAATGACAACTTCATTGGCGCCTCCGGGGCCGGCAACACCTGTGTATTGTCCTTCAATGAGTCCAGCTAGGCCCATTTGTTTCCAGTATTGGTAAAGTTCGCCTGTGGCCCCTGCGCCGGATGCTGCTGTGAATTCGCCGTTTCCATTGCCGTTGCAGGTGCCAGGCGTTGCCGTGGTGCCCGTGTCGCCGGTGCATGCGGCGTTGTCTTTACCCCAGAAGGCGGTTGCATTGGTCATATCACCGGGGAGGGCGAAGTATTTGTCGCGAAAAGTTTGTGTTGCGGTCACCCAGCGCTGGTATTCGGTAC
>QFOX01000045.1 GCA_003241645.1 Azospirillum brasilense | reverse complement strand
GAGATTCAGGACACGAATCGCCGGACTCTGGCTGATGGCGATGCTGCTGAACGGCTGCAGCGTGATTGGTCGCGGGACTGATAGCTTCTGCACGGTCAGCAGACCCATCTATATCAGCAAGCAGGATGCGCTCACCGACATGACCGCACGGCAAATTCTTGACCATAATGAGGTCGGTAAGGCTCTCTGCAGCTGGTAATCATACCTCTATCTCCTGCCCTTAAAGGCGGCTTCCCTTCACGGGGGAGCCGCCTTTTTCGTTTCCGCTGGGTCTGCGATCAATATTCATAAAATCTTCATGCATACAGCCAGTGTATTTGCCTATTCCGTTGTTTCAAGCGATGATGACGGATATTGTAAGTTATGTCGGTTCCAAAAAAGATCGGGTCGTTTCTCGCCCAGCTGCGCACGCCCTGTAATCAAGGGGGAAGCCTTTATGAACAGTAAAGGTAATGCGAAGTCAGGTCACAATGGTGTACTAAAGCGGTTAGCAAGTAACTATGAGGGGGCAGTTAGTGAATACGAATTGCTGGTACTCATTCTAAAAGCTGACGATAAAGCTGATGTTGAGCCACTCGCACACAGCCTATTTAAAGCGTTCGGCAGAATTGGGAATATCCTTAGCGCTGATCTTGACACGTTGCGCACCATCGAGGGAATGACCGAAAAAAGAGTGATGCGGTTACGAGTTGTATATTTTGCGGCGTTACGACTCGCAAATCCACAGGGGCGTTTCAATCAAGCGGGGGGCTTGCATACCAAACATTAGAAGGTAAAGCCCGTTGCAATAGGCAATCCAGCATACGAAAAACCATCAAGGCGGCTTCCCTTCGGGGAGGCCGCTTTTTTTGTTGCTGGCGCTAGGCCAGCCTAGCTGCCTGTAAATTTTTGCGGCTGCTCATGCGATGCTCGCGGTCTATCGGCCTGTCGGGATGCGTATGGGAACGCTGTAGGTGCCGGTGCTACGCAATACCTGCACTTGCTTCTCAGCGGCTATTTCGCCTGCGCGGTTGAGGATCAATACCGCGTATTTCCCTTCTTCCAGCGGTTTCATGAATAAACGGTATCCCTCTCCGGGCTGGGCGACAAACTGCATATCAACCAACCCCGATGCTTCACCGCCGCGAAGGTCGAATTTGAATTGGTGGGGGCCGGGAGAGAGCTGGAAAAAGTGATCGTCAGTCTCAAAGAGTCGGTTGGACGCAGCACCTCCGCCATCGATCTGGCGCAGGCGCACCCAATAAAGGGGCTTTTTTGCGCCTGTCCATATTTCTTCATCACTATCTACCCGGTAGATGGAATTAATCACGGCAGGATATTCGCCTGCTTGCTGGGGAACATACTCATACGATTTGAGGGCTATGCCGCATCCGGCCAGCATGAGCGTTGCCACGAGTAAACACAGAGCCTGACGCATATTTATTCCCCCTAATGATGCGCTTTATCATGCCGATGGGAAGGAGTCTGTCAATCTATGCCGCATCGTCTTCCAGCGAAGTGATATCCGCAATTTTTTGAAACTCATGCAACAGATCGTTGTGCTGCTGGGCGAGGAAACGCACCAGCCGTGCATTGCCGAGGAGTTTGCCGAGATATCCCTTGGCAAGCGTCAAGGTGAGTACATCACTGCCATAATTATCCTCAATCAGTCGGTATTCGCGCTGGACGTTTGCCATCTCGTGTTCCATGCGGGTGATCTGTTCCTCGGTCAGCCCCTTAATGTTTTTCGGCTTTTCAGGTTGAACGAGCTGGTCTTTGGGCGTGGTGATTAACAGCGTGCGCGCATACGCGGCAGAATACGTCCCCGCGTCGATCATCAGGGTCACGGCTTCAATCTGCCGATAGGGTTTCATGCGGCGCAGGATGGGAAACACGTCAATGGCTACCATCTTATCTTTCAACATGTCGGTGGCTTCCTGACAAATGCCTTCCAGCAGATTCTTGCGCAGGGTGATGCGCGCCACGTCGAGATTCAGGACGTTTGCGAGCTTTTTCTCTGACACCCCACGCTCAATGGCACGGCGGATCATCCGATGTTCCTGAATGGGTGAGATGCGGTTGACGTGTTTGTTGTAAGTGAATGCTTCATCATCGGAGGAGACCAGGCAGGCCACGGTGGTTATGCCTAAATCCTTCAATGCCTGGATGCGCATGTGGCCATCGAGCAGGATATAGCGCTGCTTGGATTTTCCCTCCGGCACCACCACGGGTGGCTCAATGATGCCTACCTCGCGGATGGATGCAAGAATCTGCTTATATTTGGCGCTTTCTTGTAACCCGGCATGAATGACCTTGATCGGCACGACCTGGTCGAGCCATAACTCCACCATATCGCTGTCAAAGCCGATGATGATGCCCCCATCCGGCACGGCGCCGCCGCCTTTTTTACGACCCTTCATCGCTTCTCCTTCAGCAGCTCGGCCAGTTCCTTCGGCATGGTGGTCAATCCCTCTGCTTTCAGCAGCGTCACGAAATGCTCCTCCGCCAACAGGCGACGCAGGGCTTCGGTGATGAAGAGAAGCTGGCCACTGGCGGCGTTTGCCTTGCGTGTCATGAGGCGCTTTTTATCGGCCTCTTTCTGAAAAAGTTTGAGCACGTCATGCTTGGTAATGGCCGGCTGCTTAGGCTTGCCTTTGCGTGTGGCATTGCGGATGGATTTGCCGCGCGTCTTACGGGTTTCCAGCAGTTTCTTCGCTGCTTTCAGGCGATTGCCGCGCAGTTGCTTGCTTTCATAGGCTTCCTGCAGTGCGCGCTGCTCGTCGTCGGGTGAGTTTGCAATGGCAACTGCCACGGTGAGCGGGATTTGCCCTGACTCCACCGCCGCAATCAGCCGTTCCTCGCCACGTTTCAACAGGTCGAGGATGGATTTAACGTAAGTTTCGCCCAAGCCCGTCTTTTCCGCGATTTGCTTGGCGTTATAGTCCCGCTGCAGCACCTCGATCCCGTGCAGCAAATCGAGCGAACGGTGCTGGCGGCGGGCAAGGTTCTCGACCAGACTCATGATGAGCGTTTCTTCCTCGGTCGCATCGATGATGATGGCGGGGATATGGCTTTGCCCGCAGGCAAGGAATGCTTCCATCCGGCCCTGACCGCAGACAAGGTCGTATTCCTTGCCGCTATTGGATTTAGCGCGCGTGATGGTGATGGGGCGTTTTAACCCGACCTTGGTGATATTCTCCGCCATGTCATGGAATATCTTTTTATTGCGCACGCGCGGATTCAGCACATGTATATTGTCGATACGCACCATTTCAATCTTGGCATTGCGGTTCTTCGTCATGCGGCCTCGCGTATTGGCACATGCTCGGTCAGCCGGAAGAACGCCTCCAGATCATCGAATCGGTAAGCATCGAGTGCCAGCCCGTTATTTTCGGCGAGACGGATTTTAGGGTGGGCGATATCAAGCGCAGGCAGCAGGTAATAATCATGCACGGCGCTATTGGTCGCATCCATGCGCACGGCGATGGTAATATCTGGCACATGGCCGCTATCGAGGCGGATATTCCAGCGATACGCTCCCGTGCCGGTGGTGGTGCAGCGGCAAATCACCAACGCCACCCGCAACTCCCCATTGATAGAGAGCAGATCGGATGGGCTTTCCCGCTGTACCTGTGCGCCGAGCGCCTGCAGCTTGACAATCGTATCCTCGACGGTGTCGGCATGGAATTGCCGCAGGAGGCGATTAATCTCGATATATCGGAAATCTCGGTCGGGCGTGTAGCCGATCAGCTCGTAGGCGCGCACCAGACTGCCGAAGCGATAAGAATAGGCCGTACTCGATGGCATGTCCTCGGCTTCGTTGATGACGATGCCCGATAGCCAGCCCTGCCGTTCTTTTAGGGTACGCAACTTCTCCAGCATTTCCTCATCGCTGAGGCGCTGGCTGCGTTCGCGGATAATGCGCTGCGCGGCCTGAAACGAATCGGTATCCACGACCGGATCAAATACCCCATTGGCACGCACCCACATATCCTCGGCATTCACCACCCGGCGCTTTTTCAGCTTGTACGAAATGCGATTAAAGATGTTGTTGCCGATATATTTTTCGTTCGTCAGCACCTCATGCACCACGGCGCGCGTCCAGGCACGGCCAAGATCGGTGGGAATGCCGCGTCGGTTCAACAATGTGGCGATTTGCCCCTCGGTAAGCCGTTTCTTGGTGAACGCGCGGTACATCCAGCGCACCCGCGCCACTTCTGCCTCCGGCCCCGGCACGAGCACGACACGGTCGGTCTGCAGGCTCTTATGCTCGCCACGCTTTAATTCCCCTTTGCGGTTGCCGTGCTCATCGATCAGCACCCGGCGCAGGCCGAAGCCTGCAGGGCCGCCCTGACGGTAGCCCAGCTCAATCAGGCGGCATTGCCCTGCAAACACCTTGCCGGAGAGTTCGCGGCTATATTCACCCGCCATCGAGCGCTTCATGCTCTTGATGATGGTGGAACCCAAACTGCCATCATTGACGAATTGCTCGGCCACATACTGCACGTCGATGCCTGCGCGGCGGCAGATATATTCGTAATAGGCGCTCTCGTCGGCATCCTGGAACCGCCCCCAGCGCGTCACATCGAGCACCAGAATCATGGTATAGGTAGTGCTGCCGGCCTGCACATCATCGATTAGTTGCGTGAGCGCATCGCGTCCATCAAGGCTCAGTCCGCTTTTGCCTGCATCGGCATAGGTCTGCACAATCTCGATATTGAACCGTGCCGCATAATCCCTGATGGCATCGGCCTGATTCTCGGTGGAGTATTTCTGATGGTCGGTGGACATCCGAACATACATTGCTGCCTTGCGTGGCCTTGACTGTGGCTGATCGGCAGTGCCGGGTACTTCGTTCTTTTTTCTCACGCTTTATTATTCCAATATAAAGGCGCTCCTCAGTTTCCCGAAGGCTATCAAGTAATCTTTTCCTCTCTGAACTTAACGAGGGGAATACGGCATGTCGCCAGCGCAAATGGGTAGAAAACTGACAGGGGGTACACCGAAGAAAGCAGACCATGAAATCGCTCGCATGATCGCTACGGCGCTGCGCGGTGATTTCGGAGAGGATCGGCACGCGATCAAGCGCATCAGCCGCGCCGCCAATATCCGCAGTCTCAATACGGTCAAAGCATGGTACGATGGCAGGAATCTGCCGAATTTCGTGCATTTGTTGCTGTTGGCGCAGCACTCGCCGCTGGTGATGCGCGTAGTGGTTCTGCTGCTCAGTGAATATGATTACTTGCCACGCTATTTTTATGCGGAAAACGTGGAAAGAAAACGCAAGAACCAGCCTCCGCCCATACCGATTTATACCGAACAACTCTTCGGTATAAATGTGCAGGTGGATGTTACCACCGCTGGGAATTTTAATGCGCGTCAGTTATGGGCGCTCGGCATGTTGCAGCAGGGCTATGCGGTGAAGGCAGAGCATATTACCCGTGCATGGCGCGTAAGTGACCGTACCGGCGAGGCCGACATGGCCAAGCTGGTACAGGCAAAGCTGATCCATTTTATCGGTGCGCGAAAGAACGGTCGTTACGAGCTTCGCGTCTAGCATTGCGATTCCGTCATCGATACTTTATGAATCATGCAGCGGATTCGCTTGGAGGCGCATTAGGTAGGGGGAAGCGTGGAAGCCATCACGGCATCACTTATTTTGTTGGTGGCTATTATCGTCAGCGGTCAGGTCGCGCGCCTCTTGCCGCTGCCCATTCCGGTTCCCCTCGTACAGATTTGCTTGGGCGCATTCCTTGCTGCCGTTTTCCATATCGAAGTTGAACTGAATCCTGAAATCTTCTTCCTGCTATTCCTGCCGCCACTTTTGTTTCTGGATGGCTGGCGTATCCCCAAGGACGGGCTGTTCAAGGATAAAGGCACCATCCTGGAGCTGGCGCTGGGGTTGGTGGTGTTCACCGTGCTCGGTGTCGGGCTGTTCATCCACTGGCTCATTCCCTCCATGCCCATGGCCGTGGCGTTTGCGCTGGCGGCGATTCTTTCCCCGACCGATCCCATCGCCGTATCTGCCATCGCTGCCAAGGTACCGATTCCCAAGCGCGTGATGCATGTGCTGGAAGGCGAATCGTTGCTGAACGATGCCTCCGGCCTAGTCTGCATGCGCTTTGCGGTCGCCGCGGCCCTGACGGGAGCGTTTTCAATCTCCGAAGCGTTCGTGACCTTCTTGTGGCTTGCCATCGGCGGCATCGGCATCGGCGCGCTGCTGACATGGGGCATCATGAAGGGCAAGGATGCCATTACCCGTCGCCTGGGCGAAGAAACCGGATCGCAGATATTGCTGAGTCTGCTGATTCCCTTCGGCGCATACCTGCTGGCCGAGCATCTGCATTGCTCCGGCATCTTGGCGGCGGTCGCGGCGGGCGTCACCATGAGCTATGCCGAGCAAAGCGGCCAGCTTATGGCCGTAACCCGCGTGCGGCGTAGCGCCGTGTGGGATACGGTGCAGTTTACCGCCAACGGCATCATCTTCGTGCTGCTGGGTGAGCAATTGCCCCGCATCATCGCCGGGGCCAAACAGGTTGTGCGCGAAACGGGCCATCACGACCCGATTTGGCTGCTAATCTACATCGTCGCCATCAACCTCGTGCTCGCGGCGATGCGATTCTTTTGGGTATGGGTGTCGCTGCGCTTCACTATGTTCCGTGCCACCCGCCGAGGCCATGCGGCCATCAAGCCGAGTTGGCGGCTAATCGCAGCCATGTCGCTGGCCGGGGTGCGCGGCGCCATTACACTCGCGGGTATCCTGACCCTGCCGCTGACGCTCAATGATGGCTCGGCATTCCCGGCGCGGGATTTGGCAATCCTGCTCGCAGCAGGGGTTATTATCCTGTCACTGGTGGCGGCGAGCATCGGTCTGCCGATGGTGCTGAAAGGATTGCGGCTCCCGCCTGAACCCCGCCATACCAAGAATGAGGATGATGTGCGCCGCACGGCAGCAAAGCGGGCGATACGCGCTGTGGAGCAGGTGCAGCATGAGAAAGGTGGAACTCAGGGGCCGGATATGCACCTCTATGCGGACGCAGCTGCGCGTATCATGGAGCTTTACCGTCTGCGCATAGACGGGCAGAACAAAACCATGGAAGAGGCAGAAGAATCGCGCCGCATGGAGCGCATCGAGCGTGAACTACGCCTTGCTGCGTTGCGCGCCGAGCGTGAAGAAATTTACAGCGCTGGCCGCGCGCGCAAACTTGCCGACGATGTGGTACGAAAAATGGTTAAAGATATCGATCTGCTCGAAGCACGGCTGCTGTCGAGTTAGGTTATATCGCAACGCAACGTTAATACAACTTAATGGTGTGTTAACCATTCGCGGGTGAGGTACGAGAGAGTATGAAAGATGATCAACCAACATCACAGGAAAGTGATTAATATGACCGCTGTAGAAAAGTTTTCAGATGGTGCGCTAAGAAAGATGGCACCGCAAAAGCTGCATGTATTGATTGGAGAAATTATGTCGCTGATGCTGGCATCGAAATCGCACCGCCAGTATCAGGTGCGCGACATATCGGATGTGCTTTTCCCGGCAATCAATCTTGGTCAGTACACCATTTACCGCGACCAGAACCGACAGCCTATTGCGCTCGTGACGTGGGGGCGCTTGTCTGCCAAGGTTGAGAAAGAGTATCTTGCTGTAAATCATGTGCTTTCAGAGAAAGAACTCGCCAGTGGTGATCGGCTTTATATCATGGAATTCATCGCGCCCTACGGCCACACAAAACAGGTGGAGGGGCATTTGCGTAAGCATGTGTTCCCGAATGAATGCGCGCATCATGTCCGGCCTACTGGCGATGTGAAATCGCCAGTGAAAATCACCAAGCTCAATGGCGTAAATTATAAAAAACGTCTGAACTAGTCACATGCCCTGCATGCGCATGCGTCATGGCATGAATTCCAGATTTTTTCTGTGCAACAAATGTGAAGCGGCGCTCATTCTGCGATAGCGCGATTGCAAGATTTATTTTCACCGATGAGTTGCATTTATAGGTTGATGTAGGGCGTATGATTTGCTCTGTATGTGGACACTGAATCGGGGGATACAAACGCATGCGCAGCGAAACACAGAGCGTAAAAAGAAAATTGCCGAAGGGGCGTCTCTTTCTTTTGTTTGCCTGTGTTGCGGTTATAACGCTTTTTTATAATGTTAAGAGAACATACAACGAAGTTGCGGAGGCTCGGTGGAATGAAGGAGGGTACGCATATTCCACTCTTGACGAGTACAAAGACCTCACTGCTGTAAATCAACTAATCAAGCAGGCAGATAAATTTACTTGGTTCCAAGATTCGTGGTTGCAGCATCGATTTTGGAGAATTCGTGAAGCGCTCTATGAGAGCGCAATTCAGAAAATTCCTGCGAACGATGGAGAGCGAATGCTATGGTTTTACATGGCAAAGTTTTCTCCCTATATGAAGGAAAGCGGGCGCGGTGGACAACGCGAAGATGAGGTTTTTAAAGCTGTGCTTGAGCAGCTGCTGCAAGAGCCGAAGATGGATTATAAAAGCCTCGTGGTGCGCAATGTTTCCAGGCATATATTTTTAAACCAGTACATCCTCTTTCTGCGTGACCGCAGTGAATTCTATCAGTTGCCATCTGCTACTCGTAGGTCTGTCTATGAGGCTGCGTTCCGTCAAATGGAGCAGTTAGATGTTAGAAAAATCCTTAGCTATAAAGAGCATCGTGAGTACCCCATAGTCTATATGACTCTGTTCTCTTCCTATTACTTTTTGGCTAAAGGCATGCAGTCTGACGTTATCTGTGATTCGCAGGGGGCGGGTTGGTGGAGTTTGGCTAATGAAAAGGTCAGGCGGCATCTGATTCAAAAGCCATCACGGGCATTCGATGCGATAAAGAGTAAAGAAAAAGATCGGCAACGTTTTGAGTCGTTGGAAGAGCAATTTTTGGCGGGCAATGCTGCGTTGCTTTCATTATCTAAGAAATGCATGTCTAAAAATTAAGTGGAGGAAAATATGTCTGACGCTGTGGTAGCTGGTAATGGTGATTTTAGTGATGCTAACGGGGACTATAGCATTGCCGTTACAGTGAGGCCGCCTGCGCTGGGCGAAACATCTTCTACGTTGGTTAGCACCGTTACGCAGGGGATTGAGGGGTCAATATATGCGGCCATGGAGGTACATGGTAAAGTTCATGTTCCGATCTTTTATCGAGCGCTTGGCCCACTTGGGACAATTGTCGATTATGAATTGACCATAAGCAAAGAACTTGAGGGAGGCACGCCCATTTATGTTGCAAGGTGGGTGGCTGGTTCCACTGCGGGGGTTAACTCTCTTCTTAGTTTCTCAGGAGGCACTGCTTTAGCCGCTCTTGTGGGACTGATGACCCCTGTCGCGTGGGTTGGTCTCGCAGTTGGGGTGGCTGGCGCGGTTGGAGTATCACTGCTGTATAGCGAATATGGGAGCGATTACGTCAAAGATGCGGTCAGAGATATGTTTGATCTCACCAGTGATCTTCCCGCAACTGACGCCACTGGTGATGTTATTGTGGGAGAAGCTCAAAGAGTTCCGCTATCGATTGGGGTGGATGATCAACTGGAAAATGAATCCTCGCAATACACAAGGTATGGAATTGATGGAGACCAGGCATTCGGGGCACTGGGGCAGACAGATGCGGATGGTAAGTGGGTAACGGTTGGCGATGAAAATACGCCATCTACTTATATTAAGAATGGCGCAGCTGTAGAAGTTGGTGGCTCCAATTACTTCATCGAAGATATCGCAAAATCTTTGGAAAAGGCCGCGACTGCTGTTTCAGATTTTGTTTCTGATCTTGTTCAAGATGGAGTTTCTTGGTTCACAGCCGAGAATGGCGGCGCTCAATTGAGCTTTGCCACCTGGCTTGCGGCTAATATGGAAGACCTGATCGATGGTAATTTGGATGTCGATGATGCGCTGATCAGTTTGGCGCAGCATTTAGGGCAAGATTTCCTCGCAGACTATCTGACTCGTGATCCAATTACGGATGTCCTTGGCGCTAAGGCCATGATCAGGGATGCGCTCTCTGAACTCGGCGTTGAAAATGCAGCGGGCTATGCTGACTCACTTTACATGGCATTAGGACGTATTGGCGTTGATTTTATTGCCAATGGGTTCGACGCTAGTCAGGCGCTCAAGGCTGGCATGGCCACCATCGGCGGTGCTATCGCGCAAGAATTCTTGAAGGGTGCAGGTCTTTCTGCGGTACAAGCCGAAACCGCACTGAACACTATTACCACCGTGATCAGTGTTGTCGCTGATTGGGATAAATACAATAACATTGGCGATCTTGCCATGTTGGGTGTTCAGCTGGGTATTGCATCTGCGTCAGGTGCTGCTGCTACGGCTATTGCGACAGCACTGGATGTGGCGCTGGGAATACCATCAGAGCCTGTAAGCTATGTTATCAAGGCAGTGCTGATTGTATTGGCAAATAAGATAATTTCCAAAATTTATTGGGGGAAAGTCTTTAAAGAGGGCGAATTCGGCAGTCCCCAGCAAGTGTTAAATTCTATATATCAAGTGCAGCAGATTGAGGTGAATGGAAACTGGGTGGATGCGCTGGTAGCCGTGCATCCACAAGGATCGACTATCATTGCGCAGGACATTTCCTACATCATTGGTAACTCCGGTTCCGATGTGCTGGTGGGCAATGATAGCGTCGGTACGATTGTTGCCAATGGTGGGGCGGATTACCTTGAGGCTCGTGGTGGGGATGACAATCTCCTCGGAGGAGATGGCAACGACCTGCTTAACGGTGGGGATGGCAATGATATTCTTCAGGGCGATGCTGGAGATGATATTATTTTCGGGGAAGAAGGGAACGATACGGTCATTGCAGGAGACGGAAACGACTTTGTGCATTTGGGAACAGGCAATGATATCGCCGCTGGCGGTGCCGGGAATGATTATATTCTCGGTGGTGGTGGGACTGATGCCATTTCAGGTGACGATGGCAATGATACCCTTGATGGTGGTTATGGAGACGACCAGATTTCCGGTGGTAATGGCAATGATTTGATCCTCGGCAATTTAGGAAATGATATCATTGCCGGCGATGATGGCCATGACACTCTCTTTGGCGCAGAGGGCAATGACCAGATTTATGGCGGTAACGGCAACGACTTTATCGACGGTGGTGAAGGCGTTGACATGCTCTATGGTGACGCGGGCAATGATTTGATCGTTGCTGGTGAGGGCGACGATTTTGCTGAGGGTGGGCTTGGGAACGATAATATTTTGGGTGGAGCTGGCAATGACGTGCTGCTTGGTGGTATGGACAATGACTATCTCGCAGGAGATGAAGGTGACGACACATTAAGCGGTGGCTATGGCAACGACATTCTTGTTGGCGGTGTTGGAGAAAATGCCCTTGATGGCGGTGATGGCAGTGATATTTATGTCGTCAGTGCCGATACGGATGAGCATGACAATATCATTGTAGATATTGGCTCGGAGGAAGATACGGATACTCTCCTCCTATCATGGCTGTCACAGGCCAATGCCATTAGTGATCTGACTCTGCTAAAAGATGAGGATGATCTTGTTATTTCCTATGATGGGCGGGTTCTTGCCACGGTAACGGATCAATTTGCAGCAACGGGGAACGGCCTAGAGCGTATTGAACTTTCCAATGGCAATGCCATCAACCTTTCGGCTGTTACCTATAATCCATCTACTGGTGTTGGTAGCTTCACAGTCGAGGCCGCTCTGATGAGCAGCGTTGCCGTTGTGGTTGCCACGCAAGAGAGCTTTATCGAAGAGAGATTGGTCAGTCAGAACCTGTATTGGAATGATGCGTTCCTTAACAAGCTCTCGCAAATGGCATACGATGAGCAACTCAGCGAACAGACCATCTATACCTATTACAATGGTACGGAGATCGAATCATTCAAACGCAAGCGCAGCATCTTCGGCGGGCATTACACTGTCTATAAACTGTCCACGCCGGGGAATATCAACGGCACGGAATATGTCCGCCTTGAATATGTTGTTCTCGATGCCGAAGACCAAGCGGCGGCGGAAGAGTTCGGGAACGACGAAGCAACGCTTTCCGGCCCCTTTGAAACATTTATCAACGGTGCGATCATCGTTTATAGCACGTTCGGGGGCAAAGATATTCAGGACATCGTCGTTGATAACGTGGTGATCTCGACCAGGGTCGCAGGTGAAAGCACCCTCTACGATGCGGGTGCTACGCTGTATGGCGCGACCTATGCGCAGCGTTTGCTCGCGGGTACGACCGTAACGTCAGATATCGCTGTTAAGAAACAGGGCGGCGATTTGCTTGTCGGGGCCTATTGGGACGAGGTGATCGACGGGAAGTCCGGAGATGATATTCTGGTCGGCAATGATGGCAATGATACCATCATTGGTGGCGATGGTAACGATTGGGGCTTCGGCGGCGATGGCAACGACTCAATGTCGGGCGGCAACGGTGACGATACCCTGTTCGGTGGCGCAGGTAACGACATCATCGGTGGCGGCGCTGGTGACGATATTATCATGGGATCGGGCGGCAATGACACGATTGCTGGCGATAGTGGTAATGACTGGATCGATGGCGGTGATGATAATGACTACATCAGCGCGGGCGATGGCGATGACGTAGTTCTTGGCGGGGCTGGAAACGACACCTTGTTAGGCGGTGCCGGGAATGATGTTCTTCAGGGCGGTGATGGCGATGACAGCCTTGATGGCGGTGATGGCAACGACACACTGATCGGTGGTCTTGGCGAGGATACGCTGAATGGCGGCGCTGGCGAAGATCGTGTGGTCTTTGAGAATGTCGAAGGTGACGTGACGTTTGATTTTGAGAACGGCACTTACCATGTCGTCGGTGGCAGCAGCGGCCCTATTCAGTTTATTAGCATTGAGCAGGTTAGCGCATCAGCTAATGACGATCTCATCTATAGCGGTGCGGGTGCTAACTATATTGATGGTGGCGCTGGCATCGATACAGTGTCGTATGCCTACTCCACGGCAGGTGTGAGCGTGAACCTTGCCACTGGCGTGAATTCTGGCGGCTATGCGCAGGGTGATGTACTGCGGAATATTGAGAATGTCATGGGTTCCAATCACGACGATTACCTAGTTGGCGATGCCCATCTCTCCGCTTTCGGCGGAAGTCTCTTCCTGCGTATGACTTCGGGTGGCGAGGCATATTTCAAAAATGCGCTGTTCGGCCTTGCTGGTAATGATACTCTTATAGGCGGTGTCGGCGCGGACTTCCTTGATGGCGGTGATGGCAACGACATGGTTTCCTACAGCAGCTCTGCTGGTGCTGTATATGTTGACCTTGCTAACTTCGTATTCTCTGGTGGGGATGCGCAAGGTGACTACCTAACAAACGTTGAGAATGTTCTCGGCACTTGGCTGGGCGATACCATTATCGGTAACGATGCTGCGAATATCATCCAGACGGGTGGCGGCAACGATGTCATCAATGGTGGTGCCGGAAATGATACCATTTCTGGTGGTGTCGGCGCTGATACGATCAACGGCGGTGATGGCGTGGACTTGGTGACCTTCAATGGTTCCGCCGCTGCAGTCTATGCGAACCTTGCCACTGGCACGTTCTCTGGCGGGGACGCCACTGGCGATGTGATTACCAACGTCGAGAATCTGGAAGGTACGGATCACAACGACACCCTGATTGGTGATTCCAATGATAACCTGCTGGCTGGCGGCAATGGCCATGACCATCTTGAAGGGGCCGGAGGCAACGATGTGATCTATGCCTGGACGGGTAACGATACCGTTCTGGCGGGCGCTGGCCATGACTTCGTGCTGGGTGACGATGGCAATGACTCCATCGAAGGTGGTTCAGGCAATGATGTCCTCTTCGGCGGCACCGGCAACGACATTATCCGTGGTGGTGATGATGATGACTTCATCATCGGTGATGGTGGGCATGACTCGCTCTATGGCGATGCGGGCAACGATGCCATTTTCGGCTATGATGGGGACGACTACATCGAAGGCGGCGCAGGCAACGACATGCTTGCGGGCGAGAATGGCTCCGATACCATCTACGGTGGCGATGGGGATGATATCATTTACTCAGATATCGTATTCTCGGATATCCCAACCATTGATGGTGACGATTATGTCGATGCTGGTGCGGGCAATGACCTGATCCGCACGGGTGGTGGCAATGACACCATTATCGGCGGTCTCGGCAATGACAGCATCTACGGGGACGATGGCGACGATGTAATCACCGACATGGACGGTGATAATCTTATCAATGCTGGTGCGGGCAATGACTCGATCACCGCTGGTGATGGCAAGGACATTATCCTGGGCTACGCAGGCAATGATACGATTGATGGCGGCGGCGGGGATGACCAGCTTTATGGCCTCTCCGGCAATGACAGCATTACTGCGGGCGCTGGTAACGACATCGTTTATGGCGATAGCGGTGACGATGTGATTCAGGGCGGCTCCGGCAATGACTTCCTCGATGGCTGGACGGGTAACGATACCATCGACGGTGGCGCCGATAACGACACCATTTCTGG
>QFOX01000117.1 GCA_003241645.1 Azospirillum brasilense | reverse complement strand
GATCATCAAATTGCACAAAGGGTTCCCGCGCGCGAGCTGGGAGAAAGACCCGGCGCGCAATAACGAGGCGCTCGATTGCCGTGTGTATGCGCGCGCGGCAGCGAGCATTTACGGACTGGATCGTTTCTCCGAACGTCAATGGCAGCAATTGGAAGTCGCGCTCGGCAAGTCGCTTCCGGTTGCTGCCAGCCCTGTGGCGATAACGCAGGCGGATCATGCTTCCCTCGTAGCCGCGCCGCCTGCGAAATCCGCTCCCGCCATCACGCCCCGGCGCGTGATGCGTTCTGACGACCCGTATCTATGAGGCGCGTATGACCGACCTTGCCACCCTGCAAACCCGCTTGGCGCAGGCCGAGGAAGCGCATCACCAGCTCATGATGGGAGAAAAGGAAGTGACGGTATCGGTGGGCGGCTATGGCTCCACCACCTACGCGCAGACCAGCATCGACAAGCTGGAACAGTACATTGAACGGCTCAAGGCGCAGATCAGCCGCACGCAAGGCAAGCCCCGCCGCAGCATCATCAGAACGGAATTCTAGCATGAACGATACCTCGCACCGTGCGGCATCGCTGGCTTCGCGCGAGCTGGCAAGCTGGCTCCCTTCACAGGGGTCGGCGGATAGCGACCTGTTGCCGGAGCTTGGCACCCTGGTCGCGCGCTCGCGGGATTTAACGCGCAACCATGGTGTGGCCTCCGGCGCTGCGCAGACCCTCACCGATAACGTTGTCGGCACGGGGCTGCGCCTTGCCGCCATTCCCGATTACCGCACGCTGGGGCGCACCAAGGAATGGGCAGATGAATGGTCGCACACTACCGAAGCCCTGTGGCGCGGCTGGGCAGAAGGACTTGATTGCGATGCCGCACAGTCCCTGACATTTGCAGGGCTAACCACGCAGGTATTCCGCTCCGGCTTCATTAATGGTGAGGCCGTGGCGCTGCCCATCTGGCTACCAGATCGTGGGCTGGATTTTGCCACCACGATTCAGTTGGTCGAACCCGACCGCCTGAGCAATCCGAGCGGCAAACCCGATGACCGCTACCTACGCGGCGGCATCGAGATTGATGATTACGGCGCACCACGCGGCTACTGGATCAAGAAAACCCATCCGGGCGATAGCTACCTGTCATGGGGAAGCGATGCCGATGATTGGCAATATGTGCCGGCCCGCACCCCGTTCGGTCGGCGGCAGGTGCTGCATGTCCATGATAAGGAGCGCACCGGGCAAAGCCGTGGCAAGCCTGCGCTGACCGCCATCATGCCGATGTTTAAAATGCTCGACCATTACGAGCGCTCGGAACTGCAGGCAGCGGTGGTCAATGCCATGATCGCCGCCTTTATCGAAACCCCGATGGATTCGGAGACCATCGCGGAAATGTTCGGCGGGTCGTTCGAGGATTACGATGCCAAGCGCCGCGACTGGCAGGTGCGGCTGCAGGGTGGCTCCATCATCCCGATTTTTCCCGGCGACAAGCTGGCACCGTTCACCCCCAGCCGCCCCAATTCGGGCTACGGCACCTTCGTCGAAAGCATCCTGCGCCATATCGGCACGGGCTTGAACCTCCCGTTCGAGCTGCTGATGAAGGATTTTAGCAAGACAAACTATTCCAGCGCGCGCGCCGCGCTGCTGGAGGCGTGGCGCTTCTTCCAGGGCCGCCGCCAGTGGCTCGCCACCTATTGGGCGAAGCCCGTGTACGAGCTGTGGCTGGAGGAAGCCATCAATACCGGCCGCA
>QFOX01000044.1 GCA_003241645.1 Azospirillum brasilense | reverse complement strand
CCGTGGCCCTGCCCGGCAACTTCACCGCCCCGCCGGTGCCCACGGCCAACCTGCCGCAGCTTGAGCCGAAGGATGATTCGGCCGAGAAAGAGCGCCAGCGTGCGCGCCTGCAATCCGACATGTTCATCGTCAAAGGTGGCGGGCTGGCGGATGCGTTGGGCGGCGATGCTGCCCCCGCACCGGAATCCACCGATCCGAACCTGCAATTCGGCGCGCAAGTGGCCGCCGCGAACAGCCAGGCCGAGCGCGTGAGCGCGACGCATATCGGCAACCTGCATCGCATCATCGCGCAGGGCCGCATCATTCAGGCGACCACCGAATCGGCCATCAACACCGAGCTGCCTGCGCCCATTCGTGCCATTGTCAGCCGCGACGTGTATGGCGAAGCGGGCACGGCACCGCTCATTCCAAAAGGCTCGCGCCTCATTGGGCAGTACAACACCGAGCTGCTGGGCGGCCAGAGCCGTGTGTATGTGATGTGGACGCGCGTGATCCGCCCCGACGGCGTGGACGTGATGATCAATTCGCCACTGGTGGACCAGATCGGTCAGGCCGGCATCGGCGGTCAGGTGGACACCAAGTTCCAGCAGATCTTCTCGCGCGCGGTGCTTGCCAGCGTGGTGACCATCGGCGTGGCCATCGGTTCGGATGAGATCACCGGCGGCGGCCAGACCAGCACCACCAACTCGGCCATTGGCGGCACCAGCCAGTCGGGCGACGGCGCGACCACCGCCACGGTGAACGCGCTGAACCGCCTCGGCTCCACCACCGACAGCTTCCTGCAGCAATACCTGAACCTCGGGCCCAGCATTCTGGTGGATCAGGGCACGCCGGTGAACGTCTTCGTCAACCGCGACCTGATCTTCCCATCGGAATTCTCGGGCGCCCGCGTGATCAACTGATGAACGCGAACTTCACGGCGCTGGATACCTTCCTCGAACCGCTGAATGCGCTGTTCGCGGAGGATGGCATCCAGGAGATCTCGATCAACCGCCCCTGCGAAGCATGGATCGAGAAATACGGCGAGATGCGCCGTGAAGAGCTGCCGCAAATGACGTTGGAGCACATGCGCGAGCTGGCGCATCTGGTGGCACAATCCACCGCGCAAATCATCTCCGAAGAGAAGCCGCTGCTGTCGGCCACCCTGCCCGGCGGCTACCGTATCCAGATCGTGTTCCCCCCCGCCTGCGCGGATGGCGGCGTGGCCATGTCCATCCGTAAACAAACGGCGCTGAACCTCGACCTTGATGCCTACGCCAAGCTTGGCGCGTTCGAAATGACCAAGACCGGACTGGGCGGCCACGACCCGGCCGACGAAACCCTGCAGGCGCTTTACGATGGCCGAAAGGTGCAGGAATTCATTGCCGCCGCGGTGAAAGCCAAGAAGAACATCATTGTGTCTGGGGGAACCTCGACCGGTAAAACGACCTTCCTCAACGCCGCGCTGAAAGAGATCCCGTCCAGCGAGCGCATCATCACGGTGGAGGATGCGCGCGAGGTGATCCTCGAGCATATTCCCAACCGCGTGCATATGATGGTCAGCAAGGGCGGCCAGGGCCGCGCGAAAGTCACCACGCAGGACCTGATCGAGGCATGCCTGCGCCTGCGCCCCGACCGCATCATCGTGGGCGAGTTGCGCGGTGCCGAGGCCTTCTCGTACCTGCGCGCGGTGAACACCGGCCACCCCGGTTCCATCGCCACCATTCACGCCGATTCGCCGGTGCTGGCCATTGAACAGCTGATCCTGATGATCATGCAGGCCGACCTTGGCATCACCCGCGAGCAGATCAAGGAATACGTGGAATCGGTCATTCAAGTGATCATCCAGCTCAAGCGCGGCGAAAAAGGCCGCCGCTACGTGTCCGAGATCTACTTCAAGCCCATGGCCTAGGCATCAGGCTGCTGTTTCTGTGTCAGTGCCGCCAGAAATGCCACCTTCGGCGCATGTTGCCGTAAATTCACTGGCATCCGCGCCCCGCACGGGCTAATTTAGCCGCTATGCCCGACCACATGAAAGGATTGATGAATAAGCTGCTGCTGGTGCTACTCATCAGCCTCACGCTTGGCATTCCCGGTTATGGCGGCCTCGCCGTAGGCTACGCGCTGGGCAACAACCACCTCATGAAGGTCTACCAGCAGCCGGTCTACCCCGCGAAGGTCTATGCGCTGGGCGCCACCAACGTCAAAGACACCATCAAGAATACCTGGGCCATCCATAAATTCGCGGCCAGCTTCAAAAAGAGCGACCCGCGCAGCTACAAATATTATTTCGGCGCCAAATTCGGCCTGCTGTTCTACGGGCCCATCATGGCCGGTGGGTTCTTCGGCCTCATCACCCTGTTCATGATGCGCGCGCCGCTGACCGATTTCCGCCCCATGCGCGCCAAGGAAACCATCCACGGCAACGCCAAATGGTCCACCGAGGCGGATATCCGCCGTGCCAAACTGCGCGCCAAGAAGGGCATGCTGTTGGGCCGCACAGGCGCCAACAATTACCTGATCGCGGATGATTTCCAGCACGTGCTGCTGTTCGCGCCGACCGGCTCGGGTAAAGGGGTGGGCTTCGTGATCCCGAACCTGCTATTCTGGGAAGAATCCGTGGTCGTGCACGACATTAAGGGCGAGAACTTCGAACTCACCTCGGGCTACCGCAACCGCAAAATGGGCCAGCCCTGCTACTACTGGAACCCGGCCGATCCCAACGGTCTGTCGCATTGCTACAACCCGCTGGACTGGATCTCGGAAAAACCCGGCCAGATGGTGGATGACGTGCAGAAGATCTGCAACCTCGTGCTGCCCGAGCAGGAATTCTGGCAGAACGAGGCACGCTCACTCATGCTGGGCATCATCCTCTACCTGTGCGCGGTGCCCGAGAAGATCACCAGCTTCGGCGAAGTGGTGCGCACCATGCGCTCCGACGACGTGGTCTACAACCTCGCCGTGGTGCTCGACACCATCGGCGGCAAGATCCACCCCGTGGCCTACATGAACATTGCAGCGTTCCTGCAGAAGGCCGACAAGGAACGTTCCGGCGTGGTCTCGACGCTCAACTCGGGCCTTGAACTCTGGGCGAACCCGCTGATCGACACCACCACCGCCAGCTCGGACTTCGACCTGCAGACGCTGAAGAAGCGTAAGCAATCGGTGTTCGTGGGCGTCACGCCAGACAACTTGCAACGCCTCGAGCCGCTGCTGAAAGTGTTCTACCAGCAGGCGACCGACTTCATGACGCGCACCATGCCGAAGAAGGACGAACCGCACGGCGTGATGTTCATGATGGATGAGTTCCCCTCGCTGGGCGAGATGCCGCAATTCCAGGTGGGCATCGCGTATTTCCGCGGTTACCGCGTGAAGCTGTTCCTCATCGTGCAGGATACGCAGCAGCTCAAGGGCATCTACGAGGAAGCGGGCATGAACAGCTTCCTGTCGAACAGCTACTACCGCGTGACCTTCTCGGCGAACAACATCGAGACCGCGAACATGATCTCGCAACTGGTGGGTAACAAGACCGCCATTGCCGAATCCAGCAACCGCCCGAAATTCATCGACTTCAACCCCGGCTCGCGCACCCTGCATGTGAGCGAAACGCAGCGCGCCCTGCTGCTGCCGCAGGAAGTCATCCAGCTGCCGCGCGACGAGCAGATCATCCTCGTGGAATCCTTCTCGCCCATTAAGTGCAAGAAGATCTTCTACTTCAAGGACCCGTTCTTCAAGCGCCGCCTGCTGCCGCCCACCAGCGTGCCCACGCAGGAGCCGTACGACCCGCGCAAGAAGAAAAAGGTCGCGGCCGCCGCCCCGCCACCCCCGCCGGGTGAAGCCGCGTAACGATTGCGTTTCGCCGAATATTATTTTATTCTTTTCCTATGCAACGCGCCTTTTCATTGGTCGAGTTATCCATCGTGCTGGTCATCCTTGGCCTGCTCACGGGTGGGATCCTCAGCGGCCAATCGCTGATCCGGGCGGCGCAGCTGCGCGCCGTGGGCACCGACCTCAACAACTACGTGATGGCGATCTACCAGTTCCGCGACAAATATTTTGCGCTGCCGGGCGATATGGCGAATGCGACCCAATTCTGGGGCGCGGATGACGGGGGCGATGGTATCGGCAACGACTGCCGCGACGATACCGATACCGGCGTGGAAACCTGCAACGGCAACGGCGATGGTGTGCTGGATTCGTGGAATGCCTACATCTACGAGCAAAGCCGCTTCTGGCAGCATCTCAGCAATGCCGGGCTGTTCCCCGGCAGCTATAATGGCCGGCACTATGGTTACGCCGTGATCGGTGAGAACGCACCGCTCAGCCGCTTGCCGAACGTGACCGCCATGGTCAGCAACGGCCCGACCGGCATCGCCCCCGATGGTGGCGCAGGGCTGAATAACAGCGTCAATTATTACGACTATTTCGATTACGGGAACTACATGTTCTATGGCAACAAGCCCAACCCCACATGGAACCCGCACGGCCCCTTCGCCACCCCGGCCGAGGCATGGAACATCGACACCAAATTCGATGATGCAAAACCCGCCACCGGGCGCTGGCTCAGCTACAAAGCCGGGGGCACGGCTGGCTGGCTGGCGGGAAGCCAGAACTGCGCCACCAACGCGAATTACCAGCTGGCCGAATATAACCTGAGTTACGAATCGCTCGGCTGCGGATTCATCATTCTTTTGCGTTAGGAAAACCGCAGCAGGTCCAGCGTGGCGCTGTGCGGCGAAAGGCCGCTCCATTGCGCCAGATCGGCGGTCATGCTGACCAGCCCCGCGGTGGGGAACCCCTGCGCCAGCGCGTCGGCATCGGCGTCGCGCACATAGTCTTTCACCAGTAACGCCGCCAACCCGTGCATGCCGGGGTTATGGCCCACCAGCATGATATGCGAAACGGCGTCATCCATCTGTTGCAGCTGGGCCAGCATCTCGCCGGCGCTGGCAAGGTAAAGCGGGGCCACCAGCATGCAGGGCTGGTTCATGCCCAGCGCATCCAGCGTCTGGCGGGTGCGCGTGGCGGTGGAGCACAGCACCAGCCCGGCGGGCATGTGGTTGTCGCGCAGCCATTCGCCCAGCGCCTGTGCGCTGGCCTGCCCGGCCGCGCTCAGCACGCGCGCGTGGTCGTCGCCGCGCTCATCGGCCACGGCATCGGCGTGGCGCAGCAATGTGATGCGGCGTTGTATCGGCTTGGCGGTTGCGCTAGGATGGTGCATCCCATTCATGTAGCACGCCTGCGTGCGCAGACAAGTGACAACGCCGCCCATGAAGACACTGCCCGCCCTGCCCCATCTGGATGAGAAGATCGTCGCCAAGCATTTTGCGCGGCCGCAGCACCGCTACATCAACCGCGAGCTTTCGTGGCTGGCCTTCAACAGCCGCGTCATCGAGGAAGCGACCAACCCGCTCAATCCACTGCTGGAGCGCGTGAAGTTCCTCTCCATTTCGGCGAGCAACCTCGACGAATTCACCATGGTGCGCATTGCGGGCATCAAGGACCAGATCGAGCATGGCGTGCACACCCCCTCGGCCGATGGGTTGAGCCCGAAGAAGCAGCTGGAACAGATCACCCGCGCCGCGACCGCGCTGATCGCGCAGCAGCAGGCCTGCTGGCTTGGCCTGCGCGCCGAGCTGGAGCGCGAGGGCATTCACGTGGTTGGCGAGAAGCAGCTCGGCCCCAAGGACAAGGCATGGCTGCGCGACTATTTCCACGCCAATATCTTCCCGCTGCTGACCCCCATCGCGGTGGACCCGGCGCACCCGTTCCCGTTCATCCCGAACCTCGGGCTGGTGCAGGTGATGGAGCTGACGCCCTCGCGCGGCAAGGCCAAGCGCATGACGGCGCTGGTGCCCTTCCCCGCCTCGCAGGCGCGGTTCATCCGCATCGATCAGGGCAAGCCCAACCGCTTCATCCTGCTGGAAGACGTGGTCGCGCTGTTCTTCGACGCGCTGTTCCCCGGATTCTCGCTGCATGATGCGGCGTTGTTCCGCATCGTGCGCGATTCGGACCTTGAGATCGAGGAAGAAGCCGAAGACCTGATGCGCAACATGGATGCCGCGGTAAAGCGCCGCCGCTACGGCCGCGTGGTCACGATTAAGACCAACCGCCATGCGTCACAAAAATGCCAGCAATTCATGCTTGAGCATCTGGACGTGGATGCGCAGGACCTGGTCGAGGTGGATGGCATCGTGGGCATGGCGCAGGTCGCCGAGCTGGCCGACCTGCCGCGGCCTGAGCTGCGTTACCCTTCGTTCAAGGTGCGCTTCCCCGAACGCATCAACGATTTCGGCGGGGATTGCTTCGCCGCCATTCAGGCGAAAGACTTCATCGTCCACCACCCGTACGAAAGCTTCGACGTGGTGGTGCAGTTCCTGCGTCAGGCGGCGGCCGATCCGCACGTCGCCTCCATCAAACAAACGCTGTACCGCACCAGCCGCGATTCACCCATCGTGAAAGCGCTCATCGAGGCGGCCGAGCGCGGCAAATCCGTCACCGCGCTGGTGGAGCTGAAAGCCCGCTTCGACGAGGAGGCGAACATTCGCTGGGCGCGCGACATGGAGCGCGCCGGGGTGCAGGTGGTCTATGGTTTCGTGCACATGAAGACCCACGCGAAAATTTCCCTCGTGGCGCGGCGCGAGCATGGCACGTTGCGCTCCTACGCGCATTTCGGCACCGGCAATTACCACCCCGCCACCGCGAAAATCTACACCGACCTTTCCTTCTTCACCTGCGACGCCGCGCTGTGCGAAGACGCGGCCTATGTGTTCAACTACATCACCGGCTATGCGCGGCCCAGCAAGTTCAAGAAACTGGCCGTCGCCCCGCTCACGCTGCGCCGCCGCCTGCTACGCCTGATCGGTGAGGAGATCGAGCACGCCAAGGCGGGCCGCCCGGCCAGCATTTGGGCGAAGATGAATTCGCTCATCGACGAGGAGGTGATCGACGCGCTGTATGCCGCCAGCCAGGCGGGCGTGCAGATCGACCTGGTGGTGCGCGGCATTTGCGGGCTCAAACCGGGGATCCCCGGCTTCTCCGACAATATCCGCGTGAAAAGCGTGGTGGGCCGCTTCCTTGAACATGCGCGCATCTACTGTTTTGGTAATGGCCACGCCATGCCCTCGCCCTATGCGAAGGTCTATATCGGCTCGGCCGACTGGATGGCGCGCAACCTCGATCGCCGCGTCGAGATCATGCTGCCCATCGAGAACCCCACCGTGCACCGGCAGGTGCTGGAACAGATCATGGTCGCCAACCTGAAGGACGAGCGGCAAAGCTGGGCGCTGCAAAGCGATGGCAGCTATGTGCGGTTCCCCAGCACGGCCGACAGTTTTGCCGCGCATGATTATTTCATGAATAACCCGTCGCTTTCCGGCCGCGGGAAAGCCTTGCGCGAGAAAGCGCCGACGGATACGCAACCCAGCACTGCGCACGAAAAAAAGAAGAAATAGCATGCCGATCGAATACAATACCGCCAGCGCCGACCACCCCAAAGGGCTTGTCGCCATCATCGACATTGGCTCGAACTCGGTGCGCATGGTGGTCTACCACGCGCTCAAGCGCGTGCCGCTGCCGCTGTTCAACGAGAAATACATGTGCGCGCTGGGCAAGGGGCTGGCCCGCAGCAAGCGCCTCAACCCCGCCGGGGTGGAGGAAGCCTACCGCGCCATTGCGCGCTTTATGGTCATGGCACGCCGCCTTGAAGTGGCGAGCCTTGATATTCTCGCGACTGCCGCCGTGCGCGACGCCGAGAACGGTGCCGAATTCGTGGCCCGGCTGGAGGCGGAACATAACATCCGCGTGAAGGTCATCAGCGGTGAGCATGAGGCGCGCCTTGCCGCGCAGGGTGTGCTGGCCTCCATTCACGAACCACTTGGCATCTCGGCCGATCTCGGCGGCGGCAGCATGGAGCTGGCGACGGTCGAGCGCAGCCATATCGGCCATACCTCCAGCTGCCATCTCGGTTCGTTGCGCCTGATCGACACGACCGACAACAACTTAGGCAAAATGGAAAAACTGGTGAAGCAGGAACTGGCGGGCGTGCCGTGGCTGAAATCCAGCACGCCCCCCTGCCTGTATGCCATTGGCGGCGGCTTCCGCGCGCTGGCCAAACTGCACATGAAGAAGACACATTACCCGCTCGACATCGTGCATGAATACGTGATGAGCCGACGCAGCGTGACCCAGCTGGTCGATAAGCTGCTGACCCTTTCGCCGCAGGAGATCAGCGCGCTGCCCGGCGTGTCGGCCAAGCGCGCGCCCACACTGGTTCCCACTGCACTCGTGCTGCAGCAATTGCTGCAGCATACCGGCGCGCCGCAGGTGATGTTCTCGGTGAGCGGTATCCGCGAAGGCTTCTTCTTCGATCTGCTGGACGAGAAGAAAAAGAAAGAGGATTCGCTGCTTGCCTCCGCCACCGATCTGGCGGCGCTCATTGGCCGTCAGGGCACCTACGCAAAAGAACTGTTCACGTGGATGCAGCCGTTGTTCACCAACGAGCCGATCCTGTGGCAGCGCCTGCGCCGCGCGCTATGCATCTTGTCCGAACTCGCCTGGTCGATCGATCCGAATTTCCGTGCCGAATGGGCGTACCACCGCATCATCCAGTCGTCGCTGAAGGGGCTGGACCACAAAGAGCGCATCATGCTGGCGCTGGCGCTGTTCCACCGCTACCAGACCAAATGGAAAGGCGACCGACCGGAGCTGAAACTGCTCGACGAGCGCGAGCGCCAGTGGGCGCGCTGCGTGGGGCTGGCGGCCAACCTTGCCTACCAGCTGAGCGGCGGCAAAGGCGGCAACCTCTACCACGCCAAGATCCAGTGGCATGACGGGCAGGTTCAGCTGGCGCTGGATGCCGAAGCAAGTCCCCTGCGCACTGACACGGTCGAGAAAAGGGTGCTGGGGTTGGGCGAAGCCTTGAGGGCTTTTTCCAACTTCGTCATGTAGCGGCGCTTGGGCACCGCCTCCACCCCGAACTGTTTCAGGTGGTCGTTCACGTATTGCGTGTCGAGCATTGCGTAGCCTGCCTCACGCAGGATCTCGACCAGCGTGACCAGCGCGATCTTGCTGGATTCGGAGGCGCGGCTGAACATGCTCTCGCCGAAGAACACCCCACCCAGCGACACGCCATACAGCCCACCCACGAGCAACATATGTTCGGAAGGAGGGCTTTCCTCCCCTTCGCCCTGCGGGCTTAGCCCTGCCGTTACCACGGCTCGCGCCGCTGCGGCGCTACGCAATGCTTCATCCCCATGATCGGGCAGCCAGACCTCCACCGAATGCGCGTGGCCCATGCGGTGCAGCGCGGTGTACAGGCGAATGATCTCGTCGTTGATCCACGTATCCTGCCGGTGCCGCGTGAGGGTGCCACAGGCGCGAATCACCGCGTCAAAATCACGGTTCACGGTCACGGTGTAGTCGTATTTCTTCATGGCGCGCGCCAGCCCGCGCGGCACGTTGAACCCCTCGATGGGCAGCACGCCGCGCTCTTCCGGCGCGAACCAGTACAGCTCGGGGTCGTCCTTATCCAGCGCCATGGGGAAGTAGCCGTTCGCATACGCGACCAGCAGCATTTCCGGAGTGATGATATCGGGTGTCGTCATTCCAGCGAAAGCTGGAATCCATTGCGCTTCCTGTCAAGGTGGATTCCAGCTTTCGCTGGAATGACGTTGATAAAAAGCAGCGCAGATACTTTAACCGCTTCGCGGCTCGCCCTTCGTGCTACGCACCGTACCCTCTTATTTCAGGAGTTCACCCAGCGCATCAATGGCCATGGCGTAGCCCTGCGCGCCATGGCCGCAAATGCTCTGCTTCGCGACCGACTCGATGTAGGAATGATGGCGGAAAGCCTCACGTTTTTTCGGGTCGCTCAGATGCACCTCGATCACCGGGATCTTCACCGCGCGCAGCGCATCGTGCAGCGCCACGGACGTGTGGGTATAGCCACCGGCATTGATGATGATGGCCATGCTGGTTCTGCCGGCTTCCTGCACCCAGTCGATCAGGTCACCTTCGTGGTTGCTCTGGCGGAAATCCACCCCCCAGCCATGCACGGCGGCGGTGCGCTCGCACAGCGCATGGATATCGGCCAGCGTTTCGTGGCCGTAGATCTCGGGCTCGCGGGTGCCAAGCAGGTTCAGGTTGGGGCCATTCAGTACGGTTATGGTGGACATAGCGCGGCTTCTCGTTGCGGCGTGGGTGGTTTCGAACTACATAGCCCGCATGTCTAGCACAGCCACCGCATCACTGCAAATCACGCTGAACGGCGAGCCCGCGACCATCGCGGCCACGAGCATTGCTGCGCTGGTGGAACAGCTGAAGCTGGATATCCGCCGCGTGGCGGTGGAGCGCAACCTGGCCATTGTGCCGCGCGCGACCTATGCGGATACGCCCATTATGAACGGCGACCGCATCGAGATCGTCGGCTTTATCGGGGGCGGTTAAGCGATGGACGAGCATCTAACAAACGACCCCTTTATCATCGGTGGGCGGCACTTCACCTCGCGCCTGCTGGTGGGCACCGGCAAATACAAAGACCTTGCCGAAACCAAAACCGCCGTGGAAGCCAGCGGTGCCGAGATCGTGACCGTGGCGATCCGCCGCATGGATCTGTCGGGCGGGGCGGAAAGCCTGCAAAGCGCGCTGCCGCCGGAGCGCTACACCTACCTGCCCAATACGGCGGGCTGCTACACCGCGGAGGAAGCGGTGCGCACGCTGCGCCTCGCCCGCGAGCTTGGCGGATGGGACATGGTGAAACTGGAAGTCATTGGCGATAAAACCACCCTGCTGCCCGACGAGAAGGGCACGCTGGAAGCCACCGAAATGCTGGTGGCGGAAGGCTTTACGGTGATGGTCTACACCACCGCGAACCCTGCCCTTGCCCGCCAGCTGGAAGGCGCCGGGGCGGCCGCCATCATGCCGCTGGCCGCGCCCATTGGTTCTGGCCTTGGCATTACTGACCCCGAAGCCATCGCCCGCATTGTGGCCGACGCGCGCGTGCCCGTGCTGGTGGATGCAGGCATCGGCACGCCGTCGGATGCGCTGCGCGCCATGGAGCTGGGCTGCGATGGGGTGCTGCTGAACACGGCGCTGGCCAAAGCGGGCGACCCGGTGGCGATGGCACGCGCCATGAAACTGGCCGTGGAAGCGGGCCGCCTTGCTTACCACGCGAAGCCGATGCCGCGCACCGGCGTGGCCGATGCGTCGAGCCCGCAAACCGGTCTTATTACACTTTAATTAGCTGAGCTTGGCGACAAGCTTCTGCAGCGACTTGACCAGCTCCACCGCGATGGCGCGGCCGCTGTCCTTGATCTTGTGCTGGAACACCACACGGATGGTGTCCACATGCATGCGCAGCACGATCAGCGTATTGGAATCGACCGGTCGCCCATCATGGAAATAATCCAGCAGCATGCGGGTCACCTCGGTGCCCATGTCGTAGCCGAACATGCCAGCCTGTGACTTGATGGTGTAGGCCGCCTCGTAGAATTTGCGGCGGGCTTCGTGGTCGTTGTGGTCGTCCGTCATCGCCTTGTAGGTCACCTCAAGGATGCGGATATCGTCGCGCGCCCATTCAATGAACTGCGATTCGTAGCGCATGATGTCGCGCTGCACGTTATTGATCAGGTTGTCGGTGAAAATGTCCTTGCCGTCGAGATCGTCACCGATCAGCGTTTTCAGGCGTTTGTTTGGCGGCAGGATCTCGCTCATGGTCACGGCCTGCTTGGCCTTGGGGTCATGCTGGCCACGGCGTTCGACCTCGCCCGGCGGGGGCATGCTGCGGCGGCGGCGGCACGGCCCAATGAACCCTTCCGAGATCACGAACGCACGCGGGTTGTCGATCATTTGCAGCAACCGCGTCGACAGGCTGCGCGCCGAGAACGGCTTGGCCACGAATTCGGTAAAGCCCGCGTCACGCGCTTCGCGCACCGATTCAAGGTCGGCCTTCGCCGTCATCATGATGGCGGGCAGGTCGCGCTCCCAGCGCTGGCCGCTTTTGGTCTGGCGAATGGCTTTCACCAGCCGGATGCCACTGAGCATTTTCAGGTCCCACTCGGTGATGAGCAGGTCAATGTCATGTTCTTCCAGAATTTTGATGGCGGTCTCACCATCATGCGCTTCGTGGATGGTATCGAAGCCGAACGACATCAGCACGCTATGGATCAGCTGCGCGGTGCGGCGGTCATGGTCGGCCACCAGCACGCGGACTTTCGCCAAACGCCGATGGGCGTCGCGCAGGATCGCCGGGCGACGTGGGCGACCATGGCGGTCGCCGGGACGATGGGGAGTGCGCTTTGTATTCGTGGTCATGGCCGCTAAAAAAATTTCATCCTTCCGGGTAGCATAAACCTATATTGATTACTGCTAATACATGGGTTTAGCAGCGCTACAAGTGCCAATTACCATGCTGCCGTGTATTTCATGCCGCAGGCGGAACCATGCCCAGTGAGCCTTACAGCAGGTCACGCACCAGTTTCAGCGTTACGCGGCGGCCCTGCGCCAGCGACGCCTCATCCACCCGCGCGACGAACTGCTGCGCCGCCGCATGGCTGCGCTCCAACCGCGTGGTGGCGTAGCGCAGGATGTCGGGCGTTATCCGCAGCTGCCGGTCGGCGAAACCCTTGGCCAGCACGCCCATCAGCAGTGCATCGTCGGGTGCGCCCAACGCGATCTCGGGCAGCGCGATCAGGCGCGAACGCAGGTCGTTCAACGTGACCGGAAGCTGCGACGGCGCGACCTGCGCGGTCATCAGCAGGTAGTCGCCACGCGCGCGCGCGTGGTTGATCAGCTGGGCCAGCCCGTCGGGGCTTGGCACCTGCTCCAGCCCGTCCAGCACCCAGCAATGGTGCCCGGTCAGCAGCTGGTCGGCAGGCGTGCTGCCCACGCGCCCCGGGTCAAGGAACATGGCCTGCGTACGGCTTGCGAACACATGGCACAGATGGGTTTTGCCGCAGCCCGGCGGGCCATGCAGCACCACCAGCGAATAGGGCCAGTTGGGCCAGCGCTCCACCAGTTCGAGGGCAGCGTGATTCGCCGCGCTATGGATGAAATCCTCGGCCAGGTAACTGGTGGCCGGGGCGAAGGGCATGACCAACTGCGCACCGCGCGGCTGCATGTTATTTATCCGTGTAGAGCGACGAATCGAGGTACAGGCCGATCACGAATTTTACGAGCACGCTGATGATCGCCGTGATGGGCACCGCCAGCAGCACGCCTACAAAACCGAGCAGCACGCCGCCAGCCAGCATGCCGAACAGCATCCAGAGCGGGTGAAGATCGACCTTGTTGCCGATGATATGCGGCGTGAGGATCTGCGATTCCAGCACCTGCCCAATCCCGAACACGCCCACCACGAACCAGAAGGGCGTAGAAATATCATACTGGCTGTAGGCCACCGCCAGCGCGATGAGGGTGGAGATCCACGTGCCGATATAGGGCACGATCACCAGCAGCCCCGCAATAACGCCAATGACGAGCGAGAATTTCAGGCCGATGAGGGTGAGGAACAGCACGTAATACACCGCGAGGATCAGCATCACGTAGAATTGGCCACGCAGGTAGCCTGCCAGCGTGCGGTTGATGTCGCGCGCGAGGGCACGAATGGTGGGCGCATAGGCCAGCGGCAGCAGCGCGTTCGTTTTGGCAATGCCCTTGTCCCAGTCACGCAGCAGGTAGAACGACACGATGGGGGTAATGCACAGCAGCGACAGCACGTTCAGCAGCGCGCCGCCAGAGGCCAGCACGGAAAGCAGCATTTCGCCACCCAGCGCAAACGCACGTTCGATGATGTCGCCCGCGTTGCTGGGTGCACCGCCTTCGCCGTTGGCTTTATTGGTGATCTGGCCGATGGCCTCGAACGCCGGGGCGCCCTTCTCGCGCACCAGCGATTCCACCGCGCGCATCAAATCCGGCACTTTGGCGATCAGCTCACTGAGCTGGTGGTAAAGCAGCGGGCCGAGCCACGCCAGCAACGCCACCAGCAGCGAGAAGAACCCCAGCGTGATGACCGCCGTGGCGTTGCCCCGGCCGATATGTTTCTCCATCCGGTCGGCCAGCGGGTCGAACAGGTACGCCATGATGGCGCCCACCACGAAGGGCAGCAAAATGGCCGATACGGCATAAAGGAAATAGCCGAACAGGAACAGCACCGTGCCCCACAGCAGCAGGTGCACCGCATGGGTGCGCGTGAAGCTGGGCTGCGCGGTTGCGCGCACAATCGCTTTGCGGCGCTTGCGCTTTTCGGTGGTGTCGGCCGTTTTGGTGGTCATGGATTTCTACCGCATGGAAAGTTGCCAGCCCGTGCCAGCGTCGGTGACGATGATACCGTCTTTGCGTAGCTTTTCACGTAGTTTTTCCGCGTCGCCTTCATAATACACCACGCCATTGATGGCCCCGAGGCTGATCGAGGGGATCTCCAGCAGCAGCACACCCGCCTGTTCCCTCAGGGTTTCCTGCATATGCGCCAGCTCGCGCGGGTTGGCGTAATTGAAGTGAATGGCGATCTTGGTGGCCTTCTCCAGCCGTTCGCGATCCGCCGCCGCGGTGGAGGACGCGATCTGGCTGACCGCGCTGGCGATCAGGCTGGAAGCCTCTTTCACGCGCGCCTCGTCGGTCGCGGCGCTCTCCAGCCCTTTCAGGCGCAGCACCTCTGTTTTGCTGCTGCCCTTGTGCAGGCGGCGCAGCAGCATGTTGGCGGGTTTGGCCTTTTCCTCATGTTCCTGCGCGAAGATGGCGATGATGATCTCATCCGCCCCGTAGCGGGTGAACATGGGGTCCATTTCCTTGGCGGTCACGCTCAGGGCATTCTGGTAATCCACCAGCCGAAGGTCATCGATATCGCCCGAGGCGATCAGCACCGTGCCGGCGGATTGGCGCATCACCTCGGTGCGCAAGGGGCTGCGCAGCAGGTTTTCCTTCTCCCATACATACGGGCGGTCCTTATCGACATAGACCGGGATCAGCAGCACCCCACGGTTGCGCACGCCTGCTTTGGTGAAATCGGTGATCTCGGCGTCCGGCAGGTCGAACGCGCGCTTGATGGCGGCGTCCTGCACGCTCACGGTGGCATCCACATAGGTCACGGTCTTTTCGCGTTTGACCTGCAGCACCGTGGCACCGCGAATGATCTCACGGAATTGCTGCTCGCTGAGCGCCGCCACTTTTTCGCTGGGCTTTTCAA
Source organism: Azospirillum brasilense (assembly GCA_003241645.1). Classification (GTDB taxonomy): domain Bacteria; phylum Pseudomonadota; class Alphaproteobacteria; order Rickettsiales; family UBA3002; genus QFOX01. The sequence goes on along the minus strand of QFOX01000044.1, from coordinate 199 downwards.
TGGGCAGCTTGCGCGCCACCAGATAGACCGCGCGTTTCTTGGCGAATTCCAGCGCTTTGGCTTCGGCCGCGGCCGAGCTTTTATCCGTGCCGACCCCCACCACGCGCACCTGCTGCACCGCCGCCGAGGCAGGCTGCAGCGCCGCAAAACACAGCGCAAGAAACAAGAAGGTGCGAAGGCGTGTCATTTTACCGTTGTG
>QFOX01000043.1 GCA_003241645.1 Azospirillum brasilense | reverse complement strand
GCCGGTTCTTCCATCACGGGGGAAACGTGAAGGAGTTTTTTATGCGTTCTATGTTGATCCTCAGCTGCTGCGTCCTTGGCCTTTCGGCCTGCGACGGTAACATTCCGCCGTCGGTGAAGAACCACCCGGATAAGCAGATGGTGAACATCGACGACCACAAGATCTACGTCATCAAGCAGGCGGGCAACCAGTGGGTCGCCAGCGGCGGTGAATACGCCAAGGACGGGTTCGTCGAATACCGCCAGAAGCGCGCCGTGGAAGTGCAGAGCAAATGCCGCGTGAACAAGGTGCTCTCGGCCAAGGGCGCACCGCTGTTGCGGGTTTCCGTGCATCAGTGCCGGGCGTAGCCGTTTAGAAACGTTGTATTCCCTAAATCCGCTTGCAAAGCCGCGCGTGCGCGCCTAGAACGCGCGGGAGCGCGCGATTTGCTGCGCGCTGTCACGTATTTGAGCGTTATATGAGCCGCGAAACTTTAGAGAATTCCTTCCTGTACGGTGCCAACTCGGTCTTCATCGAGCAACTCTACAGCCGTTACCTGAGCAACCCGAGCAGCGTCGACAAAAGCTGGCAGCAATTCTTCGCCAGCCTTGGCGACCCCGCGCCGAAAGGCCCGAGCTGGGACAAAGCGCCGAGCAAGGTGATCGGCCAGCCGGACATGGACGCACCGGCCCCCAAGGCCGACCCCAAAGCCGCCGCCAAGGGCGGGCTGGACCCCAAGGCCGTGGAAGCCGCCGCACTCGATGCGCTGCGTGCACAGGCGCTCATCCGCGCCTACCGCGTGCGCGGCCACCTCGCCGCCACGCTGGACCCGCTGGGCATTGAACAGCCGCAGATCCATGCCGACCTCGACCCCGCCAGCTATGGCTTCACGGGCAGCGACTATGACCGCCCGATCTATCTCGGTGGCCAGTTCGGCAAAGAGCGCGCCACGCTCAGTGAGATCCTCGAGATCCTGCGTGCCACCTATTCCGGCACCATCGGCGTGGAATTCATGCATATCCAGGACCCCGCCCAGCGCGAGTGGATCCAAACCCGCATCGAAGATGCGCGCGGCCACATGGCCTTCACCGCCGAGCAGAAAAAGAACATCCTGCGTTCGCTGCTGGAAGTGGAAGCGTTCGAGGAATTCACCCAGCTGAAATACACCGGCATGAAGCGCTTCTCCATTCAGGGCGGCGACGCCATGGTGCCCGGTCTGCTGGCCGTGCTGGAGACCGCCAGCGCCGTGGGCGTGGACGAGATCGTCATCGGCATGCCGCACCGCGGCCGCATGAACGTGCTCACCACCATCATGGGCAAGCCCTATTCCGAGCTGTTCTCGATCTTCAACGGCAACCTCGACTTCCCTGAGAGTGCGCACACCTCGGGCGACGTGAAATACCATCTCGGCGCCAGCCATGACCGCCCCATGCCGGGCGGCAAGTCGCTGCATTTGTCGCTCACCGCGAACCCCAGCCACCTCGAGGCGGTCAACCCCGTGGTGGTGGGCAAAGTGCGCGCCAAGCAGGACCAGCTGGGCGATGGCGAACACAAGCGCGTGATGGCGCTGACCCTGCATGGTGACGCGGCCTTCGCGGGCCAGGGCGTGGTCACCGAGACCCTCAGCATGGCCGACCTGCGCGGCTACCGCACCGGCGGCACCGTGCATGTGATCGTGAACAACCAGATCGGCTTCACCACCGCGCCGAAATATTCGCGCTACACCCCGTACCCCAGCGATGTGGCCAAGGGCATTCAGGCGCCGATCTTCCACGTGAATGGCGACGATCCGGAAGCCGTGGTATTTGCCTGCAAACTCGCCACCGAATTCCGTCAGGCCTTCGGCCGCGACACGGTGGTGGACATCATCTGCTTCCGCAAATACGGCCATAACGAGGGCGATGAGCCCATGTTCACCCAGCCGATCATGTACAAGACCATCGCGCAGAAAGCCCTGCCCGCGAAGGTCTACGCCCAGCGCCTTGTCGCGGAAGGCACCATGACCGAGGAGGAAGTGGGCACGGAGATGGAGATCCTCAACGCGCATTTCCAGAAGGAATACGACGCGGGGAAAGATTTCAAACCCAACAAGGCCAACTGGCTGGAAGGCAAATGGGCGGGCTATGGCCGCGCCGAAGCGGGCCTCGGCCAGCAGCCGGATACCGGCGTGGACGTGAAGAAACTGGCGGCCATTGGCCTGAACCTGACCAAGGTGCCCGAAAGCTTCAACCTGAACCGCAAGATCGAGCGTCAGCTGAAAGCCAAGGAAGAGATGCTGAAAACCGGCGAAGGCCTCGACTGGTCGATGGGCGAGGCACTTGCCTTCGCCTCGCTGGTGGCGGCGGGCACGCCCGTGCGCATCACCGGGCAGGACAGCCAGCGCGGCACGTTCAGCCACCGCCACTCGGTGCTGATCGATCAGGAAAGCGAAGAGCGCTACACGCCGTTGAACAACATCGCCGAGGGTCAGGCGCGCTACGAAGTGCATGATTCGTCGCTCAGCGAATACGCGGTGATGGGCTTCGAATATGGCTACTCGCTGGCCGAGCCGAACGCGCTCGTGCTGTGGGAAGGCCAGTTCGGTGACTTCGCCAACGGCGCGCAGATCATGATCGACCAGTTCATCGCCAGCGGCGAGATCAAGTGGCTGCGCATGAGCGGCCTCGTGCTGCTGCTTCCGCATGGCTACGAAGGCCAGGGGCCGGAGCACAGCTCGGCGCGCCTAGAGCGCTTCCTGCAGCTCTGCGGCGAAGACAACATGCAGGTGGTGAACATCACCACCCCGGCGAACTTCTTCCACGCCCTGCGCCGTCAGGTGGTGGGCCGCAAGTTCCGCAAACCGCTGATCGTGATGTCGCCCAAATCGCTGCTGCGCCACAAGCTGTGCACCAGCACGCTGGCCGAGTTCGACAAAGGCACCAGCTTCAAGCCGGTGATCGCTGAGATCGACGGGCTGGCGAAGGACGCGAGCATCAAGCGCGTCATCTTCTGCAGCGGCAAGGTCTATTACGACCTGCTGGAAGCCCGCCGCGAGAAAGCGATCGACGATATCGCCATCGTGCGTGTGGAGCAGATGTACCCGTTCCCTGCCGCCGAAATCGGCGCGCAGATCAAGCGCTACCCGAACGCCGAAGTGGTCTGGTGCCAGGAAGAGCCCGAGAATATGGGCGCGTTCCAATTCCTGCGCCCGCGCATCGAAGCGATCCTCGACGACAGCAACCGCGACCAGTATCGCCTGAAATATGTGGGCCGTCCGGAAGCGGCGTCGCCGGCAGCGGGTTACCTGAAGATCCACACCCGCGAACAGCAGGCGATCGTGGAGCAGGCATTGAGCCTTGCCAAAGCCGAAATCGTAAAAACCAAGAAAAAAGCCTAAGTAGAAAGCACTGGAGATCAACATGGCTGATATTATCGTTCCCACCCTCGGCGAATCCGTTTCGGAAGCCACCATCGCAAAATGGTTCAAGAAGCCCGGCGACGCCGTGAAGGCCGATGAGCCGCTGGTGGAACTGGAAACCGACAAGGTGACCGTGGAAGTGCCCAGCCCTGCTGCTGGCGTGCTGACCGACATCGCCGTGAAAGAAGGCGACACCGTGGAAGTGGGCGCGCTGCTGGGCAAAGTGGAAGCCGGTGCCAAAGGCGCTGCGGCTGCCCCCGCGAAAGAAGAGAAGAAAGCCGAAGCACCGAAAGCGGCTGCTCCGGCCGCGGCCCCCGCCAAGGCGGAAGCCCCGGCTGCGGCCAGCAAGAACGGCCCCGCTGCCAGCAAAATGATGGCAGAGAACCCGCAGGTGAAGATCGAGCAGGGCTCCGGCAAAGACGGCCGCGTGACCAAGGGCGACGTGATCGAAGCGCTGGAAGGCGACGGCCTGAGCGCTGCCCCGGCCGCTGGCCCGCGCGAAGAACGCGTGAAGATGACCAAGCTGCGCCAGACCATCGCCAAGCGCCTGAAGGACTCGCAGAACACCGCTGCGATCCTGACGACGTTCAACGAGATCGACATGACGAATGTGATCGCGCTGCGCAACGAGTACAAGGACGAGTTCGAGAAGAAGCACGGCGTGCGCCTTGGCTTCATGGGCTTCTTCATCAAGGCCGCTGTTTCGGCGCTGAAAGCCATTCCGGCGGTGAACGCCGAGATCGACGGCGACAGCATCATCTACAAGAACTACTACGACATTGGCGTGGCCGTTGGCGGCGCGCAGGGTCTGGTGGTGCCAGTCATCCGCGATTGCGACAAGAAATCCATCATGCAGATCGAGGCGGACATTGCTGCTGCCGCAGAAAAAGCCCGCAACGGCACGCTCACCATGGCCGACATGACCGGCGGCACCTTCACCGTATCCAATGGTGGTGTCTATGGCTCGCTGATGTCGACGCCGATCGTGAACCCGCCGCAATCGGGCATCCTTGGCATGCACAAGACCGAAGAGCGCCCCGTGGTGGTGAACGGCCAGATCGTGATCCGCCCCATGATGTACGTGGCGCTTTCTTACGATCACCGCATCATCGACGGCCGCGAAAGCGTGACCTTCCTCGTCGGCCTGAAAAAGGCCGTGGAAGATCCGCGCCGCCTGTTGCTGGGCCTCTAGGCTACAACGAATGAAAAGGGCGCCTGACGGCGCCCTTTTTATTTGCACGTCATCCCCGCGAAGGCGGGGATCCGGCGCGCCACGAAACCCGATGCCCCAGAAATTGACGGTTTCATAAAAAACGATGGCGTAAATTTCCTCGTCCATTATGAAGCACAGAAATAACTGGATTCCCGCCTTCGCGGGAATGACGAAGGAGAGAAGTCATGAGCGAACAATTCGACGTAATCGTGATCGGTGGTGGCCCGGGTGGCTACGTGGCAGCAATCCGTGCGGCGCAGCTGGGCCTGAAGACGGCCTGTGTGGAAAAACGCGGCACGCTGGGCGGCACCTGCCTGAACGTGGGCTGCATTCCCAGCAAAGTGTTGCTCGAGAGCTCCGAGAAATTCGCCGATGCCAGCCATGAATTCAGCAAGCACGGCATCGACGTGTCGGGCCTGAAGCTCAACCTCGGCCAGATGATGGCGCGCAAGAGCGAAGTGGTCGGCAGCTTCACCAAAGGCATCGAGGGCCTGTTCAAGAAGAACAAGGTCACCTACCTGCAGGGCTGGGGCAGCGTTTCGGGCAAGAACGAAGTGACGGTCGATGGCAAGAAATACGCCACCAAGAACATCATCATCGCCACCGGGTCGGACGTGGTCTCGCTGCCCGGCATCACCATCGATGAGAAGCAGATTGTAAGCAGCACCGGCGCGCTGGAGCTTTCGGCCGTGCCGAAGCACATGGTGGTCATCGGCGCGGGCGTGATCGGCCTCGAGCTGGGCTCGGTCTGGGGCCGCCTTGGCGCGCAGATCACCGTGATCGAGTACCTCGACCGCATCACCCCCGGCATGGACGCCGAAGTGGCCAAGCAGTTCCAGAAAACGCTCGAGAAGCAGGGCTTCACATTTGAGCTTGGCAAAAAGGTCACCGCCGCGAAAACTGGCAAGGCCGGCGTGGAGCTGACCGTGGAAGACGCGAAAGGTGGCAACGCCACCACCGTGAAGGCCGATGTGGTGCTGGTGGCCGTGGGTCGCAAAGCCTACACCGAAAAACTGGGCCTGGAGAGCGTTGGCATCAAAACCGACAACCGTGGCCGCATCGAGGTGGATTCGCACCTGCAGACGGCCATTCCGGGCATCTACGCCATTGGTGACGTGATCGCGGGCCCCATGCTCGCCCACAAGGCCGAGGAAGAAGGCGTGTACGTGGCCGAATCCATCGCGGGCCAGAAGCCGCACGTGAATTACGACGTGATCCCTGGCGTGGTCTACACCTGGCCGGAAGTGGCCACCGTGGGCAAGACCGAAGAAGAGCTGAAAGACGCGGGCGTGGCCTACAAAGTGGGCAAGTTCCCGTTCATGGCGAACAGCCGTGCGCGCGGCGCCGGCACGCCGGAAGGCTTCGTGAAGATCCTTGCCGACGCCAAGACCGACCGCGTGCTGGGCTGCCATATCCTCGGCGCGCATGCGGGCACCATGATCCACGAAGTCTGTGTGGCCATGGAATTCGGTGCGTCGAGCGAGGACATCGCCCGCACCTGCCATGCGCACCCCACGCTGAACGAAGCCGTGAAGGAAGCCGCATTAAATGTCGATGGCAGAGCCATCCACATTTAAAACGTTCACTTGCTTCGGCAGATCGCACATGCTGTGCGATGCCTTCGCGCAGCTTCGCTGGCTCATGGCTGGCTCGGGCTACTGCCCTCGCATTTAAGCTGTATAACATCGCCTGCGTAGCGCATCAGCGGCGCGGGACGTCATGTACAAAATGAACGGTTCAAAGGATACGGCGCGTAGGCGTAAGCCGAGCCACGAGCGAAGCGACGTGAGGGGGTAAGCACCGAAGGTGCGAAGGGCGGCGGGACGCCCCCTTCCACGTGCCGAAGGCGCAGCGCGACCAAACTATATTGCATCGCACGCATATGATGCGCTGCAGCGACGATTTCACGCGAAAAAGTTGGAAAATTTTGCTATAAAGAAAGTGAGGATTGTCGCTGGTTTCCGGGTCATTTCCCGGGGTGGCCAGTGATGGGAAGCGGCGATGTGAGGCCGCAACCCCGCCGGGAGAACCGGCGAACGGTGCAGGGCCCATCGGGGGCATGCACCAGCCGATGATGGTCCTCATTTTTTAAGGGTTTCTATCATGAAACTTCTTCACGTACTGACGTTGTTCTTCGTTGTTATCGGTGGTCTGCACTTTGCGCTCTCGGGCGTGGGCATTGACCTGCTGGGTTCCGTGTTCGGCACCGGCGGCCATATGACGACGTTGTATATCATCATGGGTCTGTCGACGCTGTACCATGGCGTGCCCATGCTGACGACGAAACTCAGTACCTTATAGCGCTGAGGGGCGGCGCGACCTTACCGCCGCCTAACCAATACCTGCCCCGGCGTGCGCTGCCTGCACGCCGGGGTTTTTCTTTGCAGGCCTTCCTGCGAACCGCTATACTTCTTTTATGACGCGTAACGGTTTTTCCCTTGTCGAACTGTCCATTGTGCTGGTCATCCTCGGCCTGCTTACCGGCGGTATCCTTGGCGGCCAGGCGCTTATCCGCGCAGCGGAATTGCGAGCTGTAAGTACGGAGCAAGGGCGTTACCTAACGGCGGTACAAACCTTCCGCGATAAGTATTTTGGTCTGCCGGGTGATTTCCGCGACGCGACGCGCTTCTGGGGCCGTGCGGCCGCCACCGGTGATTGCGTGACAAACTCCAGCGCGGCGGTGGCCAGCCCTGGTGCGTGCGATGGCGGGGGAGATGGCCGCATCAACAATGCTGCGGCGGCCTCCCAATCGGGGGATGAGTTCCAATTCTGGAAACATCTGGCGCTGGCGGGGCTGATTGAGGGAACCTACTCGGGTCTGGCGGGCTCCGGTGGTCTTGGGCATATCGTTCCTGCAACCAATGCACCGCGTTCGCGCCTGAGTAATGCGGCATGGTATACGGCCCAGAGCGGGCTGGTGAGCACCAGCATTCTGCCATACCTGACCTATAACAATTATCTTGGCATTGGTGCGGCTACCACCACCACCTATTCCTATGGGGCAGTGCTTAAGCCTGAGGAAGCATGGAACATCGATACCAAGATCGATGATGGCCGCCCAAGCTATGGCAAAGTCATTGGCATTTACTGGAACGATGCCTGCAGCACGGCCAACACGGGAGTAACGGCCGCGACCAACCTTGACGCGGTATACATGCTGAGCAGCACCGCAAATGCATGCTCACTGATCTTCCGCGATGCGTTCTAGCGCCTAACGCTGCGGCGCGCCGTGTAATTGCGTGGGCCCGAACGGCCGCTGGATGCCCTGCGCCCGGCAATGCAGCGTGGCGTAGGTGGGGTCATCGATCATCGGGATGCGCCCGTGTAGCACGGTATCCATGCCGTTATGCAGCAGCATGCCCTTGGTGCTTTCCTCTTCGGCCTCGCTGGCCAGCCAATGCTGCTTGGCGCTGCGCACCAGCGCGGTGTAGCGGTCCTGATCGTCGAACGTGTCCTTCACATGCGGATAAACGAGGTTGATGAGCAGGTCGTGCTGCTCGCCGGGGGTGAGGGGCTTGCCCTGCGTGAAGGTCTCGATGGGCTTGCCCGTGTATGCCTCGAGGCACAGCTTGAAGGCCACGGCGTATTCCTGCTCGAAACGGTCCATGAGCGGGTGGTCGCCGCTGCGTGCACGCAAATAGGGCATGTCCGAGCGCACCAGCCCGAACAGCATGCGGTCCATCACGTCCTTGAACAGGGGTGATTCCTGATAGAGCCTGCGCAGGTCGGCAGGGGTGCGGGCTTTCTTCACGTGCGTGGCCAGTGCCTCGGGCAGGGCGAGCGCGCCCACCCAGGTGGGGGTGATGCCCGCATGCTGCTGGCCTTCGCTGAAGGTGATGGTGCGCGACTGGGTGGGGCGGGCCACCGCCTTGCGTGCGCCGACGCGCGAGCTGGCGTTGCCGTATTTCGCCTCGTCGCTGAAGCCGATCTGGCTCAGGAAATCGTCCCATGCCGGGTCGTTGAACAGCGCGATGTAGCCGGGGCGGGTGCTGGCCAGCGCGCGGGCCACGCTGCGGTCGGTCTCTTTGGCGCTTTGCGTCAGCGGCCGCTCGGGGTTCTCCAGCTTCGCGGCGCTGTGCGTCAGGTTGCGCATCAGCAGGCGGAAGGTGGAATTCGGCTGGTTCAGGTAGTTCAGCAGGTCGCCGCCCTGGAAGGTCATTTTGGTGAAATCATGCAGGCCGAATTCGTTCACCGTGGCCGAGATGGAGCGCACCCCGCCGCGGTAGGGATCGGACTGCGAACCGCCATAATATTGCTGCAGGCGAATGGTGGGCTCGCCCTTGGCCTGCGCTTCGGCGTTGTATTCGCGGAAGATGCCGCGCACGCGCTCGATGTTGGTCTTGATCAGCTCGCGCCCGCCGAGCAGGCCGTTGCGGCGCACGTTGTCGCTATGGGCCGACTGCATCTGCTGCGTGGGTTCGCTGCCATGGGCTTTCGCGGTGACCATCAGGTGGTCGCGGTAGCTTTGCTGGTCCAGCGCGCCCACGAGGATGTCCGGCGCGGATTCGAACGGTTGCTGGTCCTCGAACAGCGGCACGATGCCCAGCGTGGCGCGTGTGCCTTGCGCGTCGGTCACGGCGTGCTGCAGGGTCAGCGCTTCCATCATGTTGCTGGTGGCGTTGCATTCGGCCAGCACGTTGTTGTGGAACATGGCGGGGAAATCGCGCGCCAGCTCCAGCCGCTTGCGCGTCTGGTAGGCGATGGGGGCGACATCCTCGGTGCTGTAGGCTTTGCCGTGGCCGCTGGCACCTGCTTCGTGCAGGGCGCGGCTGAGCGTGCGGCCCGCGTCGGGCTGCTGCAGCAGGGTGTTGAGGGTCGCCACGCGGCCAGCCTCGTCCATGCCTGCATAGCCGGGCACCATCGCTTCCACGATGCGGGCATATTCCTCGGCGGTCTCGCGGTATTCGATCTGGCCGAAACCGAAGCCGAACGTGTCGAAGCGGCGCAGGCAGTTGAGGAACGCGCCCTGCACGCTGCCGTCGGCCTGCTGGTATTCGCCGAGCAGGTCGGTGCGGAAACGCGGCGCATCCAGCGCACTGACCGCCTTTTTCAGCCCGGCGCTAAGCTGGTCGAACTCGGCCGCATCCAGCATCGCGCCAGCATCCATCGCCGTGTCGATGCGCTGGCGCACCTGCGTGGCTTCGCGCTGGGCGTTCTCCAGCAGCATGCGCCATGGCTTCAGCGCGTGGGTGTGCGGCAGGTCGGCCAGCAGGTGGGCGAGGCCCTGTTCGTAATGCGCGCTGAGGGCGTAGAGCGTGGTGTCGCCATTGACCTTGGCGTTGCCGTCCTTATCGCCGGAGGAGCCCCAGGAATGGAACTTCACGTTCAGCCGCAGGCTGGTGGGGTCGTAATCGTTCTGGAAGCGTGCGTGCAGCGCGCGGTCGTAGCCGTCATACACGGCGGGCATGTCGGCGTAGGTGCAATGCATGAAATGCAGCATGTGCTGCACCTCGTCGCGCACTGAGAAGCCGGGCTGCCCATCGGGCCGGTAGGTGAGCATGGGGGTGTGGGCGTAGTTCGCCAGCGCCTGCGCCACGCGATCCGTCGCGTCGGGGTGGCTGCGCCACGCATCGATCGCAAGGCCCAGCGCGCGCTGCGCCTGCATGCTCTCGAGGCTGTTGGTGTTGGTGGGGTGGCCGGTGAAGGTAAGCTCCACCGCGGGCTTGTTCAGTGCCGCCACGGCCGATGCGGCCGAGCCGTAGACCTTACCGCGCTTGCGGCCAAGCTTGCCCGCAAGGAACGCCTCGGCGGTGCTGGGTTCGCGGTGGCCGTTGCCTTTGACCGCCTGCTGCAGGGTGTGGTCGCGCACCAGCATGGCCGCCAGCTGGTGCATGTGGCCCAGCTGCGCCAGCACGTTGCTGGCCTGTTTTTGCTGCGCGGGGTCGGCAAGCGCGGCGATCTGCGCCTGCACCTGCGCCATCGCGTCGGGCGCGGCCTCGGGCGTGGTGGGCCATAACGCGTCGATCATGCCGTCGCACAGGCGCGCCACATCGGGGCTGAAGCCCGGGTCCTGCCGCCACTGCGCCAGCAATGCCTGGCTCAGGGCCTGCGCCATGTCGCGCTGGTTAAGGGTGGGTTTCTGCCCGCCATGGCCAAGCAGCGCGCCCAGTTCGGCGAGGCTGTCGGTGGAGGGCGCGTGTTTGGCCGCCAAAGCGGTGGGGGTCATGCTTGTCATGCGCCGACCCTAGGGGCGAGCCCACGCTTTGTGCATGACAGTTCTGTGAATTTAACCCGGCCTAGGCCGCCAGTTTGGCCGCCACCGCGTCGATGAATTCGCCGGTGGTGAGGTATTGTTGCTGCGGCCCGACCAGCAGGGCGAGGTCTTTGGTCATCTGGCCGCCTTCCACGGTGGCGATCACGGCTTCCTCGAGCTTTTTGGCGAAGCCGCCAAGGGCTTCGTTGCCATCGAACTTGGCGCGGTAGCTCAAGCCCTGCGTCCACGCGAAAATGCTGGCGATGGGGTTGGTGCTGGTCGCTTTGCCCTTCTGGTGCTCGCGGTAATGGCGGGTGACGGTGCCGTGGGCGGCTTCGGTCTCCACGGTTTTGCCGTCCGGCGTGATGAGGATGCTGGTCATCAGCCCCAGCGAGCCGAAGCCTTGGGCCACCACGTCGGACTGCACGTCGCCGTCGTAGTTCTTGCAGGCCCACACGAACCCGCCGTTGGATTTGATGGCGAACGCCACCAGATCGTCGATCAGGCGGTGTTCGTAGTAAATGCCGGCGGTGGTGAACTGCGTGGCGAATTCCTGCTCGTACACGCGCTGGAAAATATCCTTGAAGCGCCCGTCGTATTTTTTCAGGATGGTGTTCTTCGTGCTCATCAGCAGGGGCATGTTGAGGCCCAGCGCGTAGTTGAAGCAGGCGCGGGCAAAGCCTTCGATGCTGGCATCGAGGTTGTACATGCCCATGGCCACGCCGGGTTTCTTGAATTCGAACACGGTGTGCTCCACCGGCGCGCCGCCATCGGCGGGGGTGAAGGTGAGCTTCAGCGTGCCCGGCTGGTCGATCACCAGGTCGGTGGCGCGGTACTGGTCGCCGAAGGCGTGGCGACCCACGATGATGGGCTGCTCCCAGCCCTGCACATAGCGCGGGATGTTCTTGCAGATGATGGGGGCGCGGAAGATCGTGCCGTCGAGGATGTTACGGATGGTGCCGTTGGGCGATTTGTACATGGCCTTCAGGTTGAATTCCTTCACCCGCGCTTCGTCCGGCGTGATGGTGGCGCATTTGATGCCCACGCCGTATTGCTTGATGGCGTTGGCGGCATCCACCGTCACCTGGTCGTTGGTCGCGTCGCGGTGTTCGATGCCGAGGTCGAAATATTTCAGGTCGATATCGAGGTAGGGGAGGATGAGCTTTTCCTTGATCATCGCCCAGATGATGCGGGTCATCTCGTCGCCATCGAGTTCAACAACGGGGGTGGTGACTTTGATCTTGCTCATGGGAACCTCGGCAGGAATTTTTCTGAGTGGGCTACATAGTCAGGCTTGGCCCGCTATGCAACCGTTTCGCGTGCTGCGCGGCGAGGGCGGCGCTGCGAGCGCACCGCGCTGAATTCTACCCCAAGCATGAAAATGATCGCCGAGAAATGCAGGAACAGCAGCGTGATGACCACGCCGCCAAGGCTGCCATAGGTGACGCTGTAATCGGTGGAGTGGCGCAGGTATTGCGAGAACAACGTCGCCAGCCCGATCCACAGGAACGCGGCAAGCCATGCGCCGGGCCACACACGCTTCCACGCCACGGTGCGCGGCGGCAGGTAGCGGTACAGAAGCGCCAGCGTGCCCGCGATCAGCCCCGCGGCCAGCAGCAGGCGCAGCAGCGTGGACAGCACCACGAACACGGTCGGCACCGGCACGAGGCTGCGCACATAATCCAGCCCCAGCGGCGCGATCACCACGATGAGGCTTGCTGCCAGTGCGCTTAAGGCACCCAGCCCTACATAGAAAATGCTGGTCAGGCGGCGGTGCCAGAAGGGCCGCGTTTCCTTCTGTTCCCAGCTGCGCACCACGCCCATGCGCAGCGCTTCGATGCCCGAGGACGTGACCCACAACGTGCCCACGATGCCCAGCGTGACAAGGCCGGGCTGCGGCTGGCGGAAAATATCCTGCACGATGGGGCTGATGGTGCGCGCCACCTCGCCCGGCAGCTGGCGGAAGGCCGCATCGGTCACCGCCTCGGCGGTGGCGGTATCCCCCGTGAAGCCTGCCAGCGCGAACAGGAAGATGACGAACGGGAAAAGCGACACCAGCCCGGTATAGGCAATGAATCCCGCGATCTCGATGCCGTCATGCGCGATCAGGCGGCGAACGGCCAGCCAGAATGGCCGGGCGGGGCGCAGCCACAAACGGATAGAGGTGAGCAGGCGATGCATCATAGCTGCCAGCTTCTACCACAGCCGCATAAAGAATCGAGTGGTCGTGTGCGCGGTGAAAGCCGGGAAGGTTTTAGGCCGCGTAGGCGGTGAGCTTGCTGCGCAGTTCTTCGGGATCGAACGGCTTGCTGATATAGTCGTCCATGCCCGCTTCGATGCAACGCTCGCGGTCGCCGACCATGGCGTGGGCCGTCATGGCGATGATGGGCAGGTGGCGCGGCGGTGGCGGGCCGTCCTTTTCCCAGGCGCGCACGCGGCGGGTGGTCTCGAACCCGCACATATCGCCCAGCTGCACATCCATCAGCGCCGCGTCGAAGCGATCGTTCTGGATCTTCTGCAGGGCTTCTTCGCCGGAGGTGGCCACCTCGTACTGGTAGCCGAAATCTTCAAGCAGCGTTGTCGCTACGAGCACATTGGCGGGATAATCCTCCACCAGAAGAATGCGTTTGCCGGCCATGTGTTTTCTACCTGTTGCTGTCGATGCCCGTTACCCGGCTCTCAAGGCCGCGTTTGAACATCCAATAACATCATAGAGAAAACCCCTTGAAATGAAAGATTTCTTATTCCCAGCGAATACAATTAGTTGTGCCGTATCCATGCAGGATACAATCATATGTTGCACGCAAAAAAACAGGAAAATGATTCGCCGCTAATCGGCGGTAGGAGCGGGTTTGGTGAGCGCTGCACGCATGCGTTCCAGCATCGCTTTTTCGTCGTCTGTGCGATCGAAGCGCGCCACTTCTTTTTTCGTTTTTGCATCCAGCAGCGCGACGTAGCCGGTGGCGCTGCCCTGCGCCTGCAGGAACGGGCCAATGCCCAGCGCCTGCGCCAGCAGAATGGATTGCTGGATGCGGGGTTTGTCCGTCAGGTCGAGCGTCACGAAAAGCAGTTTCTCCTGCGCCAGTGCACTGCGCACGGCGGCAAGGCGCGGGGTCAGTATCTTACAGTTGGGGCACCAGTCCGCATAGGCATAAACCGCGTAGAGCTGCGCTTCTGGCAAGGGCCGCGCGGCCTGCGCGGAAGTGGCCGCGCATAGCAAGAGGGTGAAGGCAATGACGGCGCGTAACATTTATTTGGCCTTTTTCTCAAACAGTTCCAGGTATTCGCCGTAGCCTTCCTCTTTCAGCGCGGCTTTGGGCACGAACCGCAACGCGGCCGAGTTAATGCAATAGCGCTTGCCACCTTTTTCCGGTGGCCCGTCATCGAACACATGGCCCAGATGCGCCTTGCTGCCGCTGGATTTCACTTCGGTGCGTTCCATGCCCAGCGTTTTGTCGGTCTGGGTGGAAAGCGTATGCGCGCTGATGGGCTGCGTGAAGCTGGGCCAGCCCGTGCCGGAGTCGAATTTATCGGTGGAGGAGAAAAGCGGCTCGCCCGAGATCACATCCACATAGATGCCTTCTTCGTGGTGGTCCCAGTATTCGTTGTGGAAAGGCCGCTCGGTGCCGCCCATTTGCGTCACGTAGCGTTGCATGGGGTCCAGATGGTCGAGCTTCATCGATTCCGGGGCCTTGGCGGCCATGGCAGCGGTGGTGACGAACAGGCAGCTCAGGCACAGCAGGAAGGGTTTCATCGCGGATCTCCTGCCATGAACCTTAAGCGCATGGGCCACGGCTGCCAAGTTACTTATCGGCAAGGCTGCGCTAGAACCACTGGGCGACGCGGCGTTTCTTCCGCTTTTCCTGCCGCTCGATATACAGGTTCATAGGCGTGAAGCGCGTGAACATGTTGGTGGTGCTGCCGTAGGTCTGCTGCGACAGCTCGTCGGTGATGGCGATCAGGAACGGATTCATGAAGGTATCGAAATCCAACTCCGAACCACTGATCACCACGATGTCCCCACTGTCGCCGGTGGGGGTGGGGCGCTGCGTGGCCTGGTTGAAGTCACGCGCGGCGAAATAGCGCGTCGGGTCAGGCTGTTCCGAGGTAGGCGGCAGTTCTGTCGTTGGCGTGGGTGACGGGGTGGGTGCCACGCCTGCCTGCACGGTCAGGGTCCCGTTCTGGTACACAAAGCTGTAATTCCCATCGTCGGCGCCGCTGCCGGTAATGGCATAGCTTCCCGCCGGGCTAGCGGTGGTAGCGGTGGTGGTGCCAGTGGCCAGCGTGTCGATGACGCTGCTGTTCTCGCCATTGACGAAACCGCTATAGGTGAAAGTAAAGGCCGGGTTCGCCTCGTCGGTATAGCGCGTTTTGGCGTCAGCCGTCGCGGTCAGCGTTGCCTTGGTGATGGTGAGGGTGCCGGGGCTGTAGGTGAAGTCGTAGTTATTATCCACCCCGCCACTGGCAGTGACCGCATAGGTACCCACATTGCTGAGTGCGTTCGCGGTGGTCGAAGCGGTGGCGAGGGTATCAATAACAGAGCTATCCTCACCGTTCACGAAGCCGGTGTAGGTCACGCCGAAGGCTGGGTTCGCGGCACCATAGGTGCGGGTGCCGTTACCGGCGGTTGCGGTGAGTGTCGCCTTGGTGATGGTGAGGGTACCGGGGCTGTAGGTGAAGTCGTAATTGCCATCGGCAGCGCCCGAAGCGGTGACCGCATAGCTGCCGACATTACTGAGCGCCGTGGCGGTAGTCGAGGCCGTCGCGAGCGTATCAATAACAGAGCTGTCCTCGCCATTGACGAAGCCGGTGTAGGTCACCCCGAAGGCGGGGTTGGCCGCGCCATAGGTGCGGGTGCCATTACCGGCGGTTGCGGTGAGGGTGGCTTTGGTGATGGTGAGGGTGCCGGGGCTGTAGGTGAAGTCGTAGTTATTATCCACCCCGCCACTGGCGGTCACCGCATAGCTGCCAACGTTGCTGAGCGCGGTAGCGGTGGTGGATGCGGTGGCGAGCGTATCAATGACGGAGCTGTCCTCACCGTTCACGAAGCCGGTGTAAGTGACGCCGAAGGCCGGGTTGGCCGCGCCATAGGTGCGGGTGCCATTACCCGCGGTGGCGGTCAGCGTGGCCTTGGTAATGGTCAGCGTGCCGGGGCTGTAGGTGAAGTCGTAGTTACCGTCGTTG
>QFOX01000042.1 GCA_003241645.1 Azospirillum brasilense | reverse complement strand
ACCGGCACGCTCTTCGCCCACGAGCAGGACGACGTGATGCCCGACGTGGTCACCCTTGCCAAGGCGCTCGGCTGTGGCATCCCCATCGGTGCCATGCTGGTGGGTGAAAAGGCGGCGGATGTGCTGCAGTTCGGCAGCCACGGCACCACCTTCGGCGGCAACCCGCTGATGGCGGCGGTGGCCCATGCGGCAGTGACCAAACTTAAGCGTCCCGAAATATTGCAGGGGGCGACCGAGAAGGGCGAATGGCTGAAAAATGAGCTCGCCAAGCTCAACCAGGAGTTGGATTTGTTCGTGGACATTCGTGGCCGCGGCCTCATGGTCGGGGCAGAATTGAAGCCCGCGCTGGCCGGTCAGGCCAATGCCATCAGCGATGCCGCGCGCAGGGCTGGGGTGCTGGTGCTGGTGGCCGGGCCGAACGTGCTGCGCTTCCTGCCGCCGCTGACCATCACGCAAGCCGAGTTCGAGCAAGGCTTGTTACGGCTTCGTAATGCCCTGAAAACGGTGCTTGAGGGCCTTGCATGATCGACCCCCGCTACCGTCAGCACCTCGACTGGATCGCGACCCAGCAACAGCATATGGTGTTCCTGACGCATGCGTGGGCCAGCATCAATTCCGGTAGCTATAATCTTGAAGGCATCCGCCGGTTTCGCCGCGCGCTGGAAGATAATTTCCGCTGGCTGGATGGCGCCATGGAAGTGATCCCGCTAGCGGCCATCACCCAGGTGGATAGCCAAGGCAATGAAATCATTATCGAAATGGCCGAAGCCCTGTCCATCCGCAAGCGGCCGGAAGCCCCCATTCAGGTGCTGCTCGCCGGGCATATGGACACGGTCTATGGGCCTGAGCACCCCTTCCAGCAGTTGACCCTGCTGGACGAGAACACCCTGAATGGCCCCGGCGTGACCGACCTGAAAGGCGGGCTGGTGGTGATGCTGAAGGCGCTGGAAGCGTTTGAGCAGTTCGAGGGGGCAAGTAAAGTAGGCTGGCAGATCATCCTCAATCCCGATGAAGAAATCGGCTCCGTCGCATCCGATCCGGTTCTGAAACAAGCCGCTCTGGGCAAGCATCTCGGGCTGATCTATGAACCGCCCATGGTGGATGGCTCGATCGTGGGCGCACGCAAGGGCACGGGCAATTTCTCCATCACCGTGCGCGGTAAGGCCGCGCATGCGGGCCGCAACCCGGAAGAAGGCCGAAACGCGATCGTTGCGTGTGCGGAAATAACAAGCCTTCTATTCGCGTTGAATGGCAAAAAGCCGGGCCTGACCCTGAACCCCGGCAAGGTCGAAGGGGGTGGGGCGCTGAACACCGTGCCGGACCTCGCCATCATCCGCTTCAATATCCGCACCAGCACGGCCGAGGATGAGGCATGGGTGCTGCAAGAAATCCAGCATATCATTGAGCGATTCCATCTTCAGAATGGTTTTGAAGCGCATCTGCACGGGCAGTTCACCCGCCAGCCGAAGCCGCTTGCCCCACCCAACCAGGCCGTGCTCGACATGGTGCTTGATTGTGGCAAGCAACTGGGGCTCGAGATCGGGGTCAAACCCTCGGGCGGCTGCTGCGACGGAAACAACCTATGGAAGTATGGCTTGCCGAACGTCGACACCCTCGGGGTGCGCGGTGCCCACATCCACTCGGATAAGGAAATCATTTATTTGGACTCGTTGACCGAGCGTGCCCAACTCTCGGCCTTGCTGCTGATGCGGCTGGCCAGTGGCGATCTATCGGTCGCGTCCATTCCCCCCAAAGCCTAAGGAGCCACCCCCATGTTTTTGCGCCCCGCCCGAGTCAGTGATCATGATGCCGTGCTGGGCCTTGCCCGGCAGGCCGGTTTCGGCATGACCTCGTTGCCGCCCGACCCAAAAGTGCTGCATGAGAAGATCGAAAACTCGGCGATGGGCTTCGCCGGCACCTACCCGAAGCCGGGTCAGGAGAGTTTTTTCTTTGTATTAGAAGACGATGCGACGGGCGACATCGTCGGCACCTGCGGCATCAAGGCGCGCATCGGGTTGAGCCAGCCCTTCTATTCCTACAAACTCACCACCATCACCCAAATCTCGAGCCAGCTGAACCAGTTCTCGAAGCATGAATTGCTGCAAGTCACCAATGACTTAACCGGTTCGACCGAAGTCGGCGCGCTGTTCCTGCTGCCTGCCTACCGACGCGACAAAATGGGCAAAATGCTGTCGCTGGCGCGCTTTTTGTTCATTGCGGCGCACAAAGCCCGCTTTGCCGATCAGGTCATCGCCGAGATGCGCGGCGTGCACGACCATGAGGGGCGCGCGCCGTTCTACAGCTCGCTGCCCCGGCACTTCTTCGAGATGGATTTCGCCCAGGCCGATTACATCAACGCCACGCAGGGCAACCAGTTCATCAACGATTTGATGCCGAAATACCCCATCTATGTCAGCCTGTTACCCAAGCGGGCGCAGCGGGTTATCGGGCAGGTGAATGCCGCCTCGGAACCCGCGAAGATGATGCTCGAGGCGCAGGGCTTTAAATATACCGGCTACGTGGATATTTTTGATGGCGGGCCGACCATGATCGCCGAGCGCGAACAGATCGACGCCGTGCGCGGCAGCCGCACCGGGAAAGTGACAGCGATCGCTGAATTGCCGGAGGAAACCCGCAAATACATCGTCACCAATGACGGGTTCGATGATTTCCGCTGCGCGGTGGGCCGGGTCCGCCTTGCCGAGGATGGCAGCCTGACGATCAGCCCGCGGCTGGCGCGGCGCGTGAATGCAAAAACCGGCAGCGCATTGCGCTACTATCCGCTGTAATAAAAGGAAGGTTTTATATGCACTATATCAATGGCTTGTGGGTCGAAGGCGGGAGCCATGATTTCACGTCCCTGAACCCTGCGACCGGCGCTGCGCTGTGGAAGGGCAAGGCCGCGGGTGAGGCCGAGGTGCGGCAGGCCGTGGCTGCCGCGCAGGCGGCCTTTGCTGCATGGAATGCGCGCGATTATACGGAGCGGCTGAAAATCGTGAGTGATTTCAAAGCCCTGGTCGATTCCGAGAAGGAAGCGCTAGCCGTGCTGATCGCGCAGGAAACGGGCAAAGCCCTGTGGGATGCGCGCTCGGAAGTGGCCGCCGTGGTCGCCAAGCTCACCTATGCGGGCGAAGCCTATGCCGAGCGCACGGGCACCAAATCGCGCACCAGCCCGGTGGGCAATGCGGTGGTGCGCCACCGCCCGCATGGCGTCATGGCCATTTACGGCCCCTATAATTTCCCCGCGCACCTGCCCAATGGCCACATCATGCCCGCGCTGCTGGCCGGGAACACGCTGGTGCTCAAGCCCAGCGAGCAGACGCCGTTGGTAGCGGAATGGATGGTAAAACAATGGCATAAGGCCGGATTGCCGGCGGGCGTGCTCAATCTGGTGCAGGGCGAGCGCGATACGGGCATCGCCCTGGCCGCCGCTGAGATCGATGGCGTGCTGTTTACCGGCTCGTCGGCCACGGGCGCCGCGCTGCATAAACAGTTCGCCGGTCGGCCGGAGATCATCCTTGCGCTGGAGATGGGGGGCAATAACCCCTTGATCTTCCATAGTGCCGACGACCTGCGCGCTGCCGTGCACGAAACCCTGCTTTCCGCCTATGTGGGCACCGGCCAGCGTTGCACTTGCGCGCGTCGCCTGATCGTCATCGACGGGCCGCAGGCCCAGCCCTTCATCGACCAGCTGGTGGCCAGTGCGGCACAACTTAAAGTGGGAGCGTATGACGAAGAGCCCAGCCCGTTCATGGGGCCCGTTATTTCCGTGAAGGAATCAAAGCGACTTCTGGAAGCACAAGATATGCTTCTGGCGAAGGGTGGCGTTTCGTTGCTTGAAATGAAACAATTGCGCGAAGATTTACCCTTCTTGTCGCCCGCTATTGTTGATGTGACGGGTGTCGACGATGTGCCGGACGAGGAATATTTCGGGCCGCTGCTGCAACTATATCGGGTAAAAACGGCGGAAGAGGCGCTGTGGCGCGCCAACCACACGCGCTACGGTTTGAGCGCCTCGATTTTTACGAACGAACAAGCAGTGTTTCAACAGCTTAGCAGTGGTTTGAAGGCCGGTTTGGTGAACTGGAACCGGCAAACCACAGGGGCATCGGGTGCAGGGCCCTTCGGTGGGGTCGGCCTCAGCGGTAACCACCGCCCGGCGGGGTACTATTCGGCCGATTATTGTGCTTACCCGATCGCGTCAGTGGAAGTCGAGGCATTAACACTTCCTGATCAGCTTCCGCCCGGAATGGTGATCGCGTGATGGGGGCGGGCATGCAGGAGTGGCAGTTCGACGGGCTGGTGGGCCCCACCCATAATTATGCCGGATTGTCCTATGGCAACGTCGCGTCCTCGGCCAATGCGGGGGGTGTTTCCAACCCACGCGAGGCGGCCCTGCAGGGGTTAGAGAAGATGCGCTTCGTGCAGGGGCTGGGGATAAGCCAATGCTTCTTGCCGCCACAGAAAAGGCCATTGATTCCGATTTTGCAACAAATCGGTTTCGAAGGTGGAACAAATGCCGTGTTGGACGAAGCGGCCCGCACCGCACCCGCGTTGCTGGCCTCGGTCTACTCTTCGTCGTACATGTGGGCGGCGAATGCCGGCACCATTGCCCCCTCCTGTGACACGGCGGATGGGAAGCTGCACATCACCCCTGCGAACCTGTTAACGAATTTCCACCGTTCGCTGGAAGCAAAAATTACCAAGTACACCTGGGACCAGCTGTTCGCCGACCCGGCGCATTTCGTAGTGCATGACCCCCTGCCAGCCACCCCGCGCTTCAGCGATGAGGGGGCGGCCAACCACATGCGCGCCAGTGCCACAGGCCATGCAACCCCAGGGTTGCATATCTTTGTGTACGGAACGGATGGGCAAGCGAATGGCGCGCCGCGAAAATTCCCGGCACGCCAGCACCGTGCCGCGTATGAGGCGATCGCGCGCATGCATCGCCTGCCTGCCGAGCGCACAATTTTTGTGCAGCAATCGCCCGAGGCCATCGATGCGGGCGTGTTCCATAATGACGTGATCGCCATGAACACCACTCGCCTGATGATTGCGCACGAGCACGCCTTCGCGCCAGGCACAGGACTGGCCGAGCAGTTGCGCCGCCAGCTGGAACCGCAGGGGGTGGATTGGCACTACGTGGAGATCGGCGAGGCCGAGCTGCCGATGGCGGATGCGGTGAAAAGCTATTTCTTCAATTCGCAGGTGCTGGAGCTGCCCGATGGGCGCATCGTGATCGTGGCGCCCAGCGAATCGGAGGAGAACCCGCGTGCGCGCGATGCCTTCGCCCGGCTGGCGGCGGGCAATGCAGTGGCCGCGGTGCATTACCGCGACGTGCGCGAGAGCATGCGCAATGGTGGCGGGCCCGCCTGCCTGCGGCTGCGCGTGGTGCTGAGCGAGGCACAGGCAAAGGCCATGCACCAGGGCGTGATCCTGACCGACGCGCGCTACCAGCAGCTGAAAGCATGGATCGAGCGCCATTACCGCGACCGATTGAGCTTCGACGATCTGCGCGACCCGGCCTTCATCCGTGAACTGGACGAAGCCTATGCCGCGCTGGAGCCCATCATCGGCCTGCCGGGCTTCTACCAGAACATGGGCTAAGCGCGTGGCGGTGTGGCCACAATGCCCGCGTAACTGCACAGCATGGCGCGCAATTCATTGGAAAAACACCCAATAACGCGGTACGTTCGGTATGGCTAATGACACAACCCACCGGATAGATTTCTCGCATGCTTAGTATTTTTGCCATGGTCTTCACCTGCGTGTGCGTATTCGGCGCATTCGTAGCCTTCGGTGGTTCCATGGGCGTGGTCATCCACGGGCTGATGAGCGAGATGCCGATGATCCTCGGCGCGGCGGTGGGCGCGTTCCTGCTGGGCAACAACATGCCGGTGGTCAAAGGCGCCATGAAGGGCATGGGCAAGGCCTTCAAGGGCCCGAAATGGAAAGCGCAGGACTATAAGGACATCCTGCTGCTGATGTTCGGTATTTTAAAGCTGGTGCGCACCAAGGGCATGATCGTGCTGGAGCAGCACATTGAAAATCCTGAACAATCCAGCATCTTCCAGCAATACCCCAAGATCATGCATGACCATTTCGCGGTGGAATTCATCTGCGACACGCTGCGCATGATGACCATGAACTTCGACGACCCCCACCAGGTGGAGGACGTGATGGAAAAGCAGCTGGAGAAGCACCACCACGAACTGCACCAGTACGCGCATTCGATCCAGAGCATGGCCGATGCAATGCCTGCACTGGGTATCGTGGCGGCGGTACTGGGCGTGATCAAGACCATGGGCTCCATCAACAAGCCGGTGGAAGTGCTGGGCGAGATGATCGGCGGCGCGCTGACCGGTACCTTCCTCGGCGTATTCCTCGCCTATGGCTTCATTGGACCCATTGCCAGCAAAATGGGCCAGTGCTATGATCAGGAGCATAAATTCTACGAGATCATCCGGGCCATCCTGATCAGCCACCTGAATGGCAACGCCCCACAGATCTCGGCAGAGATCGGCCGAACCAACGTGCCGACCATCTACCAACCCACGTTCCGTGAAATGGAAGAGCTGCAATCCAACATCAACTTCGCGTAAGCGAGGGACGGGCGCATGGCCGAGGCTAAAAAAGGCGAGAAGGACGACAAAAAACGTCCGATCATCAAGAAGGTAAAGAAGGTCTCCGGCGGTGGGCACCATGGCGGTGCGTGGAAAGTGGCCTATGCCGACTTCGTGACCGCGATGATGGCGTTCTTCCTGCTGCTGTGGCTGCTCTCGACCAGCTCGAAAGCCACGCTGGAAGGCATTGCCGAGTTCTTTACCCCCACCATCGGCATCACCGGGGCGCAGGGCATTGGCTTTGCGGGCGGCGAAACCGCAGCGGCGCAGGGCAAGGCCCGCAGCACCATGAGCGACCCCGGCGTGGTGACCGGGGCCAACCCCAGCGGCGCGGTGGCGCAAGCGCCGGATGCGCAGGCCCCCACCCAGAACAACGAAGAGGATAATTTGTTCAAAAAAGGCGGCAGCGCCATGGAACAGATGATGACCCACGACGTGGAAATGCAGAAATACATCGACAACGTCACCATCCAGCAAACGCCGGAAGGGCTGAAGATCGACCTGATCGACAGCGAGAAATACCCGATGTTCGAGCCCGGCAGCGCCACGTTAAGCGAACATGGCCAGCTGATCCTTGGCAAAATTACGCCCATTATCAAGCGCATGCCCAATTACATGTCCATTACCGGGCATACGGATGGCTCGCCCGCGGAATCGGGCAGCACGACCTACACCAACTGGGAGCTTTCCACCGACCGGGCCAACGCGGCCCGCCGCTACCTGATGCAGGTGGGGCTGGAGGCCGAGCGCCCGAAAAAGATCGTCGGCATGGGCGACAAGGAACTGCTGATTCCCAGCGAACCGCGCAGCCCGCGCAACCGCCGCATCAGCATGATCATGCTGCGAGGCTCGCACATCCTGCTGCCGGATTCGACCGGCCGCCAATAGGCGAATTAGCAGCATAACTTCAATGGGTTATTATTTGTAAACGGTGCCCTGCAGGCAGCGCACATTCACCACGAACCGGCTGGCATTGCGCTGCAAAATCGGGTCGGCCAGCGCCACAAGGCCGGACGAGGACTGGTAATAGGTCACCTGGTTCCTGTTCAGGAATTCCTCCAGCGCGGTAAGGGTAATGGCCACATCGGCCTTGCTGACAAGGGTGGGTTTGCCCCCGGCGCTGGTGGGGGTGCGGTAGGTCTCCGCACGGCCGGAGATGACCGCGATGACGTTGCCGCTACCATCCAGCACCGGGCCGCCGGAGTTACCCTGCTGGGCCACGCTTTCCAGCTGCAGCCATTCCGGCTCGCCCGAGGGACCGAGCAGGCCAGCCAGCTTGGTGCGCGAGAAGGTCGGCTGCCCCGCCGAGCCGCGCTGGCCGGGATAGCCATACAAATACAGCGGGTTGCCGACCTGCAAGGCCTTGATATTCCAACGCAAGGGCGCGACCGTGCCGGGAATGCGGCTGGCCTTCAGCACCGCCAGATCGCGCGTGTCGTCTTTCGCAACGAGGCTGGCCGCGGTGGTGCCGTCGGCCGTGCGCAGTTCGATGTTCTGGCAGCTTTTCACCACATGCGCGTTGGTAATAACGTGGCCTTCGCGGTTGATGAAGAAGCCGGTGCCTGAGGAATATTGGATGTATTGGCGCGCAGGTTGCGCCTGCACTATGGCGGGCAGCAGGCTTACGCTCGCCATCAGCACCGCTGATACCGCATGCAGGCAGAATAAAACGCGGCATCGATCCATAGTGTTATTCAAGCATAACGCAGTGCAGAAATCTAGCGCCCCGGTGATGGCGATGATGGATTTTCCGGCCCCTGCGAACGGTCGGTCCAGCGCCGTTCGGGCCCAAGCAGTTTTGCAGTGCGTTCGGCAAGCCCCATATCTAGCTGAAAGCGCTGCAATGCGGCTAACTGGTCGTCGGTATCGGCGAAGAAAAGCAGGATGGCGGGGGCATTCGCGTCGTCCTGCATGCAAAAGCGTATGAAGATGGGAAAGCCATACGCTTTCGTGCACTCGGCGCTGACGGCCTGAAGGATGTGCGTTGTTTCGTCGGTGCAGAAGGATTGCGCCGATTCCAGACCCTCACGGGCCGGGTCCTGCGCAAAAATCCAGCCCAAATAATCCGCATCCACCCATAGGCTCATCGCGTGGGTCGGCGTATGTTCCATGTTCAGCGCCGTGGAGTGAATATTGAGCGGCATGATGTGCTCGCGGGCGGCCTCGGCGGGGTCGTGGTGAAGGATACCCACGGTATCCGTATCGTCGAGGGTGTAGATCTGCCCCACCGCCACCTGATGCCGTGCAATCTGAGCAAGGCCGGAGGCAAGGCTGATGGGATAGTCCTGCGGCTGCGTCCACGGGTGATGCGGCGCCGGCAGCAGCGGCACGCGCTGTGCCTCGTGCACCACCGGGTGCGGGTGGCGTGGCTCCTCGAAGCGCTGGGTCTGTGCCGAGCGGGCCAGCCGCGGTGGGCGGCGGAAGGCAGGCCGGTAATAGCCCTGCGCCAGCTTGACCTCTTCGGTCAGTGCGCCGCTTTCCAGATGCCGCATGCCTTTGGTGAGCAGGGTATGGGCGCGCGCGGGCGGCACGGCAACGGCCAGCACGCCCGTGTAATGGTTTTCGGTGGCCAGTCGTGCTTTATCGTCGAACAGGCCAAGCCGCACCTCCAGCTCAGGGATGCCGAGCAATTCCCGCAGGGCAAGCTCCATATCCTGTGCTTTCAGTTGCAGCCGCTGACGGGCATGCAGGTCGATCTTGCGGTATTCGTCTTCACCCAGCATGCTTTCGCGCAGCCACATAGTAATGGCATTGGGCCGACGGCCGCGGCTTGCGGATAAGGCCGCCGAGAAATGCGGCATTTCGATGCCGTGCGACTGGGCATCCGCTTCTTCCGGGAATGGATTGTACAACCCATCCGGGTAATTCCATTCCAGCGGAATGCTGCCATCCGGGTTCACGCGGGCGGTTTGGAAGGGGCGCGCGCCATAGCGGGCCAGCTCATAGACGAAGCGGCGTTCGCTGCCTGAACTCAAATGCTTAAATGGGTCCTTCTCGCTCATGCTGCCTGTTGCCTTCGCGGTGGGTTGAAGCCATGCTGCCCGGCGTTGCATGGCCTGCGGTGCGTTGCTGGCACCACCACCCATACAACTTTAAGGAGAGCGGGCGCGATGCGCCGGATCCCCCATCGGACCGGGGCAGATTAGCGTGGCCGACGCGGTTGTGTGTGAAGCTTCCGTGAACATCGCACGCAACAAAAAACCCCCGGCCACGGGGCCGGGGGTGTGGTGTGCGGGGCAGGGCAGCGTTTAGCCGACCAACTCGCCATCGTCGGCGCGGGATTTCGATTTCGGTTTCGGCTTGGCACTGCCAAAGCTGAATTTCAACGCATCGTCCTTGTCGGGGCCGGTCGCATCGATCTTCACCGAACCACCCTTGGCCAGCTTGCCGAACAGCACTTCCTCGGCCAGCGGCTTCTTGATCTTGTCGGCGATCAGGCGCGAAAGCGGGCGGGCGCCCATGGCCTTGTCGTAGCCATGTTCGGCCAGCCAATCCATGGATTTTTCCGTAAGCGAAATGGTCACGTTCCGCTCCGACAATTGCGACTCGAGGCGGTAGATGAACTTGTTCACCACGTGCTTCACCACGTCGCGCGTGAGGTGCGCGAAGGGGATGATCGCATCCAGCCGGTTGCGGAATTCCGGGGTGAAGAGTTTGGTCAGCGTGTCCTGCACGGCCGATTCGCCGCGCGTGCCGCTGCCGAAGCCCACGGCATGGCGCGACGCGTCCGACGCACCGGCGTTGCTGGTCATGATGAGGATGCAGTTGCGGAAGTTCACCTGCTTGCCGTTCTGGTCGGTCAGGCGGCCATAATCCATGACCTGCAGCAGGATATTGAACACATCCGGGTGGGCTTTCTCGATCTCGTCCAGCAGCACCACGGAGTAGGGGTGCTTATCGACCGCGTCGGTCAGCTGGCCGCCCTGTTCGTGGCCCACATAGCCCGGGGGCGCGCCGATCAGGCCGGAAACCGCATGCTTTTCCATGTATTCGGACATGTCGAAGCGCACCAGCTCCATGCCCAGCGTTTTGGCGAGCTGCTGGGCCACTTCGGTTTTGCCCACGCCGGTGGGGCCGGTGAACAGGTAGCAGCCCATGGGCTTGGTTTCCTCGCGCAGGCCGGCACGCGCCATTTTAATGGCCGAGGCCAGCTCGTCGATGGCGTTATCCTGCCCGAACACGGTCAGTTTCAGGTTCTTGTCCAAGTGCTTGAGCACTTCGGCATCGTCCTGCGTCACGGTCTTGGCGGGCATGCGCGCCATTTTGGCGATCACTTCCTCGATGTCGTGCGCGGTGATGGTCTTCTTGCGCTTGGCTTCGGGCAGCAGCATCTGCGCGGCACCGGCCTCGTCGATCACGTCGATGGCCTTATCCGGCAGCTTGCGGTCGTGGATGTAGCGGGCCGAAAGCTCCACCGCGGCTTCGATGGCGGCGGGCTGGAAGCGCACATGGTGGTGCTCTTCATAATACGGCTTCAGGCCGCGCAGGATCTTGATCGAATCCTCCACGCTGGGTTCGTACACATCGATCTTCTGGAAACGGCGGGCAAGCGCGCGGTCTTTCTCGATCGACTGGTTATATTCCTTGAAGGTGGTGCTGCCCATGCAGCGCAGCGAGCCGCGCGCAAGGCTGGGCTTGAGCAGGTTCGATGCATCCAGCGCGCCGCCCGAAGTGCTGCCCGCGCCGATGATGGTGTGGATCTCGTCGATGAACAGAATAGCGTGCGGCAGTTTCTCGATGGATTTGATGACCGCTTTCAGGCGTTCTTCAAAGTCGCCGCGGTAGCGGGTGCCCGCCAGCAGCGCGCCCATATCCAGCGAGAAGATCATGGCGTTGCGCAGCACCTGCGGCACTTCGCCGCGGGTAATGCGCAGGGCGAGGCCCTCGGCGATGGCGGTCTTGCCCACGCCCGCTTCGCCCACGAAGAGCGGGTTATTCTTGGTGCGGCGGCAGAGGATCTGCACCGTGCGCTCGATCTCTTTCTCGCGGCCCACCAGAATGTCGGTCTTGCCGGTCTGCGCCTTTTTGTTCAGGTTCACGCAATAGAGGGTGAGGGGATCTTTCGATTCTTCCTCTTTCTTCTCTTCCTTCGCGGCGGTGTAGCGGATGGAGCCATCGTCCATCTCTTCTTCGGAATGCTCGCGGTGCTGCAGGCGCGCCAGATCGCCGAATTTCACGATGCCATGGCTGATGAAATTCACCACATCGAGGCGGCTCACATCCTGCTCCTGCAGGAAGAACACGGCATGGCTCTCGCGCTCGGAGAACAGCGCCACCAGCACGTTCGCGCCGTTGACCTCGGCCTTGCCGGCGCTTTGTACATGGATGGCTGCGCGGTGGATGACGCGCTGGAAACCCGCGGTGGGGCGCGCTTCGTCCACATGGTCGAGCACGAGGGATTGCAGCTCGCTGGCCATGAAATCAATGATGGTGCGCTTCAGGTCGGGAATGTTCACGCCCACGCCTTTCAGCACGGCGATGGCGTCGGCATCTTCCGTCAACGCGAGCAGCAGGTGCTCCAGCGTGGCGTATTCGTGGCGCTTGGTCCGGGCAATGGCCAGGGCGTTGTGGAGCGTGGCTTCCAGGTTTTTCGAGAGCATGTAGTTTCTTCTTTCGTTTTGTGCGGTTTATTCGTGTTCAACCGTGCACTGAAGCGGGTATTCGTTGATCCGCGCATGCTCGACCACAATGCCCGCCTTGGTCTCCGCAACGTCGCGGGTGAACACACCCACCACCGCTGCGCCTTTGTTGTGGACCTGGAGCATGATCTCCAGCGCTTCCTGATGCTCTTTATGGAAGACCGATTCGAGCACCATCACCACAAAATCCATGGGCGTGTAGTCGTCATTCAGCAGGACCACCTTATACATCGGCGGGCGTTTGGGCTTCAGCGCCGGATCGGCGACCATCAGTTCGCCTTCCAGCTGTGAGCCCGCATTGCCTCCGCGCCTCGGTGCACCCATACGGATCCGTAGATCATCGATTTCCATCACCGTATTCTTCGACTCTCGCATAAATTCCCTAAGCTTCTGTTAATGCTGACGTGGCGGTTTTGCCGCACCCATGCATATAGCGCCGGGGGATTCGCTTGGCTAGGGGCAAGGGCTGCGCCCCTGCCATCTGGCACCCGCCCTGCCATGGGGAAGGGGGGCTCTCTATATAGAGCACACTCTATACAGAGTACTTATCTATAGAGGTGTAGGCGCACTTACTGACGCATCGTGCCGTCATAGGGCCAGTATTCGGCCTCGTGGTTGAAGAACAGGGGCTCCTCCAGCACCGCGCCGGTTATGGCCCCGGCACTGGCCCCAATGAGGGCGCCGGCGCCCACGCCGCTACCCAAACAGCACAGCACACCGGCCGCCGCGCCCACGGTTCCGCCAATGACCGCGCCGCTTCCGGCACGCTCCACACGCGTTTCACCACATGCCGTAAGCAATAGTGACGCGACGACCACCGGAAAAACGGATGTGGAGAAATGTTTTTTTCGCATTGTGCCATTCAAATGCGCCTTCTATAAAATCTCCATGTGGCAAGAAAGCCAGCTTTTCTGCGGTTCGCAGCGTCCTCGAAAAAAAAAGTGAAAATTTTTCATTTTTTCCGTTGACGGGATCGAATCAACGAGGCTATAACGCCACTCCCTTCAGCGGGGTTCTCGAAAAAAGAAACGCCGCCGAAGACGCGAAGGCCCCCTAGGAGTGTACTCCGACGGAACAGCCCCGCTGCTGAATGATTAGTGAATAGGTATCTACAACGCGCTTTATGTGCATTGTTCTTAGCCAACGTACCCTCATCGTCTAACCGAGAGGTGCGCAAGAACGATTCTCCTTCAATGGAAAGCCATAAAGACGTTGATGCTGATTGAAATTAGTTCGCACAGCACAGCAGAACGCGAAGGGCCATATGGCGACTTTCGGTTCTCGTACGAAGTTCACGGGCAGGAGTCGGTTTAACCGCAGCCCGGCGCTCGAAGTACATCAGAGAGCCAACGGTCACAGACAGCCTGTTTTGTTCTGTGCGTGAAGTGCATCATTTAAATCAATCAAGCGCCAAAAATTATAAGCAGAATATTTCGATATTCTGCCTAGATCTAAGGATTTTATTTATAGAATTCAGTTATTAAATAAAACATGAGAAGGGCATATAGTGAATGCCTTGGCGATAAGAGGCGATGAAGGACGTGTTACACTGCGATAAGCTTCGGGGAGTTGTGAAAAAACTTTGATCCGAAGATTTCCGAATGGGGAAACCCACTTCTTGAGTTCATTACACAGCATCCGAGCGATCGGGTGTTGGATTGTGAACTCTTTCATAGAAGTATAAATACCTGAATACATAGGGTATTTAAGCAAACCCGGTGAATTGAAATATCTCAGTAGCCGGAGGAAAGGACATCAAAAGAGACTCCGCTAGTAGTGACGAGCGAACGCGGACTAGGCCAGTAATCATCGTGAAATAATCAGAACCTTCTGGAAAGTTGGACCATAGTGGGTGACAGTCCCGTATGAGTAAACCAGCGATGATTCTTGAGTAAGGCGGGACACGTGAAATCCTGTCTGAACATGGGGCGACCACGCTCCAAGCCTAAGTACTCCTTATCGACCGATAGTGAACTAGTACAGTGATGGAAAGGTGAAAAGCACCCCGACGAGGGGAGTGAAAGAGTACCTGAAACTGTATGCCTACAAGCAGTCGGAGCGGATTTATCCGTGACGGCGTACCTCTTGTATAATGGGCGAGCGACTTAGTGTGTGCAGCAAGGTTAAGCCGTTAGGTGAAGCCGTAGCGAAAGCAAGTCTGAATAGGGCGACAAGTTGCACGTATTAGACCCGAAACGAGGTGATCTAGCCATGGCCAGGTTGAAGGTTGGGTAACACCAGCTGGAGGACCGAACCGACTCCCGTTGAAAAGGTAGCGGATGAGCTGTGGTTAGGGGTGAAAGGCCAATCAAACTTCGTAATAGCTGGTTCTCCGCGAAAACTATTTAGGTAGTGCCTCGGACGAATACCTTGGGGGGTAGAGCACTGGATGGACTAGGGGGGCCCAAAGCCTTACCAAATCTAACCAAACTCCGAATACCCAAGAGTACTATCCGGGAGACAGACTGCGACAGCTAACTGCCGTAGTCGAGAGGGAAACAACCCAGATCTACAGCTAAGGTCCCCAAATCAAGATTAAGTTGGGAAGCATGTGAGACGGCCATAACAACCAGGAGGTTGGCTTAGAAGCAGCCATCCTTTAAAGAAAGCGTAATAGCTCACTGGTCTA
The DNA here is from genome assembly GCA_003241645.1 of Azospirillum brasilense. Lineage (GTDB taxonomy): Bacteria > Pseudomonadota > Alphaproteobacteria > Rickettsiales > UBA3002 > QFOX01. Next base: position 1,894 of record QFOX01000042.1, on the reverse strand, counting down.
AATAAGCTATCTTGCGGCGAAAATGTACCGGGGATTAAATCTTGTACCGAAGCTTAGGGCTCAGTAATGAGCGGTAGCGGAGCGTTCCGTAAGCCAGTGAAGCAGCATGGTGATGTGCTGTGGAGGTATCGGAAGTGCGAATGCTCGCATGAGTAGCGACAAACAGAGTGAGAAACTCTGTCGCCGAAATCCCAAGGGTTCCTGCGTTATGTTAATCAGAGCAGGGTTAGCCGGCACCTAAGGCGAGGCCGAAAGGCGTAGTCGATGGAAAACAGGTTAATATTCCTGTGCCAGTGGAGTGTGACGCATCCCGTGTATTGTCTGCCCTTATTGGATTGGGTGGGCAGTGAAGGGGTGCCAGGAAATAGCACCACATCAGACCGTACCCTAAACCGACACAGGTGGGATGGTAGAGTATACCAAGGCGCTTGAGAGAATGATGCTGAAGGAACTAGGCAAATTGCACGCGTAACTTCGGGATAAGCGTGGCCCCACTATAGGCAACTACTGTGGGGCGGCACAAGCCAGGGGGTGGCGACTGTTTATTTAAAACACAGGGCTCTGCGAAGGCTCCCAAGCCGACGTATAGGGTCTGACGCCTGCCCGGTGCTGGAAGGTTAAGACGAGGTGTGAAAGCACTGAATTGAAGCCCCAGTAAACGGCGGCCGTAACTATAACGGTCCTAAGGTAGCGAAATTCCTTGTCGGGTAAGTTCCGACCCGCATGAATGGCGTAACGATCTCCCCACTGTCTCCAGCATCAACTCAGCGAAATTGAATTCTCCGTGAAGATGCGGAGTACCCGTGGTTAGACGGAAAGACCCCGTGCACCTTTACTGCAATTTTACATTGGTATTAGGCGTCGTTTGTGTAGGATAGGTGGGAGACATTGAAGTCCAGGCGCCAGCTTGGATGGAGTCAACCTTGAAATACCACCCTGACGTTGCTTGATATCTAACCGACTCCAGTCATCCTGGAGCGGGACCATGTATGATGGGCAGTTTGACTGGGGCGGTCGCCTCCCAAAGTGTAACGGAGGCGCGCGAAGGTAAGCTCAGGACGGTCGGAAATCGTCCTTTAGAGTGTAAGGGCATAAGCTTGCCTGACTGTGACAGTGACAGCTGAAACAGATACGAAAGTAGGTCCTAGTGATCCGGTGGTTCCAAGTGGAAGGGCCATCGCTCAACGGATAAAAGGTACGCCGGGGATAACAGGCTGATCTTGCCCAAGAGTCCATATCGACGGCAAGGTTTGGCACCTCGATGTCGGCTCATCACATCCTGGGGCTGGAGAAGGTCCCAAGGGTATGGCTGTTCGCCATTTAAAGTGGTACGTGAGCTGGGTTTAGAACGTCGTGAGACAGTTCGGTCCCTATCTGCCATGGGTGTAGGAAACTTGAGAGGATCTGACCTTAGTACGAGAGGACCGGGTTGGACGTACCTCTGGTGCACCAGTCGTTCTGCCAAGAGCGCAGCTGGGTAGCTATGTACGGAATGGATAAACGCTGAAAGCATCTAAGCGTGAAACCAGCCTTGAAACTAGGTTTCCCTATGAGAGCCGTGATAGACCATCACGTTGATAGGCCAGGTGTGGAAGTGCGGTAACGCATGCAGCTAACTGGTACTAATTGCTCCATTGGTTTTATTTAATTGCTTGATCGATCAAATGATCGCTTCATGTACAGTGCAAAGCAGGATGCTTTGTCTGCATGAACTGAGTTGGACTAATTCATAGTCATCAACAAAGTTGTAGATACCTATCACGATTCCCCGCCGGAACTTCGGTTTCGGTGCGAACAAAAGGCCCGTTTTGACGGCCTGGTGATTATAGCGAGAGCTGAACCACACGTTCCCATCCCGAACACGACCGTGAAAACTCTTAGCGCTGATGGTACT
>QFOX01000041.1 GCA_003241645.1 Azospirillum brasilense | reverse complement strand
ACCGTCGTTGGCACCCGAAGCGGTGACCGCATAGGTACCCACATTGCTCAGCACCGTGGCGGTGGTCGAAGCGGTGGCGAGCGTATCAATGACGGAACTTTCCTCACCGTTCACGAAGCCGGTGTAGGTCACGCCGAAGGTCGGGTTGGCAGCACCATAGGTGCGGGTGCCGTTACCGGCGGTTGCGGTCAGCGTGGCTTTGGTGATGGTGAGGGTGCCGGGGCTGTAGGTGAAGTCGTAGTTATTATCCACCCCGCCACTGGCAGTGACGGCGTAGGTACCCACATTGCTGAGCGCCGTGGCGGTGGTCGAAGCGGTGGCAAGGGTGTCAATCACCGAACTATCCTCGCCGTTCACGAAGCCGGTGTAGGTCACGCCGAAGGCTGGGTTCGCTGCACCATAGGTACGGGTGCCGTTACCCGCCGTCGCGGTCAGCGTTGCCTTGGTGATGGTCAATGTGCCATCCACGTAGGCGAAGATATAGTTGCTGGCCGCCGCGCCACTGGCGGTGATGCTGTAGGTGCCCGCGTTACTGGCCAGCGTGGCCAGCGTCGATAAGCCGGGCAGGGTGGATAGCACGGTGCTGTCCTCGCCATTCATGAAGCCGGCATAATGCAGGCTCAGGGCGGGGTTGGCCGCACCATAGGTGCGGGTTTTGTCATCGGCCGTGACGGTGACCGTGGCCGGGGTGACCGTGAGCGTGCCATTCACCACGGTGATCGCATAATTATCGTCAAGCCCGGCGCTGCCGGTGATGGTGTAGGTGCCCACGTTGCTCAGCGCATTGGCGGTGGTGGAGGCGCTGGGGGCGTTGTCCAGCACGCTGCCGTCCTCGCCGTTCTTCAGGCCGCTGTAGCTGTAGGTAAAGATGGGGTTGGCCGCGCCATAGGTGCGGCTCACATCATCCACCGTGATGGTGAGGGCCGCTTTGGTGATGGTCAGCGTGCCGGAGGCATAGGCGAAATCATAGTTCGCATCGGCCGCGCCGCCGGCACTGGTGATGGCGTAGGTGCCCACCGGCGAGAAGGCGTTCGCGCCCGAAGCGCCGGCCGCGGCCAGCGTGTCGAGATCGGCCACATCATCGCCGTTGCGGAAGCCAAGATAGGTGAGGCTAAGGGCCGGGTTCGCATCGCCATAGGCGCGGGTCTGGTTGTTCACCTGCACGTTGATGGTGGCTTTGGTCACGGTCAGGGTGCCGTCGGTCACGTTCACGGTATAGCCAAGCCCGGTGGTGAAGCTGCCGGTGATGGCGCGGGTGGTGCCCGCATTATCCAGCGGCGAGCTGCCAAGCACGCTGAGCGTGTAGCTGATGATCGCATTGGCCAGCGTATCGTTGCCCTGCAGGCCGCTCAGGTAGGTGTAGGTGAGCAGGGGCAGGTTGCCGCCATATTCTTTGTTCTTGTTGTCGATCTGCAGGTACAGCACCTTCGGCACTACGCCCGCATAGATGTAGACATTGCCGGTTTCCGTGACCAGCGCTGGGCCATAGGCCGCGTAAGTCGTATTGGTAAGAATGGTGGGGCGGGTCAGCCCGCCCAGCGTGTCGTTGGCGGCATCCACGCTGTAGACAAGGTAGCGCCCGGTGCCGCTGGTGGTAATGGCGCTGGCCCCGGCGTTATTGACGAACGCGCCCTGTGTGGTGGCAAACACCAGCGTGGTGCCGCTGGTCTTGGTCGAATTCTGCACGCCGTTGAGCACGATGTTGCCGCGGGTGACGAAATGCGTGGCGTTGGCCCAGCTATTGGCCCCAATGTTGATGGCCCCTGTCTGCAGCTCGCTGCCGAACATGACCTGGTTCCAGCCGGTGAGAATGCGCGCCAGTTCGGTATTCACCAGCGCCAGCGTGCCCGCCTGCCCGTTGCCGATACCGATACCCGTGGCCGAGCTGCTGGTGCGGATCCAGAGATTGCCGGTGCCGCTGAGGTCGCCGTTGAGGGCAAGGTTCGAGTCGGTCTGCAGGGTCAGGTTGTTGGCGCCCATGGTCTGGGTGCCGCTGATGGTGAGGGTGCCGCCGCCCGTGCGCAGGGTCAGGTTGTCGTTCCAGGTGGCGGCGGCCACGGCCATGGCCCCGCTGCCCGTGCTACTGCCGATGATGATGTCGCCCCAGCCGTTGGTGATGTTGGCCAGCTCGGCCGTGGTCAGCGCCAGCGTGCCCGCCCCGCCTGCGAGGCCGATGGTGGTGCCCGCCGTGGCCGGGGCAATGGTGAGGGTGCCGGTGCCGGTGAGGGCGGCATTCAACGCAAGGTTGCTGTTGGTGATGAGGCTCAGGTTGTTGGCGCCCATGGCCTGCGCCCCGGCGATGGTCAGCGCCCCGCTGCCGGACTGGATCGTAACGGGGTCCGTCCAGCTGGCGGCATTCACCGTCACGGCGCCGGAGCTGTCCGACCGACCGAGGATGATCTGCGCCCAGCCATCGCTCAGGCGGGCGATCTCGGCGGCGCTGATGTTGTAGGTGCCCGCACCGCCGCCGATGCCCACGGTGATGTTGTTGCTTGTCGGGGCAAGCGTAAGCGTGCCCGTGCCGCCGAGGGCCGCGTTGATGACCGGGTCCACGTTACTGCTGATGGTCAGGTTGTTGGCCCCCATGGCCTGCGCACCCGAAATGGTAATAACGCCGGTGTTGCTCATGAAGGTGACATGGTCGTTCCAGCTCGCGGCGCCCACGGCCATATTGCCGGTCTGGGCATTATTGCCGAACTGGATCATGCCCCACCCATCGCTGATGTAGCTGAGGTCGGTCGCATCCAGGTTCAGGGTGCCCGCCCCACCGGCGATACCCATGGTGGTGGTGCCCGTGCTGGGCAGGATGTTCAGCGTGCCCGTGCCGATCAGGGCGTTGGTCAGCGCAAGGTTGCTGTTGGTCTGGATGGTCAGGGCGTTGTTATCCATCCGCTGGGTGCCGTTGAAATTGATGGCCCCCGTGTTGGTGCGGAAAATGACCGGGTCCAGCCATGTGCGCTCGCCCACGTTGAGCACGCCGGTCTGGGCGCTATTGCCGAACTGAACGGTGCCCCAGCCATCGGCAATGAAGCTGATCTCGGTATCGGTCAGCTGGAACGTGCCGGCCTGCCCGGTGCCGATGCCAAGGGTGGTGGCAGCGGAAGTGCCCTGCAGCACCAGGTTGCCGGTGCCGTATAAATGGGCCCCGATCGCGGGATTCGCATTGCTCTGGATGCTCAGGTTATTGCTGCCAAGCTGCTGGTCGCCCGTGATGCTGATCGCCCCGGTATTGGTGATGAAGCTGACGGCATCGTTCCAGCTATAGGCCCCCACGTTCAGGGCCCCGGTCTGGCTGGTCTGGCCGAAGATCAGGCTGGCCCAGCCGTCGGTAATGTTCGCCAGCTCCGCATTCGTCAGGTTCAGGGTGCCCGCCGCCCCGGCAAGGCCCATGCTGGTGCCGTTGCTGCCGTTGCGAATGGTCAGCGTGCCCGTGCCGGTGAGGGCGGCATTCAGCGCAAGGTTGGAATCGGTCAGGATGCTTAACGCGTTGGCCCCCATGGCCTGCGTGCCATGGATGGTCATCAGCCCGCTGCCGGTGCGGAATTGCACAGGATCGACCCAGCTATAGGCCCCCACGTTCATGGCCCCGGTCTGGCCGGTCTGGCCGAAGATCAGGTTGGCCCAGCCGTCGGTAATATTCGCAAGCTCGGCATTGGTCAGGTTCATGGTGCCCACCATTCCATCGCCGATGCCGACGGTGGACGCGACATTTTGGCCCTGAATCGTTAGGGTGCCGGTGCCGGTGAGGGCGGCATTCAGCGCAAGATCGGCACTGCTGGCGATGGCGAGGCTGTTGGTAGCAAGGTTCTGCGCGCCGTTGATCGTAATGACGCCGGTATTGGTGCGCAGGTTCAGGTTATCGTTCCAGCTGGCTGCGCCCACGTTCATAGCCCCGGTCTGGGTGGTGCTGCCAAAGATCAGGTTGGCCCAGCCATTGGTGATGTTGGCCAGTTCAGTTGCGTCGATGTTCAGCGTGCCTGCCGCGCCGGCCAGCCCCATGCTGGTGGCGTTGTTCGAGGGCGCAATGGTGAGCGTGCCCGTGCCGGTGAGGGCTGCGTTCACCGCAAGATCCGCGTCGGTCTGCAGGGTCAGGCTGTTGCCCGCCATGGCCTGTGCACCATTGATATTCAGCGCCCCACTGCCGGTGCGCAGGGTGACGTTATCGTTCCAGCTGGCTGCGCCTACATTCAGCGCAACAGTGCTATCCGTGCGCCCGAAGATGAGGTTGCCCCAGCCGTTGGTGATGCGCCCCAGTTCCGTGCTGTCGAGGTAGTAACTGCCCGCCTGCCCGGTGCCCAGCCCCATGCTGACATTCGTATTGCTCTGGAAGAAGGTGAGGGTGCCGGTGCCGGTGAGGGCGGCATTCAGGGCAAGGTCGGAATTGGTGCGCAGGGTCAGGGCGTTCGCCCCCATGGTGAGCGCGCCGTTGATGTTCAATTGCCCGCTGGCCGATTGGATCGTGGTAATATCGTTGAAGGTGAGCGCGCCGACATTGATCGCGCCGGTGCCGTCCGTGCGGCCGAAGATCAGCGCGCTCCAGCCATTGGTGATGTTCGCGATCTCTGCGGTGCTGAACTGGATCGTGCCTGCCTGCCCGGTGCCAAGGCCAATGCTGGTGCCAATGGCGTTGGGCGTGACCGCGAAGGTGGTGGTGCCGGTCACGGCGCCATTGAGCGCGATGTCGGCATTGGTCAGGAAGGTAATGTTATTCGCCCCCATGGTCTGGCCGCCATGGATGCCGATCACGCCGGTATTCGATTGCAGGGTCAGCGGGTCGTTCCAGGTGATCACGCCAAGGTTGATGGCACCGCTGCCATCGGCACGGCCCACATAGATATTGGTCCAGCCATTGGTGATGCGACCCATTTCTGCGGTGTCGAGGGTCAGGCCCCCCGTCTGGCCGTTGCCGAGGCCGATGGCGCTGGAAGCGCTCGCCCCCTGCAGATACAGGCTGCCGCTGCCGGTGAGGTTGCCCGTCAGGTTCACGTCGCCATCGCTGGCGAGGGTCAGGATGTTGCCCCCCATGGTCTGGGTACCGTTAATGTTGATGACCCCCGTGCCGGATTGCAGCGTCAGGTTGTCGTTCCACAGCAGGGCCCCAAGGTTGATCGCCCCGGTGCCATCCGTGCGGCCCACATAGATATTGGCCCAGCCATTGACGATGCGCGTCATGTCGGTCGCGTCGAGCTGCAGGCCGCCCGCCTGCCCGTTGCCAAGGCCGATGGCGCTGCCACTGGTCGTGCCCTGCAGATAGATGTTGCCCGTGCCGATGAGATTGTTGGCGAGGTTCACGTCGCCATCGCTGGCGAGGGTGAGGCTGTTGGCCCCCATGGTTTGCACACCGTTGACGGTGATGACCCCGCCACTGCCCGACTGCAGGGTGAGGGCATCGTTCCAGGTGATCACGCCGAGGTTGATGGCCCCGCTGCCGTCGGTGCGGCCCACATAGATGTTGGCCCAACCATCGGTGATACGGCCCAGCTCGGTGGCGTCCAGCTGCAGGCCGCCGGGCTGGCCGTTGCCAAGGCCAATGGCGCTGGAAGCGCTCGCCCCCTGCAGGTACAGGCTGCCGCTGCCGGTGAGGTTACCCAGCAGGTTCACGTCGCCATCGCTGGCGAGGGTGAGGCTGTTGGCCCCCATGGTCTGGGTGCCGTTGATGTTCATGATCCCGCCACTGCCCGATTGCAGGGTGAGCGCGTCGTTCCAGCTCAGGGTGCCAAGGTTGGTGGTGCCGGTGCCATCCGCCCGGCCGAAGACGAGCGAGGCCCAGCCGTCGGTGATGCGGCCCAGTTCCGCGTCGTCCAGCTGCAGGGCACCGGCCTGTGCGTTGCCCAGCCCCATGGTGCCGGCAGCGGTCGCGGCCTGAATGGTCAGGGTGCCCGAACCGGTCAGGTTGCCAAGCAGCGAAATGTCGCCGTCACTGCTCAATATCAATGGGTTAGCACCCATGGTCTGGGTGCCGTTGATCTGCAGGCCGCCACTGCCCGCCTGCAGGGTGAGGCCATCGTTCCAGCTTAACGCGCCGAGGTTCATGGCACCCACGCTATCGGTGCGGCCGATGCGGATCAGGCCCCAGCCATCGGTGAGGCGGCCCAGCTCGGTCGTGGTCAGGTTCAGGCCGCCCGGCTGGGCATTGCCAAGGCCGATCGTGCCGGCCGTGCTGGCGGTCTGGATGGCCAGCGTGCCGGTGCCGGTGAGGGCGGCGTTGAGGGCAAGGTCGCCATCGGTGGTGAAGCTGAGATCGTTCGCGCCCATGGCCTGCGCGCCATTCACGCTGATGGTGCCGGTGCCGGTCTGCAGGGCGAGGGCATCGTTCCAGCTGGCGGCGCGCAGGTCGATGCCCGCGGTGCTGTCGGTGCGGCCGAACAGCAATTGCGACCAGCCATTGGTGATACGCCCGAGTTCTGTTGAATCCACCAGGTACGTGCCCGCGGCACCGTTGCCGATGCCGAGGCTGATGCTATCCGTCAGCGGCAGGAAATGCAGGCGGCCGCTGCCGCTGAGGTTGGCGTTCAGCTGCACGTCCTGCGCGTGCAGGGTGAGGTTGCCGCTGCCCGCGCTGATGGGTGCGTTCACCACGATCTGGTGGTGCGCGCTGAGGGTCAGGCTATGGCCGCTGACCCAGCTCAGCGCGGCATTGACGAAAATATCGCCCAGCTGGCTGCCGGTGCTGCGGGTCTGCACGACCACGTCGCCGCTGGCCAGCGCGGCCAGCAGGGTGCTGGCATTCAGCACGGAGGTGACGTCATCGGCCACCGGCGCGAACGGGCTGGTGCCGCTCACGTCCGTGTCGACGCCGCTGGAGATGGTCAGGTTGGTGGGGTCCAGCAGCAGGCTGCCCGCGCCCGTGGCCCCGGCGAGGCCGACCGTGCCATTGAAATTCAAATAGTTTTTGCCCGAAACCTCGATCAGCCCCCCGCGCCCGGCGGCGCTGGTGGCTTCGGCGTGGCCGGCAAAGCGGGTCGCCTCATCCGACCAGACGACGATGCTGCCCGCATCGCCCTGTTCAGTGGCGTTGGCTTTCAGCACCGCGCCCTTCGCCACGCTGGTGTATTGTGCGCGGGGAAGGCTGCCGCCGCCCTGATAATCCCCGCCGATGCGCACGTTGCCACCCCCGGCTTTGCCGGATGCATCCACCACTGCGGTGCCGGTGAGGGCGATGCGTTTGGCCGTGATCTGCACCGTGCCACCCCGGCTGGCGGAGGCGGTACCGCGTGCGCGGACCGTGCCGCTGACCTGCACCGTGCCCGTGCCCGCCGCAAGGGTGATGCTGCCGGTTTGGCTGCCCACGCTATCGGCCGTGATGCTGCCGCTGTGGGTGATGAGCGCATCCACCGCGCCGCGGGCCTGCGCCGCGGTGAGCAGCACCGTGCCGCCCTCGGCGGTGATGCTGCCACTGTTCTTCACCGATTGCGCGATCACTGCGTCGGTCGCTTCGACCTTCACCAGGTTGTCGCCCGCAAGGTCGATGGTGGTGACGTCGCCCGATGCGAGGGTGACCTTGCCAAGGCGCGCGGCGATGAGGCCGTTATTTTCGACATGCGGGGCGACAAGGCCGACAAGGCCTGCCTGCCCCACGGTGATCTGGCCATGGTTGACGATGGCAGCGTCGGCGTTGCCGGGGCGGTCGAGTTTCAGTGCGCCGCCGTTGAGGAAGCCGTTCTCGTCGGCCATATCGGCGGAGCTGGCGACCAGCCCGTTCACGTCCACCGTGGCGGTCTTGCCGAAGACCACGCCGTTGGGGTTCAGCAGCACGACCTGCCCGTTGGCGCTCAGCCGCCCGTCGATCTGCGAGGGCTTGCTGTCGCGGATGCGGTTGACCGCGATGGCGCTGGCCGACGGCTGCACGAACTGCACATGCTCCTGCTGGCCGATGTCGAACTGGTCCCAGCGGATGATGGCGCGGTCGCTGCCCTGGGTGATGGTGGTGGTGGTGCCGCTCTGGCTGATGGTGGCGCTGCCGCCGGTAGTGGTGCCACCCACGGGCGCGCTATAGACCGCGGGCGCGCACGCGAAAAAACCGACCGCAACAAGTGCGGCCCGCTGCATCGTCCGGCCGATGTGCGTGCGCCAAAATTTCATGCTCGTATCCCGAGGATATTCTCTCAGAATGCGCAGCGTAACGTTAGGAAATCGTTAAAAGTCCCTGGAAATTGAGATTAAAAATCTCGCACCCGTGGCATTTGCGTAATCCGGGGGGTTATTGGCGCGTTTCGTTAATGGAACGGCTGCAAAGATGTTGCTATTCCATTGATCGTTCACGTTAAAACGCACGCCACCCCCGGCCGAAGTAGCGGAAACATGGTCGCGCGCCCCGCTATCGATGTTCCAGACCTTGCCCGCGTCGTAGAAGGCGTAGGGTTGGGTGACAAGCTGCTGCTCCCACGGCTGGAATTCGGCGGTGTAGCGCAACTCCAGCGTGCCGCTGATGCCATGGTCGCCGGTAATTTCCGATGGGTCATAGCCACGGCCGGTCTGGTCGCCCCCGAAGCCGAACTCTTCACCCGACAGCAGGGGGTTAAGTGCGTATTGACCGCTTACTAACGCATAAAATTCAAAACCCATGGGAAGGGACTGGACGCGGCCCGCAAAGAACTCGAACTTGGTGAAATCGGGCTGCCCATCGGCGCGCGACAGGCTGGAATACTCTTTGCTGGCCCCCAGAATGTCAAAACCCTGGGTTGCATGGAAGTCGAGGGCGTTGAAGCCCTCCCACGCGTCGGAGAAGTTGTAGTTCCCGCCCGCGCGCACCGAGCGTGTGCGGTCATCGTACAGCTCGCTGCTGAGCAGGTCGGTCTCGGTGTTCTTGGCGGCGAAGGTCACGTCGGCGGTCAGGGTGCCGGTGCGCTGGCGAATGACAGGATAGGAAAGATTCACCGTAAAGTTCGCGGTGTTACCCTCGATCTCCAGCGCTTCGAGATTGTCGCCCGGCTCGGTCTGCGCCCAGACGGCACCCACCGCCAGCTTCGCGCCCGACGCCCCGAACAGCGGCGCGGTATAGTTCACGTTGGCGTAATGCTGTTCGCGGTAGGGGTCGGTCGACGAAACCGTGAGCGACAGGTCGCTATGGTCCATGCCGATGTCATAGACATGGGCGTTGGCGAGGGCTTGCCACGGCCCTGCGAACTGCGAACCGTAGTTATTGACGGCAACACGACCGCGCGGATCTGTACTTTGATTTTTCTTAATTATAAGGCGAACACTGCCCGGTTGGTTCTCCTCAGGCGTGGGGTTTTTCAGCGTGGCGAGGATGGCACTGACATTGGTGTCGGGCAGGTCGTTCAGCACCAGCAGAAGCCGCTCCAGCACCAGCGTATTGAGCGGGCGCATGGTGCGGATCTGGGCGACCGCGTCGCGCAGCGCGTCGCTATCGGGCAGGGTCGGGTCCAGCTCGACCTGCGTGATATGGCCCTCGATGGCGATGAGCTGGGCATGGCCATCGCGCACTGGCTCGGGCGGCACGATGATCTTGGTCAGGGTATAGCCATCGGCGAAGTATTTCTGCTGCAGCCGCGCGGCGATGGCGTAGAGGTCAGCCACCGTGATGTCGCGGCCGAGCTTGCCTTTGTAAAGCGGGCGAATGGTTTTGTCGGTGTAGGCATGCATGCCCTGCACGGTCAGGGATTGCAGCGTGAAATGCACCGCCTCGGCGCCCTCGGGGGCGGGGGTGAACTCGGTAGTGGGGGCCACCAGCTGATTGTCTTTGCGCAGCTGGTCGAAGGTCTCTGCCGGGTTGGGCAGCACCGGCTCCACCCGGGTGGGGTCGGCCGCGGAGGGCACGGTGGTCTGCGCCAGTGCGGGAGCGGCCACGGCGGCAAGCAGCACCGCGAGCATCCACCCGAAGCGTCTGGCCTTCCACAAACCCTGATTTACATGCTGGCGCACGCCATCCCCATCGTCGATACAACAACAGCCCGCCTGATGCCAGAACGCGCCGCTGGCGGCAGAATAGGGAAATCCCGCCTAAATCCAACTGTTTTTATCGGGCACGGCATGGTGATCCCGGCGTGACTCGAACACGCGACCTAGCGTTTAGGAAACGCTTGCTCTGTCCAGCTGAGCTACGGGACCCGGCCTGATCGTGGTTAGTCGCTAAGCGATTCGGGCACGCCATCCGGGAATTGCTGGCTGATGGCATACTCGATATGCGCCACCCGGTTCACCGGGCTGGGGTGGGTCTGGAAGAATTCCACCGGCGTGGTGTTGTTGATGTCGCGCAGCGCCGTCAGCACGGTGAGGAACGCGTTCGGGTCATAGCCCGCCTGCGCCATGAACTTCACGCCGAGGGCATCGGCCTTGGTTTCCTGCTCGCGGTCGAAGGCCACGATGCCGGTGTTGAGGTAGACCGGGCGCTGGCTGGCGGCGAGCTGGGCGGCTTCGTGCGCCAGCACGGCGGCAAGCTGGCCTTCGGTCTTCATGTGGTTGAACAGCAGGGTGGTGATGAAGATGGTGCCGTCCGGCATGGCGAACGCGTTGATGCGGTTCTCATCGGCCAGCAGCACGAAACGCAGGGCGCTGATGGACTTGGCGGCTTCCGACTGCTCGACCACATGCTTGCCCACGCGGGCGACCAGCGCCTGCTGCGTGGCGTTCTTGCTCATGCCGCCGTAGGACGCGGCCACTGTTTCGCTGGACGGCAGCGGCATGGCCTGCTCGGTGGCGACGGCTTCGGGCGCCATCGGCGCGGCCGAGGATTCGGGCAGCGCTTCGTTGGTGTTCTCGCCGGTCATGACCGTGGCGATGCTGGCGCCGACCAATACGACGCCGGCGATCAGGGCAACGAGGTGGCGACGGTTGAGGCGGGGGGTGGGGGTGTGTTTCTGTTCCATAGGCAGGGAATTAACGCGGGAAGGGCCGGCTGTCACATAAAAAATGATGCATGGCTTTTGGGTAACCCCCGCACAAATCGTGGCGCGGTTGGTTAAATAGTTAACGAATAAAGTTGTAATTTTATTCAAAATAATTTACCTTAAATCATTAATTCGCACGAAAGTGTTGCCTTATGCGAACGGTGGCTCACGGTTTTACCCTTCTGGAACTGGCAGTGGTGCTGGCCATGATCGCGTTAATGGCCGGATTCAGCATCGAGGCGACGAAAATCAACGTGGATTATGGCTGCGCCGAGAAAACCCAGGGCCAGATCAACACCATCCAGACCGCCCTGCAGCATTTCGTGGATACGAACCGCCGTTACCCCAAACCCAGCTGGACCACGCTGGGCAGCAACGCCAGCAATTTCGGCATGGAAGCCACCGAAGGGGCCGACCCCGCGGATGTAGCCTACGCCACACGCGTGCCGGCGGGCATGGTCAGCCATGCCGGGGTGCTGATGGGCACCGTACCGCATACGACCCTTGGGCTTCCGGTCGAGATGGCGGCGGATTGCTGGGGCAATAAATTCAGCTATGCGGTCACCAACACCATGACCAGCAGCAACAGCACCAATGGGTACCTGAGTAACAATGTGGGCTCCATTACCATTAACGGCAATGTGCCCACCGCGCCGGTGCTGCTTTCCGATAAGGCCGCGTATATCGTGCTGAGCCATGGCCCGGACAAGGACGGGGCGACCCCGCTTTCGGCCACCAACATTGCCGCGCGCAGCTGCACGGCCAGCAACAGCAAAACCGATACGCAGAATTGCGACAATGGCGATGCCGTGTTCTTCGTGCCGCTATTGACCAAGGGGGAAGCGGCCACGGGTGGTTTCTTTGATGACATCGTGGCCTACAACGACGCGCTGAAGCCGAAGAATTGCGCCGCGCAGGGCATTACCTGGCCGGCGGGCTGCTCGGCCACGGTGCCGGCGCTGCTGCACAACCAGAGCCAGACCGGCGTGGCCAACACGGCCAGCGGCTATGGCGGCGCGGCCGACGTGCGCTGCAACGACGGCACGCTGAACCTGACCAACACGACCTGCAACCGCCATTGCGAACCGCAAACGGTGAACTGGGGCGCGGGTTGTTCGTTCACGACGGCCACGACGATCAATTATGGGCAAACAGACTCGCTCACCAATGGCAACCCCGGCTATAGTGGCACCGTGAACGTGATGTGCGACCAGACGACCGGCATCCTCAGCCAGACCGCGCCGATCTGTAACGCCAATTGCGGCGCTGGCAGCACCAGCTGGGCCGGCACGGTGCCCGGTTGTGCGGGCAGCTATGGCGCCTTGACCCATGGCAGCAGCACCACGGTATCGAACGCCAGTGCCGGGCTCACCGGTTCGGTCACGGTGTCGTGCAGCAACAATACGATCACCCAGAGCGGCGCGAGCTGCGAGAACGCCATTCCCATCGAATGCCCGGCGCAGACCATCAACTGGGGCAGCTGCTCGGGCAGCATCGGGGTGATGAGCAGCGGCTCCGACGTGACGGTGACGAACGTCAATAGCGGGTTCACCGGAACGAGCGGTGTGCATTGTGATAACGGTAACATCAGCCTGAACAGCCAAAGCTGCAATGCCAGCTGTACTGCGGGCAGCACCAACTGGCTGACCAACTGCAGCGGCAACCATGCGACGCTGCCGCATGGCGGATCGGTCAGTGTGAGCAATACCGTCAGTGGCTATAGCGGCAGCGTGACCCTCACCTGCAACAGCGGTAGCCTGAGCCAGTCCAGCGCCAGCTGCGACGCGGGCCCGGTGCTTCCCTGCGATGGCAGCGTGGCCGGCCAGGCTTCCTGCCCCACGGGCCAGTGCTTCTTCTGGGTGAGTGGCGGTGTTGCCGGTGAAGGCCAGCGTATCGGCCAGCCGGACTTCGCGTCGAACATGGTGGGCCCCGGCGAGTATGCCGATTCGTACGGGAGCGACTCGAATCCCGGACCCTTCTACCGTGCGGGCGTGCGCTCGTTCGATGCCATCGCGCTGGGCAGTGGCACCCGCCTGATCATCTATGGCGGCAAGAACTTCACGGGTACGGTATTTGCCGACATTCAAGGCCCGCTCTACCTGCAGAATGCTGTCTACGGTTCGGTGCCGAACATGCCGCCTATTCCGGAGGAGCAGAACGCTGCCTACAGCAGCCTGCCGCTGCATAACCAGTCCGAACGCAAATACAGCGACCAGATGGGCTTCGCCGAGCCGAACATGCATTACTGGAGCGGCGTGCCCGAAACGCCACCTGCTGCGGTGCACCCCAGTGCCGAGGTGACGCCGGGCGAGGGGTCATTCATCGGCCAGGGCGGCATGTGGTGGTTCGATCAGCGCCGTGGTGGCCTCAGCGCACCGCCGATCGACCGCGGCGGTGAAGGCGGCAGCGTAAAGGTGATCTGTAACTAGTTCCGTACGTTCTATTCCGGCAGGAAGCCGCCGGCCTGCATGCGCCACATGCGCGCGTAATGCCCATCACGCGCCAGCAGCGCGTCATGCGTGCCATCCTCGATGATGCGTCCACGGTCGAACACCAGCACGCGCTGCATGCGCGCCAGCGTGGAAAGCCGGTGCGCGATGACGATGGTGGTGCGCCCCTCCATCAGTTTCGCCAGCGCGTCCTGAATGGCCTGTTCGGTGACCGAATCGAGCGCGCTGGTCGCTTCGTCCAGCAGCAGGATGGGGGCATTCTTCAGGAACGCACGCGCAATGGCCACGCGCTGGCGCTGCCCGCCGGAGAGTTTCACGCCGCGCTCGCCCACCATGGTGTCGTAACCCTGCGGCAGGCTGGCGATGAACTGGTCGCCATCGGCCGCGGCGGCGGCGCGCCGCACCTCCTCGTCGGTCGCATCGAGCCGACCGTAGCGGATATTCTCCATCAGCGAACGGTGGAACAGCGACGTATCCTGCGGAATGAAGGCGATCTGCTGGCGCAGCGAATCCTGCGTGACGCGGGCGATGTCCTGCCCGTCGATGGTGATGCGCCCGCCATCGAGATCGAAAAGCCGCAACAGCAAATGCGCGAATGTGGTCTTGCCCGAACCGGAGAAGCCGACCAGCCCCACGCGTTGCCCCGCGGGGATTTCCAGCGACAGCTGCTCGAATAGCGGTTTCTGGCTGCGGTAGCGAAACAGCACGTCCTCGAACGCAATCGCGCCATGGGTCACGTTCAGGGTGGTGGCGGCAGGCGCATCCACGATCTCATGCGGCACGGCGAGCGTGGCGTAGCCCTGCCGTGCGGTGCCCAGCTCGAAGAAGGCCTGCGGCAGCTCTGCCGCCATGAGCCAGGTATATTCCACCACGAAGAAGGTGGTGAACATGACGAACACCATGTCGCCCAGCGTGATGGCACCCTGTTGCCAGCCAATGACGAGGCTGACGAACAGCGCGAGGTAGAGGATGACCATCAGCACGTCGGTGATGGCGCGGGTGACGAAGATATCGTAGAGCGAGCGCGACAGGCTTTTGCATTCGGCCTGCTGGAACTGGCCGATGATGTGGCGCTCATGCGCGCGGCGGGCGAACGCACGGGTGATACTGATATTGCTGATGGAATCGACGATCGCGCCGGAAAGCTGGCTGCGGTCCTCGGCGTTGGTGGCTGACGAGGCCTCGACCCGGCGGCCGAGATAGAGCGTGAGCGCAAGGTGCGCCACCGTCCACACAAGCAGCGACATGCTGATGCGCCAGTCAATGGCCGAGATCATCACCAGCGAGATCACGTTCATGGTGGCGAAGGGCACCACGCGCCAGCTCAGGAAGTCGCGCATGGCGTTGATGGCGCGCGCCACGTCGCCAATTTTCGCGCCGATGGCGCCGGCGAAATGGTCGGCGAAATAGCGGTGGCTGTGCAGGCCCACATGGTCGAACAGGGCGAGGCGCATCTCAGCCATCACCTGCGGTTGCAGGTCTTTCAGCATCCATTCCCGCCAGCGGAACACCGCCATCATCACAACCAGCGTGGCCATGTAGCCAGCGATGGGGGGAATCGCAATGTCCCATGCTCTATCCGGTGTTTGTTTGATGCCTTCCAGCCCATCCACCAGCAGTTTCAGCGCATAGGGCATGACCGTGTTCTCAATCGCCATGAACACCGGGCACAGCACCACGAACGCCACTTTCCAGCGGTGCGGGCGAATGATCTGCCGCAGGAAGCGGCCAAGGGTGGGGGGAAGGGCGGTGCTCATGCAAAGATCTTGGTGTGGGTGGGCCGCACATACAGCGTGGTGCCGCGTTTGGGTGCAAGCGTTTCGAAGGCCGGGCGGGGCAATTCCGCATCCAGCAGCGCACCGTCGGTGCGTTCCAGCTCCAGCTTCACCAGCGCCCCGGCGGGGTTGATATGCACCAGCGTGGCGGGCACGGTGCCGGGCTGTTTGCTGCCATGCACTTCCAGCTCGTGCGGGCGGCAGAACACTTTCACCTTGGTGCCGGTGGGCTGGGCATGGCGGGCGGGGCGGTAGGTGGTGGTGACGGCGCTATCGCGCGCACCACGCAGGCGGCCCATGCCGGGCAGGCGCGCAAGCAGGCCGCGTTTGCCCGGCGTCGCTGCCGGGCTGGCGGGCGTGGGCTGGCCCGGCTCGGCCTCGTTCAGCAGCAGGCTGCCGTCGGAAAGTTGCCATGCATCGAACTCGTTATAGTGGCCAAGGAAATCATACACGAAGGCGTTGGCGGGCGTGAGATAGACCTGCTCGGGCGTGCCCATCTGTTCGATGCGGCCCTGGCTCATCACCACCACGCGGTCGGCCATTTCCATGGCTTCTTCCTGATCGTGCGTCACGAAAATGCTGGTGATGTTCAGCTCCTCATGCAGGCGGCGCATCCAGCGGCGCAGCTCTTTGCGCACCTTGGCGTCGAGCGCGCCGAACGGCTCGTCCAACAGCAGGATGTCGGGCTCCACCGCCAGTGCGCGCGCCAGCGCGATGCGTTGGCGCTGCCCGCCGGAGAGCTGGCTGGGGTAGCGCGTGTGCAGCGCGTCCAGATGCACGAGCTTGAGCAGTTTCATGACCTTGGCGGCGATGGCGTCGTCGCTGAGTTTTTCCTCGCCGCGGCGCATGCGCAGGCCGAAGGCGACGTTCTCGAACACGGTCATGTGTTTGAACAGTGCGTAATGCTGAAACACGAAACCCACCGCATTGCGCTTCTTCTGCGTGGCGCTTTTCTCGACGATGACCTGCCCCGCGTCGGGCTTCTCCAGCCCGGCGATGATGCGCAAAAGCGTGGTCTTGCCCGAGCCGGAAGGCCCAAGCAGCGCCACCAGCTCGCCGCGCTTGATGGTGAGCGACACGTCGCGCAGCGCGCCGAAATCGCGGAAGCGTTTGCTGACATGCTTGACCGTAATACTCATACCCGCTCCCGTGATGCGCGATGGCGCAGTTTCTCGACCCGGCGTTTGGCCAGCAGCGTGACCAGCGCCAGCAGCGTCAGCACCGAGGCGACGGCGAACGCCGCCGCAAAATTATACTCGTTGTAGAGCATTTCCACATAAAGCGGCACGGTGGTCGTCTCCCCGCGAATATGCCCCGACACCACCGACACCGCACCGAATTCGCCCATGGCGCGCGCGTTGCAAATAAGCACGCCATAGATGAGCCCCAAGCGAATGTTCGGCAACGTCACGCGGCGGAACATTTGCCAGCCGCTGGCGCCCAGCAGAATGGCGGCCTCTTCTTCCTCGGTGCCCTGTTCGTTCATCAGCGGAATGAGCTCGCGCGCGATGAACGGGAAGGTCACGAACAGCGTCGCCAGCAGCAGCCCCGGCACGGCGAAGATGATCTCGATGTTGTGCTGCGCCAGCCAGCTGCCGATGAGTCCGTGCGCGCCATAGACAAGCACGTAGATAAGGCCGGAGATGACCGGCGACACCGAGAACGGAATGTCGATGAGCGTGAGCAGCAGGCGTTTGCCGCGGAATTGGAACTTGGTGATGGCCCAGCTGGCCGCCACGCCGAACACGAGATTCAGCGGCACGGCGATGAGGGCCACCAGCACGGTCAGCCGGATCGCGGCGCGGGCATCCGGCTCGGTGAGGGCGGCGAAGAAGACCGCGCTGCCCCGGCTGAGCGCTTCCACGAACACGGCAAGCACCGGCAGGGCGAACAGCAGCACCAGCACCGCTACGGCAAGCGCCGTCAGGCCGATGCGCATGGGCGCGGATTCGGTGATCGCGCGGCTCATGCGCCTGCCCCCATGCCGCGGCGCAGCCGGTGCTGCAGCCAGTTGAACCCATACAGCGTGGTGAAGGAAAGCAGCAGCATGGCCACGGCCATGGCGGTGGCGCCCGCCATATCATAACTTTCCAGCGCGGTAATAATGGCCAGCGGCACCACTTCCGACACGCCGGGTACGTTACCGGCGAGGAAAATGACCGAGCCATATTCGCCCAGGCCCCGCGCGAAGGCGAGGGCAAAGCCGGAAAGCAGCGCCGGTGCCATGTGCGGTAGAATGACGTGGCGGAACACCTGCAGGCGCGATGCACCCAGTGAACCGGCGGCTTCTTCCAGCTCCTTATCCAGCTCGGCCAGCACGGGTTCTACTGAGCGCACCACGAACGGCATGCCGATGAACACCAATGCCAGCACGATGCCAGCGCGGTTGAACACCAGCTCGATGCCCAGCGGCGCGAGGTATTGGCCGATCCACCCATCCGGCGCGTAAATGGCCGAAAGCGCGATGCCCGCAATGGCGGTGGGCAGCGCGAAGGGCATGTCCACCAGCGCATCCAGCAGGGCCGCGCCGGGGAAGCGGTAGCGCGTGAGCACCCACGCCACTAGCACCCCCAGCAGCGTAGCGATGATGGCCGCCAGCAGCGATGCGCCGATGCTTAAGGTGAACGCCGATTGCACGCGCGGGTTGGCCAGCGTGCGCAGCATGGCTTCGGCCGGGTACTGGGTGAGCGAGATGAGCAGCACCGCGAGTGGCAGGATGACAATGCCCATGAGCCAGCCCAGCGTAATGCCCATGCAAAGCCGGTAGCCGGGCAGCACCGAATCCGCCGTGCGGGTGAGGGGGAGTTTGAACTTCATTCCTGCCCCCGCAGCGTGAAGCGGTCGAAGCTTCCGCCCTCGGCGAAATGCTCGGCCTGCGCGCTCTTCCAGCCGCCCAGCTCACCAATGCGCACCAGACGCGTGGCATCCAGCGCCGGAAGCGGGCTGGTCGCCTGCGGCGTGACCGGACGGAAGAAATGCCGCGCGATCATCGCCTGTGCGGCGGCATCATAGAGCCCTTCGAGATACGTTTCGGCCACGTCGCGCGTGCCGCGTTTATCGACTACCGTATCCACCACCGCCACCGGCGGTTCGCACAGCATGCTGACGCTGGGATAGATGATCTCGAACTGGTCGGCGCCGAAATATTTCTGCGCG
>QFOX01000040.1 GCA_003241645.1 Azospirillum brasilense | reverse complement strand
CCGTGAAGAACACGCTGGTGATGACCTTGGCGCCCTCGGGCACGTCTTCCGCCTCGCGCGAGAGCACCACGAACAGCGTCTCGTTATCGTCCGCGTCCTGAATGGACGGGGCGATGCATTCCAGCTGGAACAGTTCGCCCGCCAGCTTGGAGCAGATGGCGGCTTTCGTTTTGTCGCCCCATGCGGCCACGTCGCGCGCGGCGGTGGCGGTGTTGTCGTGGATCTTCGGCTCCAGCTTGTGCTGGTGAATGAACCCGCGCGATTGCAGCAAGGCCTGATGGTGGGAATAGACTTCCTTCACCTCCTCAAGCGCGGTACCCGGCAGCGCATAGAGATGGTGCTCCACCGGCTGGATATGCTCCGCCACGATCTGCAGCGCCGTGCGCGGCAGCAGGTTATGGATCTCGGCCACGCGGCCAGCCTGGCTGTTCTCGATGGGGATCATGGCGTATTTCGCCCGGCCTTCGCTCACCGCGGCGAACGCATCCTCGAACGAATTGCACGGCAGCGTACGCATATACGGGTAGTTCTGGCGGCAGGCCAGGTCGGCATTGGCCCCCTCCACGCCCATGAAGGCGATCGTATGTTCTGCGTCGATACTACTGGACATTGGCCACTCTCATCCCTAGATATACCGCACGTTTCCTAGGGTTAACGCACCCGCAATGCAAGAAATTACGTTATGGCAAAAGTAGAAAAGATCACTCCGCAGGCAACCACCACCGATTGGGCGCTGGATTCATGGCGCGCCAAGCCCATCAAGCAGCAGCCGGTCTATCCCGATTCAGCCGCCGTGGCGGGCGTGGAGCGCACCCTGCAATCAGTGCCGCCGCTGGTGAGCTTCGACGAGGTGCGCGCGCTGAAGCGCGAGCTGGCCGCCGCTGCCCATGGCAACGCTTTCCTGCTGCAAGGCGGCGACTGCGCCGAGAGCTTTGCCGAATTCAACGAGCAGAACCTGCGCAGCTTCTTCCGCGTGCTCATTCAAATGACCATCGCGCTGATGTATGGCGCGGGCTCGCCCGTGGTGAAAGTGGGCCGTATTGCCGGCCAGTTCGCCAAGCCGCGTTCGGAAGGCATGGAAACCCAGAATGGTTGCGAGCTGCCCAGCTACCGTGGCGACATGGTCAACGGCATGGAATTCGAAGCCGGCCAGCGCGTGCCCGATCCCCAACGCCTGGTGGATGCCTATTACCAGTCCGCCGCCACGCTGAACTTCCTGCGTTCGCTCGCGCGCTCGGGCTATGCCGCATTGCCGCGCGTGGCGAAATGGAACATGGATTTCGTGGGCGCAAGTGCGCAGGGCAAACATTTCACGCAGATCGTGGAACGCATCAATGACTGCCTCGCCTTCATCAACGCCACGGGCATGAACTTAGAGGGTTCGGAGGAACTTTCCGAAGCGCGGTTCTACACCAGCCACGAAGCCCTGCTGCTGAACTACGATGCGTGCCTTACCCGCCGCGACAATTCCAGCGGCGAACATTTCGTGGGCAGCGCACACATGCTGTGGATCGGTGATCGCACCCGCTCGCCGGACGATGCGCACGTGGAATTCCTGCGTGGCGTGGCCAATCCGATCGGTTGTAAAGTTGGGCCCAGCATGACGAAAGAAGACCTCATTCGTTTGTGCGACGTGCTGAACCCCGAGAACGAAGCGGGCCGCCTCACTTTCATTTCGCGCATGGGCGCCGAGAAGGTCGAAACATTCCTGCCGCCGCTGGTGCGCCTGCTGAAAGAAGAAGGCCGCCACGTGGTGTGGAGTTGCGACCCGATGCACGGCAACACCATCAAATCGCCGAACGGATACAAGACGCGCAAGTTCACCGACATTCTTGCCGAGGTGCGCAAGTTCTTCGCCATCCATGATGCCGAAGGCACGCATGGTTCCGGTGTGCATTTCGAAATGACCGGGCAGGACGTGACCGAGTGTATCGGCGGCGCGCAGGCGATCTCCGAACTTGATCTCGCCAGCCGCTACCACACGCATTGCGACCCGCGTTTGAACGCATCGCAATCGTTGGAGCTTGCGTTCCTCATCGCTGAACTTTTGAAAAAGCGCGGCTGATTTTTTTTCATCGTGCGTGATGATGCGACGTTGTGTGCAGCGCGATGCACACATGCGTTTGTTGCATGCGTGCCACAAAAATAATCACGGCGAAAAAATTCGCGCGCGTTTTTTGCAGCAGGAAACAGTCAATCGTGGAAACGCAGAATTGAATCACGTTATGAAGATGGTGTTGTTAACTTGTTTTTAGGAGACCACCATGGCTGTAGCCAAGAAGAAACCCGCTGCGAAAAAAGCAGCTGCTAAAAAACCCGCTGCGAAGAAGACCGTAGCTAAAAAGACCGCAACGAAAGTTGTGAAGTCGAAAAAGCCTGCTGCTAAAAAAGCAGCTCCGAAAAAAGCCGCTGCTAAAAAAACCGTAGCTAAAAAAGCTCCGGCGAAAAAAGTAGCTGCTAAGAAGCCCGCTGCTAAAAAAGCCGCTAAGAAGCCCGCTGCTAAAAAGCCGCTCCTCCCGATCCTGGGTGGCCTCTAGGCTTTAGCTGCAAAGCTAGAATGAGAAAGGCCCGCGCAAGCGGGCCTTTTTTTATTCTGGCTGACGAGGTTTTAACCGTATCGAGATGGGAACGGTGCGCACCGCATCTGCCCCAACTGCGGCAAGCGTAACCTGAATGCGCCAATGATTTGCTGCTAGCAATTGCTGTTGCCACGCGTCCAGATCGATCTGCATACCTTTTAATTGGACGCTTTCGCCCAATGCTGCAAATGGGTTGGGCATGTCCTCTGCATAGGGAACGGTGAATTGGAACCGGCCTTGAAATGCATGACCTGCCATCAACTGGCGTGGTCCGAAGATCTCACGCTCTTCACGATAGGATACGCCATTTGCATTACCGCGTATCGCACTGGTCAGCACGGCGTGCAAACCTTCGCTATCCATATTCTTACGTGCCGCACCCGACACGCTACCTTCGATTGTTTCGCCCGAATGGTAGGTGCGCTTTTCAAAGCGGATCGCGAGATGGGCCTTGGCATTACCAATTGCTTTATAGACAAGCGCCCAAAGAATAAGGGCGGCAAATGCACCGATAAGCCCTAGTGCAACTGCCGCCCCTACATCCATAGCAATGCTACGCGCTTTCGGCCTGGGCTTCGCCCTCGCCTTTGCCACGCTTGCGGCGCATCGACTTGCCGGCCATTTCGTACTGGTCGGAAATGTCTTCGCCGGTTGCCTGATCGACCACTTTCATGGAGAGGCGAACCTTCCCACGGCCATCGATCTCAAGCACCTTCACTTTTACTTTGTCACCTTCGTTGATCACGTCGGTCACTTTCTCTACGCGGTGGTCGGCCATCTCGGAGATGTGCACGAGGCCATCGAGGCCGCCGAGGAAGTTCACGAACGCACCGAAATCAACGATGCGCACAACCTTACCGTCATAGATCTTGCCGATCTCCGGCACGGCGGTGATGCCTTCGATCCATTTCTGGGCGGCATCGGCGGCTTCGCCGGTGGTCGCAAAGATATGGATGGTGCCATCGTCGCCGATGTCGATCTTGGTGCCGGTGGTCTCAGTGATCTCGCGGATCACTTTACCACCCGAGCCGATCACTTCGCGGATCTTGTCCACCGGGATCTTGATGGTGGTGATGCGCGGTGCGGTCTGCGACAGCTCGGGGCGAGCTGCCGTCAGTGCCTTGCTCATCTCGTTGAGGATGTGCATGCGGCCATCTTTCGCCTGGCGCAGCGCCACCTTCATGATCTCCTCGGTGATGCCCTGGATCTTGATGTCCATCTGCAGCGCGGTGATACCGTTGGTGGTACCGGCTACTTTGAAGTCCATATCACCCAGGTGATCCTCGTCGCCCATGATGTCCGACAGCACGGTGTAGTCGGTGCCTTCCAGCACCAGACCCATCGCGATACCGGCCACGGGGGCCTTCAGCGGCACGCCCGCATCCATCAGCGAAAGCGAAGCACCGCACACGGTCGCCATCGAGGACGAACCGTTCGACTCGGTGATCTCCGATACTACGCGCAGCGTGTACGGGAATTCTTCTTTCGTCGGCAGCAGCGGACGCACAGCGCGCCATGCCAGCTTGCCGTGACCTTGCTCGCGGCGGCCGGGCGGACGCAGCGGGCCAGCTTCACCCACCGAGTACGGAGGGAAGTTGTAATGCAGCATGAAATGCTCGTCGTACGAACCGTCGATCGCGTCGATCAGCTGCTCGTCCTGGCTGGTGCCGAGGGTGGCAACCACCAGAGCCTGCGTTTCACCGCGGGTGAACAGCGCCGAACCGTGCGTGCGCGGCAGCACCGAAGCTTCCACCACGATGGGACGGATCTGCTCGGGGTTACGGCCGTCGATACGTTGCTTGTCTTTTGCGATCGCGCTGCGAACGATGTCCTGCTCGATCTTCTTCAGCAGGGTGCCAACGAGTTTCTCGCCAGGTGCGCCTTCTGCGCCGGTAGCGAATTTCTCTTTCGCCGCCGCTTTGGCTTCGTTGATGGCAGCCACGCGCTCTTGCTTCACGGTCTTGGTGTAAGCTTCACGCAGTTTTGCACCGGCGACTTCTTTGATGCCGGCAACGAGCGCCGCATCGTATTCCGGGGCCACATGTTCCCATGCATCCTTCGCGCATTCTTCCGCGAAGCTGATGATGAGGTCGATGATGGGCTGGAAGCCTTTGTGACCGAACATCACGGCTTCGAGCATCTGCTCTTCGTTCAGCTCTTTCGCTTCCGATTCCACCATCAGCACCGAGCTGCGGGTACCCGCGACCACGAGGTCGAGGTCGGATTCAAGCAGTTGCGATTTGGTGGGGTTGAGCACCAGCTGGCCACCGACGCGGCCCACTTTGCTGCCACCGATGGGGCCGAGGAACGGCACGCCCGAGATGGCCAGCGCCGCGCTGGTACCGATCATGGCGGGAATGTCCGAATCGGTCTCAAGGTCATGGCTCACCACGGTGCACACGATCTGCACTTCGTTGTAGAAGCCTTCGGCGAACATGGGGCGAACGGGGCGGTCGATCAGGCGGCTAACAAGCACTTCCTTCTCGCTCGGCTTGCCTTCACGTTTGAAGAAGCCACCCGGAATTTTGCCGGTCGCGTAGGTTTTCTCGATGTAGTTCACGGTCAGCGGGAAGAAGTCGATATCCGGCTTGGGTGCTTTCGCAGCGGTCACGGCGCAGAGCACCACGGTATCGCCATAGGTCACGAGGACGGCGCCATCGGCCTGGCGGGCAATGCGGCCCGACTCAAGCGTCAGTGTGCGGCCAGCCCACTCGATGGATTTTTTGGTAATATTGAACATGTGTATTCCTTTTATCTTTTCCCCCATCCCACAGCCACCTTCCCCATGAAGGCAGCGACCGCTTAAAATAAAATATCTTCCGCGATTCCGTCAGGCGGGAGCCTGTGTGCATCTCTTCCTTCAATACAAAACCCGCTGACGCACATTGCGGGCCTTCTTTTATTTGTCATTCCTGCGAAGGCAGGAATCTAGTGCCATCACCCGCAGGAGAGGCCACATAGATCCCCGCCTTCGCGGGGATAAGCGGAACCTAAGCGGTCAAGCCGCTAAGGTTTACGCTTACTTACGCAGACCGAGTTTCTCGATCAGAGCCATGTAGCGCTTGGCGTCCTTCTTCTTCAGGTAGTCGAGAAGGCTGCGGCGCTGGCTTACCATTTTCAGCAGGCCACGACGCGAGTGGTGGTCCTTCTGGTGGGTCTTGAAATGGTCGGTCAGGTTGTTGATGCGCTCGGTGAGCAGGGCCACCTGAACTTCCGGCGAACCGGTGTCACCTTTGGCGGTGGCATGTTCTTTAAGCACTTCTTGCTTGCGTTCAGCAGTGATCGTCATGGTCGTACTTTCTATGCGACATCGGGTTCATAGGTTGAGCATGCGCTGGGTGATGGCGTGATTGCCTTCCACCCGCACCAGCGCCACCAGTTGCCCCTGCAACAGCACACCGGCCAGCGGCGTATCGGGCATGGGCGGCAACAGAACCTGTTGCCCGTGGCGCAGGGTTTGCACCTGCTGTGCCGTGAATGTCAGCGCCGGGATGTCGTCCAGCGCCACGCTCGGCGGCATCACAAACGCCAGTTCACCAGCATTTGCGGGGGCGTTATGGATTGTTTCTTCAATAAAATCCAGTGAAATCGCGTCAGCATCCGCAAATGGACCTACGGCGGCACGGTGTAACCGACTGATATACCCCACACTGCCCACCGCCACCGCCAGATCGCGCCCGAGGCTGCGAATGTAGGTACCCTTGCTGACCACCGCCTCGAACGACGCCACCTGCCCATCAAAATCCAGCAGATTCAGGGCATAAACCGTGACTTCGCGGGATTTCATTTCCACCGCTTCACCGGCGCGCGCCAGCGCATAGGCACGTTTGCCGTCCACCTTAATGGCGGAATATGCGGGGGGCGTTTGTTCGATCCGCCCCGTGAATTGGGGTAGCACGGCACGAATATCTGCCTCGCTGGGCATGTGCGCGCTGGTGGCGACTACCTCGCCTTCCGCATCGTCCGTATTACGTTGCTGGCCGAAGGTGACGGCGAAATGGTAGGTCTTGCGCGCGTCCATCAACAGGTTCACGCATTTGGTGGCCTCGCCCAGCGCCAGCGGCAGCACCCCGCTTGCCAACGGATCGAGCGTGCCCGCATGGCCGATCTTCTCGGGCCGCAGCAGCCACTTCACCTTGTTCACGGCCTGCGCCGAGCTCATGCCCAGCGGTTTATGCAGGTTGATCCAGCCATTGATGCGCTGGCGCGGCAGCTTCGGCTTATTCATCCGTCGCCGGCTTGGTCACATCCGCGCGCACGCGGTCGCTGTTGAGCAGTTCGTTGATGCGGTTGGCGGTCTCGTAGCTCACGTCCAGCTTGTAGCCGATGCGCGGAATGGCGCGCAGCACCACGTGCTTGCCCACCAGCGAGCGAATGCGGCCCGCATTTTCCTTCAGCGCTTCCATGACCGCTTCTTTATTCTTGGCGGCCAGCGGCATGATGTAAGCCGTGGCGTTCTTCAGATCCGGGCTGATGCGCACTTCCGACACGGTGATGGAGCTGGAATCCAGCACCGGCACATGGGTTTCGCCATGCGCGAAAATTTGCGCCAGCGCATTGCGCAGCTCTTCGCCAACACGAAGCTGGCGCTGGGTAGGTGGGCGCGATGAAGCCTGCGGCATGATTCCCCCTGCATTCCACCCCTTCACGGGGTAGGAGTATTATGAAGCGCTTGCCTGTTGCTCAGCGGTCTTGGTTTCCACCGTGCGGGCGAGCGACTGCACTTCGAAGCACTCGATCATATCGTTCGGACGGATATCGTCGTAATTCTCGAACGCCATGCCGCACTCGAAGCCCGCTTTCACTTCTTTCACTTCGTCCTTGAAGCGCTTCAGCGTTTTCAGCGTGCCTTCGTGGATCACCACGTTGTCGCGCAGCAGGCGAACCTTGCAGCCGCGTTTGATGGTGCCGTCGGTCACCATGCAGCCGGCAACCTTGCCGACCTTGGTGATGTTGAACACGTCGCGGATCTCGGCGTAACCAATGAAGTCCTCGCGCAGCTCCGGCGAGAGCAGGCCCGAGAGTGCGGCTTTCACGTCGTCGATCAGGTTGTAGATGATGCTGTAGTAGCGAATATCCACCTTCTGCGCGCTGGCGAGGTCTTTCGCCTTCGGCATGGCGCGCACGTTGAACGCCAGGATAAGTGCGCCAGTGGCCTGCGCCAGCGTTACGTCCGACTCGGTGATGGCACCCACGCCCGAGAGCAGCACGCGCACTTTCACTTCCTCGTCATGGAACTTATGCAGCGAGCCCACGATGGCCTCGGCCGAGCCATGCACGTCGGCCTTGATGATGATCGGCAGCTCTTTCGCAGCCGTTTTGCCCGCGATGGCGAACAGCTGATCCACCGATTTGGTGTTGGCGGCCACCACGCGTTTTTTCTCTTTTTCGCGGCGGTATTCGGTAATTTCGCGCGCGGCTTTCTCGTTCTCCACGGCAGCGAATTCGTCGCCCGCTTCCGGTGGCAGGTCAAGGCCGAGCACTTCCACCGGCACGCTGGGGCCGGCTTCTTTCACGTCGTTGCCTTTGTCGTCGATCAGCGCGCGCACGCGGCCATAGCTGGCCCCCGCCACGATGATGTCACCCACACGCAGCGTGCCGCGTTGCAGCAGCAGCGTGGCCACGGCACCACGGCCTTTGTCCACGCGCGCTTCCACGACGGAGCCGGAACCGCGGCGGTCCGGGTTGGCTTTCAGTTCCATTACTTCGGCTTGCAGCAGAATGGCTTCGAGCAGCTTGTCGAGGTTGAGCTTCTGCTTCGCCGACACTTCCACCACCATGATGTCGCCACCGAATTCTTCCGGCACGAGGTCATAGTTCATCAGCGCGGTCTTCACCTTCTGTGGGTCGGCATCCGGCTTGTCGATCTTGTTCACGGCCACGATGATGGGCACGCCTGCGGCTTTCGCATGGCTGATCGCTTCCTGCGTCTGCGGCATGATGCCGTCATCCGCCGCGACCACCAGCACCACGATGTCGGTCACTTTCGCACCGCGTGCACGCATGGCGGTGAACGCCTCGTGGCCCGGGGTGTCGAGGAAGGTCACTTTCTGGCCACCGGCCACTTCCACCTGATAGGCGCCGATATGCTGGGTAATGCCACCGGCCTCGCCCGCGACCACGTCGGTCTCGCGCAGCGCATCCAGCAGCGAGGTCTTGCCGTGATCCACGTGGCCCATGATGGTCACCACCGGCGGGCGCGCACGCAGCGTCTCGTCGGTGTCGTTATCTTCCACGAGATGCTCTTCCACATCCGCATCGCTCACGCGGCGGCCTTTGTGGCCGAAGGTCTCCACGATCAGCTCGGCGGTATCCGCATCGATCGCCTGGTTGGCGGTGGCGATGGTGCCAAGCTTCATCAGCTCCTTGATCACGTCCACCGCGCGCTCGGCCATACGGTTGGCGAGCTCCTGCACGGTAATGGCCTCGGGGATCTGCACGTCGCGCACGATCTTTTCCTGCTGGCTGGACGGAATGATATGGCCCTTTTTATGGGCTTTGGCGCGCTGGCGCTTCACGGCGGAAAGCGAGCGCATTTTAATTTCGTCATCCATGCCCAGCGCCTGGGAAATGGTCAGCTTGCCCGAACGGCGGTATTCCTCTTCGCCACTGGTGCGGGCTTTTTTGGCTTTCTCGGCAGCGGCCTCGGCTTCACCGGCCACGCGCGGCGCACCGAAGTTCGGCGTGCGTTTTACGGCACCGGCAGCGGGCTTCGCCGCCACGTTTGCGGCGTTCGACGGGGCGTTCTTGAGGCGCTCAAGGTTGCGGGCGGCCAGCTCGTCCATCGGCGTGCGCAGCACGGAAGGCTTGGCAACAGGCTTGGCTTCTGCCGGGGCCGCGGCCTCGCCTGCGGTTTCGGCCTGCACGGCCTCGTCGGCTTCGGCAACAGGCTCCTGCGCCACGGCAGCATCGTCCTGTTCATCGTCACGATCGTCGAATTCCGGCTCGAAATTCTTGTATTGCTCGCGCTCGTCGGCGGCTTTTTCGGCCTGTTGCAGGGCGCGCAGGCGCGCCTCACGCTCGGCCTGGCTGAGCAGGCGCTGCTTGGTGGCCTCCGATGCGCCACGGTCCACTTCCACCATGCCGCCCTGCGCGCGGGCGAAGGTGCGGGTCTTTTTCACTTCCACGGTCACGGTCTTGCTGCGGCCGCGCTGGAAATTCTGCTTCACCTTGCCGGCTTCCAGCGTTTTGGTGAGCGAAAGCGTGCTCGGGCTCGTCAGTTTGAGGGCGTCTTTTTTGCCGTTATTGCCGTTGTCGGACATTCGTATTCCTTAAGGTTTTCTAGAAAGAGGTGGTGCGTTTAGCACCGTTCACGCCAGAAATAAAGCGAAACGGCGCGCAGACTCGATAAAAAATGCCGCCGCAGGCCCTTGGGTTACGGCCACATGCACGGCATTTTCACGACCCAGCACCTGGCACAGTACATCGCGCGGAAGTTCCCGGAAGGTGGGCAGCGCATCGTCGCGCAGCTTGCGCACCTGATCGGGCGATGCATCCGCCGCGTGCACCAGCGCCGCGGCTTCCCCGGTTTTCACCGCTTCCAGCACTTTTTCGTAGCCGGTCACGGCCTGCCCGGCCTTGCGGGCCAGCGACAGCGCATCGGCCGCGCGGCGCAGCAATTGCTGCTCCAGCGTGGGCACCAGTGTTTCAGGAATGCTCACCTGCCCTTTGGCGGCCTTGCTGAACAGGCGCTTGGCGATCGCCTCGGCCAGCAGCAGCTTCGAGCAGGTCACGTACAGCCCCCTACCCGGCAATTTGCCGGAAAGATCGGCCACCAGCTGGCCTTGCGGCCCCACCACGAAGCGGATCAGCTCTTCTTTCGGCTTGGCATCCCGCGTGACGATGCAGGTGCGCAGCGGCCCTGTTTCTTCATCGTCACGCATGGATACTCCTCACTTCGCTATGGCGATGGCCTAGAACCACGCCTCGCGGTGCTTCATGATCATGGCTTCCACTTCGTCGCGGCCAAGGCCGGACTTGGGCACGATCTCGAAGAACTCGTCGGTGGCGAGGCCCGCGAAATCATCGATGGATTTGATGCCTTCGTTCGCCAGTTTCTCGACGATCTCAAGGTTCAGCCCTTCGAGCTTCATGAACGCTTCTTCCACGCCCAGCTCTTTCAGCTTGCGGGTGGTCTCGGCCTCTTTGGTGTCGAGATATTCCTGCGCACGGTTACGCAGTTCCTCGGCCACGCTCTCGTCGAACCCTTCGATGCTGGCAAGGTCTTCCACCGGCACGTAGGCCACTTCTTCCACGCTCGAGAAGCCTTCGGTCACCAGCAGGTGCGCGATCACTTCTTCCACGTTCAGCGCTTCCACGAACAGCTCCGACAGGCGGTTGAATTCCTGCGTGCGGCGCTCAGACTCGGTCTCCTCGGTGAGGATGTCGATGCTCCAGCCGGTCAGCTGGGCGGCAAGGCGCACGTTCTGGCCACGGCGGCCAATGGCGAGGCTCAGCTGGTCGTCGGGCACCACCACTTCGATGCGGCCCGAATCCTCGTCGATCACGACCTTGGATACTTCGGCGCTGGAGAGCGCGTTCACCACGAAGGTGGCCGGATCCTCGGCGTATTGCACGATATCCACTTTCTCGCCCTGCAGCTCGCCGACCACGGCCTGCACGCGGCTACCGCGCACACCCACGCACGACAGTACCGGGTTCACCGAGAAATCGTTCGAGAGTACGGCGATCTTCGCGCGGCTGCCGGGGTCACGCGCCACGGCCTTGATCTCGATGATGCCATCGTAGATCTCGGGCACTTCCTGCATGAACAGTTTCGCCATGAATTCGGGGCGCGTG
The DNA here is from genome assembly GCA_003241645.1 of Azospirillum brasilense. Classification (GTDB taxonomy): domain Bacteria; phylum Pseudomonadota; class Alphaproteobacteria; order Rickettsiales; family UBA3002; genus QFOX01. The sequence continues at coordinate 6,942 of QFOX01000040.1, read as the reverse complement.
CGGCTCAGGAACACTTGCGGCCCGTTCTTCTCGCGGCGCACGTCGAAGATGTAGGCGCGAATGCGGTCGCCGGGGCGGAAGGTTTCCCGCGGGATCAGCTCGTCCTTGCGGATAACGGCTTCGGCGCGGCCGAAATCCACGGTCACGTTGCCATATTCCACGCGCTTGACCACGCCGTTGACGATCTCGCCCACGCGGTCTTTGAACTCTTCGAACTGGTGGTCGCGCTCGAAATCACGCACTTTCTGCACGATGACCTGCTTGGCGGTCTGCGCGGCCACGCGGCCGAAATCGATCGGCGGCAGTTCGTCGCGGATTTCCGAACCAAGCTCGAGGTCGCTGCGGTTTTTGTATTTCTTCTGCGCATCGGCCAGCGTGATCTGCTGGGCGACCAGCTCGGGGTCCACTTCTTCCACCACGGTGATCACACGGTGCAGCGAGATGGCGCCGGTCTTGCGGTCGATCACGGCACGGATGTCATGCTCGGCACCGTATTTCTTACGGCCCGCGATCTGGATCGCGTTCTCCATCGCTTCCAGCACCTGATCGCGCTCGATATTCTTCTCGCGCGCCACTGCATCGGCGATCTGCAGCATCTCGGTGCTGCCATGAATTACTTGGGGTACAGCCATTGTCGTCTCCTTGGTTGCCGGTCACCGCTTTTCAGTGACCCGCAGGTTAACAGGTTTATTTTTTTGCTTTCTTCTTGGTGCCGGGCATTTGCTGGCCCGTTACCAACGCAATCAATTCGTCGGTCAGCAGCAGCTTGGCGGCCTGAATATCGGTCAGTTCAAGGGCCACCGGCTTGCCGTCCACGTCCAGCGTCAGCGTGTCGCCCACCAGCGTGCGCAGCACCCCGGTGTAGCGCTTGCGGCCGGCCACCGGCAGCGTCAGTTCGATCTTGGCGAGGTGGCCAAGGTATTTCTCATAATCGGCGCGCTTCACCAGCGGACGGTCGATGCCCGGCGAGGAAATCTCCAGCCGGTACATGCCGGGAATGATGTCTTCCACGTCGAGGATCGCGCTCACATGGTTGCTGATCTCGGCGCAGTGATCCACGTTCATGGTGCCGTCGGGCTTTTCGGCCATGATCTGCAGCAGGCGGCTTTTATTGCCGTCGATCAGCTTCACCTGCACCACCACGAACCCCAGATCCTCGATCGAGGGGGTGAGCAGCTTCTCAATTTGTTCCACCAAGGTGGCCATAGGCATCTCCGGGCAACAAAAAAGGCGGTCCTTTTGGGGCCACCTCTTGTCGGATGTATTTGAATGTTGGTGCTTACTAGCCTGCCAACGGCATCGGCGCAACCAAAAAATTTACACTTCCCACCCCGCATTCACGCGATGTTCACACGAGGTTCACGAAATTGTCACGGACAGGGCGCATGAATAGGCGTATGCCCGCGGCCATGCCAACGGCATGCTATGAACCCCGCAACGAACAGTTTAGGCCCCGCCCCCTCCATCGCCATTGCCGAAGGCGCCAGCACGCTTGTCAGCATGGGCAGCATCTGGCTGATGCAGCACCACCCCGGCCCGCTGCGCGGCCTTACGAATTACGTGCAGGATACGGCCATCTACCCCGGCATGGCGAAGAAAACTCCCCCACAAAACGCCGAACAGGAAGCCGCACTGAAAGCCGCGGCCCACACGCGCGCATCCCTGCTGGTCAAGGGCGCCACCATGGTGGCGACGGGCTTTGCCGCCCATGTGCCCATTCAAATGGCCCTTGAAGGGCGGTTCGACCGGCACGGCCTGAAAACCGCCGTGTTCGGTAAATCGGCCGGGCTGGCGATTTCACTGGGCAGCATCGCGGTGGTCAACCGCGTGGCACCTTCGGCACTGCCCGCCTTGCAGAACGCCATTTTCCCACTGGTGAAGCCGTTCCTGCCGAAAGACGAGCGCGGCCGTGATTCACGGCAGGCCGAAGAGGTCGCCAAATTGCTGATATTGGATCTGCCATCCAGTGCGGTGGCAGGGCTTATCAATTACGCCACCACCAAACACGCGCGCTAAACTAAACGCGCACGCACTCGAAAAAATGCGGGGGCCGCCCCTGCGCTGTGGTCTTGCGCTGGTATTTGGTTTCCGTCCAATCCGCGGGCGGCGTCAGCCAGTCGGCTTGCGCCTCGGCGGTCCAGCGGTAATGCGGCGTGGCGGCAAGGTGTTCAAGGATCCACACGCAGTAATCCTCGTGGTCCGAAGCGATGAGCAGCCGTGCCCCCGGCTTCTGTGCGCGCGCCAACATAGCCAGCGTTTCCAGATTTACCAGCCGGCGCTTATTGTGGCGCGCCTTCGGCCACGGGTCGGGGAACAGGATGAACGCTGCGTCCAGGCACGCATCCGGCAGGGCCTTGATGAGCAACCGCGCATCCTGCGTGTTCAGGCGGATATTGCCCAGCTTCTGCTTGTCGATGCCCGCAAGGCATTTCGCCACGCCGTTGATGTAGGGCTCCACGCCGATGAACAAGGTGTCGGGGTTGTGCGCAGCCTGCGCCAGTAAATGCTCGCCGCCGCCGAAGCCGATCTCAAGCGCCAACTGCGTGTAACCGGCCATGTCGGGCATACCCGCGGCAGTGATGCGCGGCAACAAATCATCCACCAGCGATTGCTGGTAGGGGCGCAGGGACTTGCCCCGATTGCGACCGAACGACGAAAGGAATTCTGGCTTACGCGGCTGCACTGATCCCGAACTCCCGGCGCAGTGCATCCACCAGATCCAGCTTCTCCCAGCTGAATTCACCATTCGCGCCCGGCTCGCGGCCAAAATGGCCATAGCTTGCCGTGGGCAGGTAAATGGGGCGATTCAGTTTCAGGTGCGTGCGGATGCCGCGCGGCGTCAGGTCCACCAGTTCCTGCAGTACACGCTCGAGCTTGGCCTGATCCACATTCTGCGCGCCATGCGTGTTCACGTAGAACGACATGGGCCGCGCCACACCAATGGCGTAGGAAAGCTGGATGGTGCAACGCTCGGCAAGGCCGGAGGCTACCACGTTCTTGGCAAGGTAGCGCGCCGCGTAGGCAGCCGAACGATCCACCTTCGTGGGGTCCTTGCCGCTGAACGCACCGCCACCATGCGGGGCCGCACCACCGTACGTATCCACGATGATCTTGCGGCCGGTCAGGCCGGTGTCGCCATCCGGCCCACCGATGATGAACTGGCCGGTGGGGTTCACGAACAGGTTCTCCTCGGCCGGGGCCCAGCCCTGCGGCAGCACCGACGCCACCACCCCACGCACGATGTCGCGGATCTCGGCTTGCGAAATATCTGGCGTGTGCTGGGTGCTGACCACCACGTTGGTGGCGCGCACGGGCTTGCCGTCGCGGTATTCAAGGCTCACCTGGCTTTTGGCATCGGGGCGCAGCTGGCTGAAGCTTCCATCGCGCCGCCCCTGCGACAATGCCTGAAGAATGCGGTGCGAATAATACAGCGTGGCGGGCATGAGCTGCGGCGTTTCGGTGCAGGCGAACCCGAACATGATGCCCTGATCGCCCGCGCCCTCTTCTTTGTGGTCGCCCGCATCCACCCCCATGGCGATGTCGGCGGATTGCGCATGCACATGGTTGATGAAATCGATCTTGCGCCAGTCGAACCCTTCCTGATCGTAGCCGATGGATTTGATGACTTCCTGCGCGATGTCGTTCATGCGCCCACGCGTGAGGCTATCCGCCCCGCGATATTCGCCCGCGATGCTCACATGGTTAGTCGTCGCCAGCGTTTCAATGGCCGCGCGCCCTTCCGGGTTGATACGCAGCACCTCGTCCACGATGGCGTCGGAGATCTGGTCGCACACTTTGTCGGGGTGGCCTTCGGATACGGATTCGCTGGTGAAGATGTAGCTGTTTAGCGCGTGGTTCATGGTGCGTGCCCAAGGATAAGGTGAACGGAGCATTCGCGCGCAGAGTTGCCGCTATCAATCGCTTAGACCGGAAGAGTGGCCGCCAAGCACGAAATGCCCACAAGTGACCTTGTGTTTAATCGGCCTGCGGCAAATTGCTAATGAAAAATTCGTTAGCTGGCTTTTTTGTCGTCGCTATTTTCATCGGCCATGGCTTTAATGAGCTCGATGATACGCTTGCGCACGGCCGGGCTTTTGATGCGGTAATACGCGCGCATCACTTCCAGCGTTTCACGGTTATTCACCTGCTCGTGCTCGTAGCCCTGCGCCGCGGGTTCACCCAGTGCGTAGGCGTTCAGTTCATCGTTCGCGTAATCGCCGAAGCCTTCGAAAAAGTACGAAATGGGCACACGCAATGCGCGTGCAAAATCATAAAGGCGGCTGGCGCCCATACGGTTAATGCCGCGCTCGTATTTCTGGATTTGCTGGAAGGTTACACCGATTTCTTTGCCGACCGCCTCTTGGCTAAGCCCAAGGATGGTGCGCTTCAGGCGCAGGCGACGGCCTACATGGACGTCAACAGGATGGGGAGTGCTCATACAGACCAATATACCGTGAATCGTAAAATAAAGATACAACCATTCGGCGCAGCGTTAATCGGTCCGACGTATAGTTGCAAGAAAATTAAACTTTTTGTTAAGACCTTTTAAGACATAGGCAATAAGTGGTAAATAACCAAAGGGATAAAAGTAATAAAAGCACCGTTGTTTCTCCCATGCGTGCGTACAGCGTGGGGGCCAGCGGCGCGGGCAATGCCTGGTCGATCACGCCGCGCACCCCAAGCGGCAGCTTACGCACCGCGCGGCCATAGGGATCGATCACCGCGGAAATGCCCGTATTGGCAGCACGCACCACGGCTAGCCCCTGCTCGATCGCGCGCATGCGCGTCATAGCGAAATGCTGGTAGGGGCCGGGCGAATCGCCGTACCACGCATCGTTCGTGACGTTCAGTATCCAATCCGGCCGGTCGGCTTTCGCCACACTGATCCACGGAAAGATGATCTCGTAGCAAATGAGCGCACTGAAGGGCGGCACTTGCGCGATGCGCAGCGTCGAGGCGCCCTGCCCGCGTGAGAAATCCGTATCGCCGGGGGTGATCTTATCCAGCGGCAGCACGTTGCGTAGCGGCACGAATTCGCCGAACGGCACCAGCTGGTGCTTGTCATAACTGCCGCGCAGCTCGCCGGTCGCATCGATCGCGATCAGGCTGTTCCAGACCTTGCGCGGGCTCACGCTGTCATCGGCGCGCACCGCCCCGGTCAGCAGCACGCCATCGGGCGGTGCCATGTTGGCCAGCCGTGCGGGCCACTCACTGTCCTGATACACGGTGAACGGCATCGCGGTTTCCGACCACACCACCACATCCGGCACGGGCGCGTCGGTGTTCAAATGGGTCAGTTCGTCATGGATGCGCAGCGAGGCGATGCGGCCATCCTGTGTCCATTTCTGCGATTGCGGAATATTTGGCTGCACCACGCGCAGGCGCGTTTGCGTCATCGCCGCATCGGTCGGGGTGCGCGCCATGCCGTAGCCATAGGCCGCAATGAGCGCGATCAGCGCCACGGCACTGTGCACCATGCGTGCGCGCTCGCCAATGCCCGGGCGCGCCCACACCACCGGCAGCAAGGCCAGCGAAAGCAACAGCAGGCTCAACCCGTAGGGGCCGACCAGCGACGCCAGCTGCACCACGCGGCCCGAAGCGAACGCCGCATAGCCCAGCAGGTTCCACGGGAAGCCGAACATGCCCAGCGTGCGCAGATATTCAATCGCCACCCACAGCACGATAAAGCGCAGCACGTCGCAATAGGCATGGCCACTGCGCCGCCACCAGACCAGCCAGCCGAACAGCGCGAACCACAGCGCCATCACGGCGCTGAGGCCGCCAATGGAAATGGGCAACAACCAGCCGAATTTCTCGGCATCTACCAGCAGGGCGTTGGCGATCCACCATGTGCCGGCCATAAAATAGCCATAGCCGAAGGCAAAGCCGCGCAGCAGTGCATGGCGGCGCGCGGCGGCAGCATCCAGCAGCACATAGAACAGTGGCAGGGCAACGGGCAGCACGAACCAGTATTCGAACGGGGCGAAGGCAAGCGCGCTGAGTGCCCCCGTCAGGAAGCAGGTCAGCAGGGCGCGCCATCCATCGAGCAGGCGCAAACGGTAGAACCCATGTTCAGCACGCGTTTTCATGCGCGCATAAACGCAACTAACCCTTTGGGCGTAAAGTTACAAATGGATGCCATCCACAAATAACGCTGCATTGCAGCATATTGTTTCGATACCGCAACAGTTAGGCGGCATCCTGCAGGCGGGTAATGCGCACCAGGCGGATGCGCCGCGGATCGGCGGCAATGATCTCGAACTTGTAGCGGGGGTGGAACTTCAGCACCTCGCCCTTCACCGGCACACGGCCGAGGGTGGAGAAGATGTAGCCGCCCAGCGTGTCGAAATCGTCCTCGTCGTCGCGGTTGATGGTGTCGGACAGCGCCTCTTCCAGCTTGCCGATCTCGATGCGCGCATCCACCTCGAGCACATCATGGCCGAGGCGGCGCGGCGTGTTGCGGTCCTCGGCATCGTCATGCTCGTCCTGGATCTCGCCGACGATCTCCTCGAACAGGTCTTCCATGGTCACCATGCCGGAGGTGCCGCCATATTCGTCCACCACGATGGCGATGTGGCAGCCGGACACGCGCATTTTCAGCAGCAGGTCCACGATGCGCATGCTGGGCGGCACGAACAACGTTTCGCGTAGCACGCGGCTAATGTCGAACGGCTCGTCCTTCGCCAGATGGGGGAACAGGTCCTTCACGTGGATGAACCCCTCGATATGGTCGAGCGAATCATCGTACACCGGAATGCGCGTGTGGCCGATATCGATCACGTGGCGTTTCAACTCATCGAAGCTGACCTGCTTGGGCAGGGCCATGATGTCGGAACGCGGCACCATGATGTCGCGCACGGTGAGCTCACCGAAATGGATCATGTTCTTCAGCAGGTCGCGCTCTTCCTGCGAGATCGCGAGATCGCTGATGGATTCTTCCTC
>QFOX01000039.1 GCA_003241645.1 Azospirillum brasilense | reverse complement strand
TTGCCATCATCGTGTTCATGCTGACGGGCCGCATCTTTGCGGAATACCCGTATCGCCTGACCACCGAATTCGCGACCAAGCCATTCTGGGCGAAATACTGGGAACTGGCCGTGGGCGGCTTCTTCTTCAACGCCGCGCTGTGGATCGACAAATGGATCATGTGGTACGCCCCCGAGGCGACGCAGCTGCCCAGCAAAATGCGTTTCTTCCCGGACTATGACTCCGCCATGTTCATGGCCGCCATGAGCATCCTGCCTTCGCTGGCGCTGTTCGTGTTCGCCATCGAGACCAACTTTTTCCACCATTACCGCCGCTTCTATGGCAACATCCTGGCGCATGCCAGCCTGCGCCGTATCAAGCAGTTCCATGGCCTCATCATGGATTCGATCATCGAAGGTGGCCGCAACGTCATGCTGCTGCAAGGCATCATCGCGTTCCTTATCATCCTGCTGGCACCGCAGATCTTCGAGAAGCTGAATATCTTCTTCCTGCAGCTGGGCATGTTCCGCCTTGGCGTGCTGGGGGCGTTCTTCCAGGTGCTCATCCTGTTCACCACGATCATCCTCAGCTACTTCGATTGCCGCAAATCGAACATGTGGATCTTCTTCTTCTACTTCGTGAGCAACACCATCCTCACGCTGGTGTTCATGAACCTTGGCTACAAGTTCTACGGCTATGGCTTCTTCCTGGCTTCGGCACTGACCTTCTTCCTTGCCGCGTCCATCCTGTTCGCGCATGTGCGCAAGCTGCCGTACCACGCGTTCATCACCAACAACAACTCGGTGAAGGTGCCGACGGTGAAGACCAGCGCCGATTACTTCGAGGATATGGGCGAGTTCCAGATGGGCGTTTCCCACCTGCCGCCCGTGCTGCAGAAATAGGCCACGCGCCGCACAAACAAAAAGGCCCACAGCGATGTGGGCCTTTTTTTATGCCGTGCGGAACAGCACTTAGCCGAAACGGAAATCCGCCTGGTCGAACGGGCGATCCACCCCCACCACGGTGATGGATGATCCATCCGCCGCCTTGATCACGGCCGTGGCACTGGCAAGATCATAGACGGTGGCACTTTGCACCGCCTCGAAATTGAACAGCCCGGTGCCCAGCAGTTCGATCACGTCGCTGCCCGCCTCGAAGTCCCTGATCACATCCTGCCCGAAGTTTTTGCTGAACTGAAAAATATCCGCCCCCGCCCCGCCATACAGCACGTCGTTATGCTGGCCGCCATTGAGCAGGTCATTGCCCGCCCCGCCATGCAGCACGTCGTTATGGGCTTCGCCGTAGAGGCTGTCGTTTCCATCGCCCCCATAGAGCGTGTCGTTGCCGAACCCGGTGCGCACCACATCGTTGCCGCCGCCGGTGGCCACCACATCGCCCTCATAATTCTGGATGGAGATCGCGTCGGCCTTATCGCCGGTCTGCACCACGTAGCTATCCAGCGTTTGCTTCGCGAAGCTCTCTTTCACATCCAGCACGAAGCTGCCATCGGCCCGCTGTTGCAGGCCGGGATTGGGCTGCGCGGCAAAGCTGATATCGTCCTGCCATAATTGCGCCACGCCCTGCAGCGTCATCGCGAAATTCGAGAACGGGTCGTACAGTACCGTGCCCGCATTGGTAACGCTGTATTCCAGCTGCCCCACCTGCGTGGCCTGCCCTGCTTCCACGAGGCTGTGGTAGCCGGTCGCGCGCAGGTCGATCACGTCTTCGCCATGGGTGAAATCGGTGATCAGGTCGCCCTGCACGGGCGCAGCCTTGCCATAGTAATTCGCCCCGGCGCTGTGGTTGATGTCCTTCACCACGAACACATCGCGTCCCGCACCGCCGGTGAGCATATCATTGCCGTGCCCGCCGACCAGCGTGTCGTTGCCCGCACCGCCATGCAGCGTGTCGCTATGCACGCCGCCATCCAGCAGGTCGTTGCCCGCGCCTGCTTCAATGCGGTCACGCCCGGCATCGCCATAGAGATGGTCGGCATAGGCCGTGCCTTGCAGTGTATTGGCATTGGCATCGCCTTTCAGTTCCACGCCCACTTCCGGGGTGGGTGGCTGGTGGCTGTGCAGCGCCTGAACTTCGCTGGCGCTGAGGGTTTTGCTGAAAATGGTGAGGTTATCGATGCTGCCCTGGAACGCATTGCCCCACGGCGTGCCGCCCACGGAGTAGCCATAGCGCCCGGCTTCGTCGATCAGGCCCAGCAGCGTTTCGTTGGCGGCCAGCACCCCGGCGACCTTGCCATCCACATACAGGGTGGTGCCTGAAGCATCGATGGTCAATGCAAGGTCATGCCACTGGCCATCGGCCAGGGCGGCACTGGCAGGGAAGCTATAGAATTTCGAGGCAACGGCCAGCTGCGCAACGCCCGTGACCGGATTCAGGTATAGCCCCCAATTGCCATGGTCGCTGAGCACGGTCATGCGGCCTGTCGCACCGGCGTCAAGCTGCAGGCTGGTCGAGAAGCTGAACTGGCCCGTGCCGCCAAGGTCGATGTCGGCGCGGTTGATGGTCACGCGGTCGGTACCGCCGGCAAGGTGCAGGGCTTTGCCATAGGGCCCGTCCACGTAGGTGGGGTTGGCCACACCCACGCCCGATACGTTGCCGCTCAGGTCCTTCGCGCCCTGTTCGAAATCCAGCTGCACGACCGTGGTATCGCGCACGGTGAATTCGCGCACGAAGCTATCGCTGCGCCCCTGCGCGTCCGTTACGGTCAGGGTGAATTCCGTTTGGCCCGGCGTGGCAAATGCGTGCGACACGTGCTCGCCCTTCAGCACGGTGCCATCGGCGAATTTCCAGCTGTAGCTCGCGCCGTCGAGCGCGGCGCCCGCGACACCGAGGGATACGCCCGCATCGAAGCTGTAGACGAAATGCCCATCCACCAGTGCGCTGCTGACGCTGGCAAGCGCCGTCACATCCGTGGGCGAAGGTGCGACCTGCAGCGCGCCGACGAAATCGCCGTTACCCTTATCCAGCAGGCCGCCCGGCAGCGGCACCAGATCCGCCGCGGTGGGGAACTGGTTCTGGTCACCGTTCACGAACAGGTTGCCCGTGTAGCTCGGCGAATCCGAGTCATGGCGATCCACGATGATATTGCCCTGCACCACCGCGCCCTGCGCGCTGCTTTCGCTGATATTCACGCCGTTGGTCACGTTATCCACCACCGTTACGCCGGTAGAAGATGATACGTTGATCTTCGGCACGTTCACCGCATCGGGGTGCGCCTCGAGCCCGGCATACAGCACCGTGTTGTTCTGGATGGTCACGCCATCGGCCGCGGAAATGGTAATGCCATGCGCATGGTTGCTGACGATGACATTGCCTTCAATGGTCACGTTCTCGTAGCGGAATTCGTTGGTCAGCCCGTCGGCACTGTTCAGGTAATCACCGCGCATGAAAATATTCTGCACGGTGCTTTCCGTGTAATTGTAAATGGTGTTGCCGCGCACCACGATGTTGGTGCTGTCGCGGGTGGCATCCGTCGTCCAGAACTGGATGTTGTCCTGGTGGGTGTTCAGCGGGTTATCCAGCGCGGGCGGGTAGAAGGTATTTCCCTCCACCACGATATTGCTGATATCCGCCGCATAGCGGGCATTATCACCAAGGTTATCGTGGTATGTATTGTTCGACACCACCACGTTGCTGGATTGCTGCACCACCGAGCCCCAGCCGAACTCACTGATGCTGTTATTATCCAGCACCACATTGCTGCTGCCGCGCACATAGATGCCGTTGGTAGAAATGGGATTCTGCGAAGAAGCATTCGAGCTGACATCGCTATTGCTGATCTCGATATTGCTGGAATTGCTGATGCGCACGCCCACATCCTTGTAGGCTTCGGCCGGGTGGTTCTGCAGGTCCACCTTCACCGCATCGATGGTGATGTTCTTCGCACCGTTGAAGGTGATCATGTTGAACGTGGCGGGCTGATCCGCATCCACCGAGGTGAAGGTCACCGTGCTGGCGTATTTTCCCGTGAGGGTCAGGTTGCCGTAATCCCCCGCTTTCAGGTACACCGTTTCCCCACCCTTAAGCTGCGATAATACCGAAGTAAGTTCACTGGACGACGCAACCGTATACTGAGCGGCCATGGGGAATTTCTCCTGTGGGTGGACTACCAGCATTACGCCGCAAAAGTTAATGATTGATTAACTATTTACACCTGTTTTACCTCAATATTTATAAAACATTTTATTCAATTGCTGTTCATGGCGGTTTTACAATGCATTGCAGCATGCGGGGGTCGCGCCCGCCCCGGCAAAAAAAATTTTTGAGCCATTGAAAACCCGCAATGGTCGCATTTGCGCCATGCATAGGCCAAAAACATAAGCGCGTTAGAATGCGTAATAAAATTTTTACTTTACAACCCCCCCCACCGTATATAATTGGACCCAGCCGCTAAGTCCCATGGCGTGTAGAGATCCCTAGAGGGGTAGGCCAAGTCCGCCAATGAACGGACTGAAAGCCGATCCAGCAAGGTGACCTTGGCACTGCTGTCATAAATCCGTCGCAAGGTTTAGCTGGTGCGTTTTGGTTAACGTACTAATGAGGGTTTATGACATGCGAAGCTACAACTCGCCCGATTCCGCTGTAAAGTATCTACAGCCCGAACAGCCTGTAATTCTCTATCGCCCGCACGCGCTGAAACGCGCGGTGGACACGTTCCTGACCGGGTTCAAGGGCGACGTCATGTACGCCGTCAAGACCAACCCGGACGAGCATGTGCTCAAGGACCTGTGGGCGCATGGCATCCGCCGTTTTGACGCCGCATCGCTGCATGAGGTGGCCATGGTGCGTGGGCTGTTCCCCACCGCCGAGATCTATTTCATGCACACGGTGAAGTCGCGCAAAGCCATCCGCGAGGCGTACTACACCTATGGCGTGCGCCATTTCTCGCTGGATTGCCAGGACGAGCTGAACAAGATCCTCGCCGAAACGGATTACGCCGATGATCTGGGCCTGCATGTGCGCCTGGCCATTCCGAACACCTACGCCGAACTGGCGCTGACCGATAAATTCGGCGCAGCCCAGACCGATGCGGCCATCCTGCTCGCCGACGTGCGCGCGGTGGCGGCCCATACCGGCGTGTGCTTCCATGTGGGCAGCCAGTGCATGCACCCGGACGCGTACAAAATGGCCATCAAGCTGGCCAAGCAGGTGGTGAAAGCTTCGGCCATCCGCATCGACTCGTTCGACGTGGGCGGTGGTTTCCCCAGCGTGTACCCCGGCATGACCCCGCCGCCGATGGCCGATTACTTCGCCGCCATCCACGACGCGACGCGCGACATTGTGAAGCAGCACGGCTGCAGCCTGCTGGCCGAACCCGGCCGCGCGCTGGTGGCCGAGTCCGGCTCGGTGCTGGTGCGTGTGGAACTGCGTAAGGGCAATTTCCTGTACATCAACGACGGCACCTACGGTTCGCTGTTCGACGCGGGCGTGCCCAAATGGCTCTACCCGTGCAAGCTGCTGAACCGCAAGGCCACGACCGATGAGCAGGAAGGTTTCAGCCTGTATGGCCCCACCTGCGATACGATGGACTTCATGAAGGGCCCCTTCATGCTGCCCGCCGACATCAAGGAAGGCGATTACATTGAGATCGGCCAGCTTGGCGCTTACGGGCGCACCATGGCCACCCGCTTCAATGGCTTCGCCCCGGCCACGCAATCGGTCATCGTGAAGGATGAGCCCCTGCTCAGCCATTACGCACCGCTTGCAGAACCGCGCGAAGTGGCGTACGAAGCCGCCATCGCGTAACATTACCCAAACAAACAACGCCCCGGCCGGCGACAACGCCGCGCCGGGGCTTTCTTTTGAAGACCAAGGAGAAAACCATGACCGCGCAAGCCAGCAAGACCAAATCGAACGACAAAGCGCAGCTGCTGCAAAAGACCGTCGAGCATATCGACATCGCCAGCTTCGATGCCCGCCCCATCATCGACCAGATGGCGAACATGAGCTTCACCAGCCGCGACCTCGCGCGCGCCACCGGCATCTACAACCAGATGCTGGCCGACAAGGATTGCTCCATCATCCTGACCATCGCGGGCAGCACCAGCGCCGGCGGCTGCATGAAGCTCTATGCCGACCTGATCCGCTACAACATGGTGGACGCGATCGTGGCCACCGGTGCTTCCATCGTGGATATGGACTTCTTCGAAGCCCTCGGCTTCAAGCACTACCATGGCAGCGCTTCCGGCCAGGACGACAAATACCTGCGCGACCTCTACATCGACCGTATCTACGATACCTACATCGACGAGGAAGAGCTGCAGGCCTGCGACCACACCATCCTCGAGATCGCCAACAAGCTGGAGCCGCGCGGCTACAGCTCGCGCGAGTTCATCCGCGAGATGGGCAAATGGCTGGCCGCTGGCAACGCCAAGAAAAAAGACTCGCTGGTGCAACTGGCCTACGAGCACAACATCCCCATCTTCTGCCCGGCCTTCGTGGATAGCTCGGCGGGCTTCGGTCTGGTGAAGCACCAGGTCGATAACCCCAAGAAGCACATGATGCTGGATGCGATCGCTGACTTCCGCGAACTGACCGACATCAAGATCGAAGCGGGCAAGACCGGCCTGCTGATGATCGGTGGCGGCGTGCCCAAGAACTTCACGCAGGACACCGTGGTGTGCGCCGAGATCCTCGGCAAGGAAGCCGACATGCACGCCTACGCCGTGCAGATCACCGTGGCCGACGTGCGCGACGGCGCCTGCAGCAGCAGCACGCTGAAAGAAGCATGCAGCTGGGGCAAGGTAGACACCGCGCTGGAGCAGATGGTGTTCGCCGAGGCCGGTTCGGTGCTGCCGCTGATGGTGAGCGATGCGTACCACCGCGGCCACTGGAAGAACCGCACCAAGCGCGAGTTCGGCAAGCTGTTCGACGACGCGAAGTAGTTTGTTCTTGAAGGGAGCCTTGCGCTCCCTTCGCTTCGCTAGCTCATGGCTGAGGCGGTCTACTGACCGCCTAGACGAACGGACCGGCGAAGCATCAAAAACAAAAGGGCACCCAACTGGGTGCCCTTTTTCTTTCTAGATCTCTTCGAAGCTGCCCCGCTGCGGCGGGGTTTCGGGGTCCACATAGCCCCCATGCATCGGCTCCACCGCGTGCGGCACGGCCGCGGCAGGCGGTGCCGGTGGCATGGGCGGCTGCTGCGGGGCCACGGGTGCCGCCGGGCTGGCGGGGCCATGGCCACCACCGTGGCCACCATGATCATCATGCCCATAGGACGCGGCGATCAGCGCTTCATCGATCACCAGCAATGTGTGCTGGCGCGCGATGAGCAGGTAGAAGGTGGGCACGATGAACAGCGTGAAGATGGTGCCCACGGTCATGCCGCCCACGATCACCCAGCCGATGGCCTGACGGCTCTCGGCACCGGCGCCACTGGCCAGTGCAAGCGGAATGGCACCAAGCACCATGGCGCCGGTGGTCATGAGAATGGGGCGCATGCGAAGCGATGCGGATTCGACCACCGCATCGAGCTGGCTCAGGCCACGCTCCTGCAGCTGGTTGGCGAACTCCACGATCATGATGCCGTGCTTGGAAATAAGCCCCATCAGTGCCACAAGGCCGATCTGCGAATACACGTTGATGGTGCCGCCCGTGAAGGTCATGAACAGCAGTGCGCCCGCCATGGCCAGCGGCACGGTGAGCAGGATGACCATGGGGTCACGCCAGCTTTCGAACTGCGCGGCCAGCACGAGGTAAATGAACGCCAGTGCCAGTGCGAAGATCATACCCATGCTGGCGCTGGATTCCTTGAATTCGCGGCTGTTGCCTGCATAGTCGATGGTGGCGCTGGGGGCCACCTGCGCCACCACGGCCTCAATGTCCGACAGGGCCTTGGCAAGCCCATAGCCGGGCGCGAGGTTGGCGGTAATGGTCACGGCGCGCAATTTGTCGAAATGGTTCAGCTCGCGCGGGGCAACGCCCTCCTCCAGCTTCACGATATTGTTCAGCGGCACCATATCGCCATTGCGCGCCCGCACATAGATCGCCGTCAGGTCGTTCGGCGTGCGGCGTTTATCATCGGCAATTTTCACCAGCACTTCGTATTGCTCGGAACCGCGTTTGAAGCGGGTCACCTCGCGGCCGCCCAGCATGGTCTCGAGCGTGCGGCCCACGGTGGCGATGTCGATGCCCATGCTCGCCATTTTCTCGCGGTCCATGGTCACGCGCAGTTCCGGCTTGTTCAGCTTCAGGTCGGTATCCGGCGTCATCAGGCCGGTGTTCTTGCGCAGCTCAGCAAGGATCTTGTTGGTCATCGCATCGAGCTCTTCGTAGCTCGCGGTGGTCTGGATCACCACTTCCACCGGCTGGCTGCGCGCGCCCTGCCCCAACGATTGCGGGTTGATGGCGAAGTTGAGCGTGCCCGGAATGCCGAACAGCTTGGGCGAAATTTCCTGAATGATGTCGAAGCTGGAGCGGTCACGCTCGCCCCATTCTTTCAAGCCGGTCACGGTAAAGGTCTGCGTCACGAACGGGAACCCCACCGCAATGAAGCGCCATTGCTTCTCGGGGATCTGGTCGAAGATGGCTTCCATCTGCTGGGCATACTGGTCGGCGTATTGGATGGTCGAGCCTTCCGGCGCCATGCCGATGCCGAAGATCACGCCACGGTCTTCCGCCGGCGACAGTTCCGATTGCAGGCCCGAGAACAGCACGCCTGCCGCCACGAAGGTGAGCGCCGCCACCAGCATGACCATTTTGCGGCGCCCAATGATGCGTTTCAGCGTGCGGGTGTAGGCGGCCTCCAGCCGGCGGATCCAGCCCTCGATGCGCTGCGACCATTTGGGCTCGTCGCTGAGGTGCGTGGCCTTAAGAATGCGCGAGCACATCATGGGCGACAGCGTGATCGCCGTGATGCCGGAGATGATGACCGCGCCCGCCAGCGTGAGCGCGAATTCAATGAAGAGCTGCCCGGTGCGCCCGGGGGTGAGCGCCACCGGCACGAACACAGTGGCAAGCGTCAGGGTCATGGCGACGACAGCGAAGCCGATCTCGCGCATGCCCTTCACCGAGGCATGCACCGCATCCATCCCCTCTTCCATGTGGCGATAGATATTCTCGAGCACCACGATCGCATCATCTACCACCAGGCCGATGGCGATCACCAGCGCCAGTAGCGTCAGCGTGTTGATGGAGAAGCCCATCAGGTACATCAGCGCCAGTGCGCCCACCAGCGACACCGGAATGGTCACCAGCGGAATGAGCGTGGCGCGCAGCGTGCGCAGGAAGAAGAAGATGGTGAGCACCACCAGCACGGTCGCTTCCACGATGGTGTGGAACACCGATTTGATCGACTCATCGATGAACACCGACGAATCATAGGCAATGCTCAGGTTCATGCCTTGCGGCAGGTCTTTCTGGATGCTGGGCAGCGCCGTGCGAATGGCCGAGGAGATCTCCAGCGGGTTGGCGACCGATTGTTTCACCACGCCAAGGCCAATGGAGGGCTTGCCATTGAAGCGCACCAGCGAGCGCTCCTCCAGCGGGCCATAGCCAATATCCGCCACCTCGCCAAGGCGAACAAGATGGCCGCCCTCGGATTCGCGCAGGATCACCTGCCGGAACTGCTCGGGCGTGTTCAGGTCGGTCTGGCTGAGCACGGTGAATTCGCGCTGCAGCGATTCAATGCGCCCTGCAGGAATTTCCACGTTCTGCGCGCGCAGGGCGTTCTCCACATCCTGCGGCGTCAGGTTGAAGCCGGCCAGCTTCTCGCGATCCACCGACACGCGCATGGAATAGCGGCGCTCGGCGAACAGCAGCACACTGGCCACGCCGGGCAGCACCTGCAGGCGGTCCTGCACTACAAGGTCGGCGGTTTCCGATACATCCAACTGGGTGGCCGTGTCGCTGTTCAGCGACATCCACATGATCGGCTGCGCATCCGCCTCGACCTTGGCGACGATGGGCTCATCCACCTCCTCAGGCAGCAGGCCAATGGCGCGGGCCACGCGGTCGCGCACGTCGCTGGCGGCGGCATCCGCATCGCGGCTGAGGCGGAACTGCACGGTGATCTGGCTTTGTTCGGAGCGCGAGATGGATTTGATGAAATCGATGCCTTCGATGCCCGAGAGCGAATCCTCGAGCGGCTTGGTCACTTGCGTTTCAATGATCTTTGCCGAGGCCCCGAGGTAGTTGGTCGTCACCGTCACCACGGGCACGTCGATGTTCGGGTATTCGCGCACCGTCAGGCGGTCATAGGAAACCAGCCCCATCAGCACGATCAGCAGGTTGATCACGACCGAAAGGACCGGGCGACGAATGCAAATCTCAGCAGCTTTCACGGACGCGTTCCTTATTCAGCCGCAGGCGGCGTTTCTGTCGTTACCGGCTCGGCCGGGGTTTGTTCTGCGGCGGCATCATCATCCGCGCCCTCATCAGCGGGCACATCCATCATCCCCTCAAACGTAGCGGGGGCGGCAGGGGCGGTGGTGTCGCTTTGCGCATTCGGTTGGGGCTCCTCCACGGGTGCGCTCGCTGGCGCAGGCTCGGCAGCGTGCGACGCCTCGGCCTCGCTTGCCGCAGGCGGCGGTGTCGCGGCATCCGTTGCATTCGCTTCCGGTGCTTTGGTGGTGTTGGTCACTTTCGCGCCGGGCTGCAGTTTGATCTGGCCCGAGGTGACCACCATATCGCCCGCCTGCAGGCCGCTAACGACCTCGACCTCACCGGCAAGCCGTTCGCCCAGCTCCACGGTCACGAGGTTGGCGGTCTGGTCTTCGCCCACCACGAACACCTGCTTGGTGTTGCCCTGCGGCACAATGGCGCTTTCCGGCACGGTGAGCGCGTTCTCTTTATTGGCCACGTTCAGGGCAATGCGCGCAAAGAAGCCCGGCTTCAGGATATTCTCCGGGTTCGGGATGGTCGCACGCAGGTTCACGGCGCGGCCATTCACATCCAGCTGGGGATCGAGCGCGTAGACCACGCCCTCGAAGGTTTTGCCCGGCAACGCTTCCACCGTCATGGCGATGGTCTGGCCCTCGGCCAATTGCGAGGCCTGCGTTTCCGGAATGGTAAAGTTCACTTTCATGGGGTCGTAGCTGACGAAATTGGCCAGTTCCTGCCCCACATTCACATATTCACCGGGGCTGACGCTGCGCAGGCCCACCACCCCATCGAACGGGGCGGAGATGGTCATGTATTCCACGCGGGTGCGCGCGAGGTCGGCATTCGCCTGATTCACCCCCAGCTCGGCGCGGGCTTCGTCGTAGCGCAGCTTGGTGGCCGCCCCGGTGGAAGAAAGCTTGCGGAACCGGTCATAGTTCAGGCGGGCCAGCTGCAGGTTCGATTCGGCCTGCTTCAGCTCGGCGCGGGCCATGCGGTCATCGATCCGAAACAGCGGGTCGCCCTTTTTCACGGGCTGGCCTTCGGTGAACAACACATCGGTGATGCGCCCGGCGATCTCCGGACGCAGCATGACCATTTCATTCGCCACAAGGGTGCCCACCGCGTCGATATTCACCTGAAGGCGCTTCGGCGTGACGATGGCGGTTTCCACGGGCACGCCAAAGCCGCCTTTGGGGGCGGCTTCTTCCTTGCCCAGTCCGCCCAGCATGTAGATCGCGCCACCCACGGCCAGAGCGCCGCCAACGAACAGCAGCCATTTTTTCTTTGAGGGTTTCGCGGGGGGATTCTGGGGCGGATACACAGGCTTACCTTACATGGGGGTTATCTAAGTTGTAGTTACATGGGCCTGCAAATCCAAGCGATGTTCCTAAAAACACGCTGTTTCCAGCGCAAAAAGCCTGTGCCCCCATAGAGTTATGCTGCAACGCACGGCAAGCCACGAAAATCGCTGGCAAAAGTAAGTTGCGCTGCTATGGTGGCCGCCATTTTCTAACCCCCTATTCAGGGAGGACCCATTATCATGGCAGGTGCCGACGTTAAGGAATTCACCGTATTCGGGCTTCGAATGTGGCAACAGGTAGTGATATGCCTCATCCTCGGCATCATCACCGGCTTTGCCATTCAAGGGAATACTGAACTCGCCAATGACTTAAAGCTCCTTGGCACCGTGTTCATCAACCTCATCAAGATGGTGGTGGTACCGCTGGTATTTCTGGCGCTGGTGTCCGGCATCACCAGCATGGGTGACGGCGCGAATTTCAAGCGCGTGGGCCTCAAAGGCGTAGCCGCCTACCTTTCCACGGCGCTGTTCGCCGTGGTCATTGGCATTGCGGCAGGCCTCATCTTCCAGCCGGGCGTCGGGCTTCAGGTGAACATCGAAGAATTCGCCAGCAGCATGCAGGACCAGGCCCCCGCCCCCACCATGACGGTGAAGGATTTCCTGCTCAACCTCATCTCGACCAATATCTTCGCCTCGTTCGCGGAAGGCCACCTGCTGCAGATCATCGTGTTCGCGGTCATGTTCGGCGTGACCATGAACCTGATGGGCGAAAAAGCCGCCAATGCGCGCCAGACGCTGTATGATTTCAGCCAGATCATCTTCAAGATGATCGAATACATCGTGCGCCTCGCGCCGTTGGCCGTGTTCGGCTTCATGGCGTGGAGCGTGGGCACGCAGGGCTCGGAAATCATTGTTATCCTGTTCTGGCTGGTGCTGGCCGTGCTGGCCGCGTGCCTGTTCCAATACCTGCTGTTCGGCGCCATCATTGCGGTGGTGGCGCGGGTGAACCCGCTGGTGTTCTACCGCAAGCTGGTCACCACACAGCTGATGGCATTCTCGACCTCGAGCTCCAAAGCGACGCTGACCACCGCCATGCGCGAGCTGCAGACCAAGCTGGGCGTGTCCGAACAATCCACGCAGTTCCTGTTGCCGCTGGGCGCCTGCATCAACATGGATGGTACGGCCATTTACCTCGGCATCTGCGCGCTGTTCTTCGCGCAGTTCTTCGGCATCGACCTGCAGACCGGCGACTATGCCGTGCTGCTGCTCACCTGCACGCTCGGCTCCATTGGTGCTGCGGGCATTCCCTCCGGCTCCATCATTTTCATGGGCATGGTGCTGCATTCGGTGGGCCTGCCCATCGAAGGCATTGGCCTGCTGCTGGGTGTGGACCGCGTGCTGGACATGGTGCGCACCACCATCAATATCACCGGCGATTGCGCCATCACCCTCACCATCGACGCGACGGAAAAAACGCTCGATAAAGAGGTTTACTACAGCTAAGCGCAGCGCTGCGCGGTTGAAGGAATATCATGGAAACGCCTATGCTCATGTGGTCGGTCTTTTTTGTGGTGGTGGCTACTGCCTTCATCGTGGACCTTGGGCTGCTGAAGCGCGAAAAAAGCCCCCTCACCGTGAAGCAGGCGCTGCAGCGTAGCGTGGTGTTCTTCTGCCTTGCGATGGCGTTCAACGCCTTCGTCTATGTTGAGCGCGGGCCCACCGCCGCTTCGGAATTCTTCATGGGCTACCTCATCGAGCTGTCGCTTTCGATGGATAACCTGTTCGTGTTCCTGCTGATCTTCAGCCATTTCGCGGTGCCGCGCATTTACCAGCACCGCGTGCTGCTGTGGGGCATCATCGGCGCGATCATGATGCGCGGCCTCATGATCTGGCTGGGCACGGCGCTGATCCAGCAGTTCAGCTGGATCATGTACCTGTTTGGTGCGTTCCTAGTGCTCACCGGTATCAAGATGTTGCTCGCCGCCGACGAAGAGCCGGATGTGGGCAATAACAAGCTGGTCAATTTCATGCGCCGCAATTTCCGCGTGACGGAGGATTTCGACGGCGAGAAATTCTTCACCCTGCAGAACGGCAAGCGTTACCTGACGCCGCTGTTCCTTGTGCTGGTGCTCGTTGAAATTTCGGATGTGATCTTCGCGGTGGATTCCATCCCCGCGATCTTCGCCATCACGAATGACGGCTACATCATCTTCACCAGCAACATCTTCGCTATTCTCGGCCTGCGCTCCATGTATTTCGCGCTCGCGGCCTTCATGCACCGGTTCGAGTATCTGAAATACGGCCTGTCGGTGATTCTCGTGTTCATCGGCGGCAAAATGCTCATCAACCATTACATGGGCACGCATTTCATCAGCACCGAGTTCTCGCTCATCGTGGTGGTGTCGCTGCTGGCGCTGTCGGTCATTGTATCGCTCATCAAAACCCGTGGAAAAGAAAGTGAACTGGTCCATCGCGGCTGGGTTCCCGGTTCCACCTCCAAAGACACCCATCAGGAGTAAGCCCATGCGCTTCCCCATCCAGATCTTCCGCACCGTACCCACGTTCAATTTCATTGGGCACCGCAAGGCAGGCTTCCTCATCTCGTTCCTGATGATGGGGCTGACCGCCTGGTCGCTGGCCACGCAGGGGCTGAATTTCGGCATTGATTTCACCGGCGGCGTGGTCATGGAAGTGCGCACCGAGGATACGGCCGACGTGGCCAAGATGCGTGCGCTGCTGGAAGCGCCGGGCACCGAGAATGCCAGCCTGCAATCCATCGGCGATGGGCGCGACGTGCTGATCCGCCTGAAGCCGGAAGGCGACGCCAAGCAAAGCGAAGTGGCCCAGACCGTGCGTGACCGCCTGAACGAAGGCTACGGCGCCAAGGTGGATTATTTGCGCGTGGATTACGTGGGCCCGCAAGTGGGCGGCGAGCTGATCCGCGGTTCGGTCATTGCACTGGTCGCCGCCATGGGCGCCATGATGCTGTATCTGTGGTTCCGTTTCGAATGGCAGTTCGGCCTCGGCGGCATTCTGGCGCTGACGCACGACGCCATCCTCACCTTCGGCTTCTATTCCGTCACGCAGCTGGAATTCAACCTCACCTCGGTCGCGGCCATCCTCACCATCATCGGTTACTCCATCAACGATTCGGTGGTGATCTATGACCGCGTGCGCGAGAACCTGCGCAAGTTCAAGGTGCGCCCGCTGCCGGACGTGCTGAACCTCTCCATCAACGAAACGCTGGCGCGCACCTTCCTCACCGGTGGCACCGTGCTGTGCGCACTCATCGGCCTGATCGGCTTCGGCGGCGACGTGCTGTTCGGCTTCTCGGCCGCCATGGCGGTGGGCATCGTCATCGGCACCTTCTCGTCGATCTACGTGTCGGCCACCGTGTTGATCTACATGGACCTGCGCCGCGAGAACATCGCCGCCGAGCCGGTGAAGGCCTAAGCGCACTGCATAGCAGCCTTGCACGCACGCAGGGTTGCGTTGCCTGCATTTTTCGCTAGCATGCGGGCCTCAAATACGGAGGATTTCATGCGTGCGACCGTTCAACGTGGCCTAGCCCTTACCTGCCTGCTGCTGGTGGCAGCCTGCGCCAGCAAATACCCCTACCCCCCGCAATACGTGGATAGTTACACCGTGTCGCCGCGCAGCATTCCGCAGCCGCCCGCGCAAGGCACCGCGGAATACAACGCCGAGGTGCGCGAGATCGTGGCGCTGCAGGCCAGCCTGACGCCCGAGCAGATCGCCGCCATCAAGCACGAAGACAAGATCACGCCGGATAAAATGCTCTATCCCGTTGTCGGCGAGCAGTACAGCGAAGCGAACTACCCGGTGCTGTATGACTTCCTGCGCAAGGTCGCCTCCGACAGCTGGCGCATTGGCGACGATGCGCGCGACTACTGGAAATCGCCGCGCCCGTGGTACACCGAATCCGCCGTGAAGCTGCATGTGGAGCCCATCTACAGCTATGGCTACCCCAGCGGCCACACCACCACCTTCGGCAGCTGGGCCTATGTGCTGGCCGACCTGTTCCCCGAACATGGCGATGCGTTCTTCGCGCATGCGTGGAGCGTGGCGGGCAATCGCATTGGCGGCGGCGCGCATTACCCGCATGACATTCGCGGTGGCAAAATGATGGCGGCCGCGACCTACAGCGCCATGAAGCAGGTGCCTGCCTACCAGCATGATTTTGACGCGGCACTGGCCGAGATCAAAGCCAAGCGTGGCCTGAAGAAAAAGAAATGCAACTGCCTGCACGGCAAAAAGGCCGATACGAAAAAGGCCGGGCACGAGCGCCCGGCCTATCGTATGCAATAAGCGCTGCGAACGTTACGCGGCCGCGCTGGCCGGGCTAAGTTGCGCTTCCGCGTGCTGAAGCTTTTCGATGCCGCGTGCCAGCTCGGCCTTGTCGCCACAGAACGTGAAGCGAATGTGCCAGTCACGATCCGCAAGGCTAAGGCCCGGCGCGTGGAACGGCGTGCCCTGCACCGGGCAAATGCCCGCCACGTAGGCCAGATAGCGCATCATATCCGCCGGGGTGTCGATGGTGAAACCACCCGCGTTCTTCTCGGCATCGCTCAGCACCGCGTCACGCGCCGCATCGGTCGCCAGCGCACTGGCGGGCACGAACTGGCCACGCAGGGCGCTGAAATCGATCCAGCTATAGATGGTGCCCTTGGGGGCCTTCAGCGCCGCGCGCTTCAGCTTGGCCACCCCGTCGATCACCATCTGGCGTTTTTGCGCCAGCTCGGCCACCGTGCGGGTGATGAACCCATCGCCGTAATGCAGTGCGGCCATCACTTCTTCCTGCGCCATACCCGAGATGCCACCGGCTTCGGATTCGTTGAAGTTCTGCAGGCTTTCCAGCAGCGCTTTGTTCTTGGTCACCATCCAGCCAACGCGGGAATCGGCCATGCCGTATTCCTTCGAGGCGGTACGAATGACCGCGATGCGCGCCTGCGCGAACAGCGCATGCTCGATGGGGCCGCGCTGCAGCACTTTGGTGATGTCATACGGCTCATCGCGGAACACCAGTTTGCCATAGGGATCGTCGAACACCACGGTGGTGGTCGCCGTCAGCTCCTGCACCACGGCGAGCAGCGCTTCGCGCTCGGCCGCGTCGTAATTCTCGCCGGTGGGGTTGCTCGGGGCGTTCACCAAGATGACCTGCGGTTCTTTGAATTCCGCAAGGGCCGCGCGCAGTTGCTCGGGACTCATCAGGCCGCGGCCTTGGGTATCCACTTCCACGATGCGGGTGCCCGCCGGGAAAACGTCGTAATTGGTGGGCCAGCCGGGCGCGGCCATCAGCACCGTTGGGGCTTCAAGTTTTTCGAAGTTGCGGAACGCACCGGTCAGCGTGCCCTTGCCGCCATGGCCAATGCGCACATCCGCGCCCGTGGCGGCAATGCCGGTGTCACGGGTGAAGTGGAAGGCCGCCGCCTCGCGCAGGCTGGGCAGGCCCGCCGCCGGGGCGTAGCCACGGCGCGCATCGCCCTTGCGCAGCGCATACATGGCCGCACCGGGGTTGTCGGCGTTCGCTTGCTTCAGCGCCGCCACCCACTGGCCAATATCGGCATCTTCCTGCGGCTTGGGGAACAGGTCACCCAGCGTGAAGGTGATCACATCCACGCCGAGGCTTTTGGCTTTCTCGGCCAGTTGGCCTGCACCCATGGTGGGCGACCCGCGCACGCCGCGCGGTTTGATGAAGACTTCAGTAGCCATGCAACACCTTCCTTGCTGGATTCATTTTCACCGCTTCCTAGCGCGGGTGAGCGCGAAGCTCAAGCCCCGCGTTGCGAATCATACATCCAGCAGGTAATAGCGCCGCGCCCGGCCCATGGCCCAGCGGGCGCTGGGGGCGTTTGTTAGCGGCACCAGCCGCCCCGCCACCCGCGTGAAGAGATGCGGCAGCCGCGGCGCGCGGCGCTGCAGCTGCACGCGCGGCAATTCGCCCGCCACCCGAATGCGCGCGGCCCCACTGGCATGCAGGGCCGAATGCAAGGCAGGCCATGCAGCCAGCCGCGCGGCCACGTCGTCGCCGGCGGCCCAGATCGCATCCAGCGCGCGGAAAAGCTGCAGCTGGTGCGGGCTCAGGCGCACGCGGTGTTCGCCCACATGCAGCAAGGCACCCTCGCGGCGGTAGACCACCCACGGGTGGGCATGCTGCGTCGGCTCCAGCGTGAGGGTAACGGCAAAGTTGGCGCTATCGATGCGACCCTGGGCCTGCACCACCATCCATGCATCCATCAGGCGGGGAATGCCCTGCGGCACCGCTTCATGGTCGGCCAGTGCGGCGATCGCATCGTCACTCAGCTGCATTGGGCGCACTCACACTCAAGCTGCTGGGCGCGCGCATGTTGAAGCGCACGTCGATGCGGCGGTTGGGGTCGAGATTCACCGCGTCCACCGGGCGGCGCTCGGCATAGGCGCTCACGCCGAGAATGGGCTGGTTGCTGGGGTTCTTGATGGTCTGTTCCAGTGCGGGCTGGGCGACGACCATGGTCTTGTACACGGTGATGGAGCGGAACGCCGAAAGCTCCCAGTTGGTCATGCCGTTGCCATCGCCGTAGGGCTGCTTGTCGGTATGGCCCTCGATGAGCACCGAATCCAACAGCGCATCCTGCGACAGGCTGCCGCATTGCGATTTGTCGCCATCCACGGTGGAGCATGGCAGCAGCTCGCCCAGCACCTGCGCCAGCGTGGCCACCACCTGCTGGCCTTGGGCCGACAGCTCCCACTGGCCCGAGGCGAACAGCAGCGATTCCGGCAGGCGGATGATGCCGCTTTGCAGGTCCATCTGCACGGGCATGCCGCGCGCTTCCATGCGGCGGGCGATCTCTTGCAGCAATTCAGCGCGCACCTGCTCGGTGAGAATGATGCGTGCCGCGGCCTTCGCGCTGGTGGATTCGGCCTGTTTGAAATTCAGGGCGAACACCATCATCAGCATCATGAACATGAAGATCACGCCCACCAGCAGGTCG
>QFOX01000038.1 GCA_003241645.1 Azospirillum brasilense | reverse complement strand
ATGGCCAATGCGCAAAGCTTCTGGGGCGTGGCGCATGCCACCCCGGCCACCTGCGTTACCACCGCCAGCACCAGCGCCCTCACCTGCAACGGCAATGGTGACGGCCTGGTATATCCCAGCACCGGGTCGAACGAATCCTACCGTTTCTGGCAGCACCTGGCCAATGCCGGGCTGATCGAAGGCACCTATGACGGCATCACCCACGGTTCCAACAATTTCTCCAGCACCACGGAAAACTCGCCGCGGGGCCGCCTGAGCAACAGCCTGTGGTTCGTGTGGAACTGGACCCTGCCGCAAAGTGGCCAGTGGGTGTTCGACGGCGATTACGGCAACCGCCTTTCCACCGGCGTGCAGGCGGCCAACAGCGAGCCTTCGAATTCGTTACTGACGCCGTCGGAGCAATGGAACATCGACACCAAAATGGATGACGGGCTGCCCGCGCAGGGCAAAGTGAAAGCAGCGTGGAACGGCTGCACCACCGCCACGGCGTCCAACCAGCTCAGTGCCACCTACCAGCTTTCGCAAGCCAGCAAAGCCTGCATGCCGCTGTTTGTGCAGGCATTCTAAGCGATTCTTTATGCGTTGCTTATGACTTTGCATGGTGCGCCACATCGCGCGGTGCGCATATGTTGTGGCATTCTTGGCTTATCAATCACACCAAGGATATTGCCATGAACAACAATGCACTCATCGCCATCATCGTCATCGTACTCGCCGTGGGCGGCTACATGGTCTACAAAGAACAGAACACAACCACCATCGACCTGCCGGGCGACGCGCAAATCGAGATTTCGGAATAATTACTTTGAATCGCGCAACCATTCGGCCACGTCGCGCGCGGCGTAGGTCAGAATGGCATCTGCGCCAGCACGTTTGAAGGCCAGCAGCGTTTCCAGTGTGGCGGCTTTCTCATCCAGCATGCCTTGGGCGCTCGCGGCCTTCAGCATCGCGTATTCACCACTCACGTGGTAGGCGAACACCGGCAGGTCGCACAGCTCCTTCACGCGGTAGAGCACGTCGAGATACAGCGTTCCGGGTTTCACCATCACCATGTCGGCGCCTTCGGCCACATCCAGCGCCACTTCGCGCAGGGCTTCGCGCACGTTGGCCGGGTTCATCTGGTAACTGCGCTTATCCAGCGGCTGGGCTTTTTTGCTGCCCACCGCGGCGCGGAATGGCCCATAGAACGCTGAGGCATATTTCGCGGCATAGGAAAGAATGGGCGTGTTGATGAAGCCGGCCTCGTCCAGCCCGTCGCGAATGGCGGCCACGCGCCCGTCCATCATGTCACTCGGCGCCACAATGTCGCAGCCCGCCTGCGCCATGCACACGGCCTGCTTCACCAGCACGGCGACGGTTTCGTCGTTCATCAGGTCGCCATCTGTGCCCACCAGCCCGTCATGCCCGTGGGTGGTGTAGGGGTCGAGCGCCACATCGCCAATGATGCCGATGTTCGGCACTTCGGCCTTCACCGCACGAATGGCGCGGCAGAACAGATTCTCGGCATTGAACGCTTCGCGCGCATCGTCGGTCTTCAGTGCGGGCGGCACCACCGGGAACAGCGCAATGGCCGGAATGCCAAGGCTGGCCGCCTCTTTCGCCGCCAGCACCAGCTGGTCGATGGAGCGGCGATGCACGCCGGGCAACCCATCCACCGGTTCAAGCACGCCCTCGCCTTCGGTCACGAACAGCGGCCAGATGAGGTCTTCCACCCGCAGGTGATGCTCGGCCACCAGCGCGCGGATCCACGGGGTGCGGCGCAGGCGACGCAGGCGCTCGGGAATGTGTAATGCTCTATCCATATCATGACTCCTTCATCACGGGCACATCCGTGGTTTTTTGTCATCCCTGCGAACGCAGGGATCTCCTACAAAGCCTTCAAAGTGGATTCCTGCGTTCGCAGGAATGACAAAAATTCAGTTTGTATCCAGCGTGTGCAATGGCGGCTAGCATTGTAAAAAGCCCACGCGTTGTTTCACCGCGCGTAGCACGGGCTGGGCCGCGTCGTTCGCGGCTTGCGCGCCGCGCTTCAAGATACCATCCAGCGTGGTGGTGTCGGCCATCAGCTCGCGCATGTGGGTGGTGATGGGCGAAAGCTTGGCCACGGCCAGCTCGGCCAGCTGCGCCTTGAACTGCCCGGTCTTCAGGTTCGCGAACTGCGCCACCACCTGCTGCGGCGTGCTGCCGCCCTCCAGCGCGGCGTAAATGCCGATGAGGTTCGAAACCGACGGGCGATTCTCGGGGTCATAGCTTAAGCTCGGCTCCGAATCGGTCTGCGCTTTTTTGATCTTGGTGGCGATCGCGTCGGCATCGTCCATCAGGGTGATGCGCGAATAGTCCGACGGGTCGGATTTGCTCATTTTCTTGGTGCCGTCGGTCAGGCTCATCACCCGCGCGGCGGTGGGCATGATCATCGGATTCGGCAGGGGGAAGAAATCCTCGCCATAGGCACGGTTGAACGCGCCCGCAATGTCGCGCGCCAATTCCAGATGCTGCTTCTGGTCGGCCCCCACGGGCACATGCGTGGCCTTGTAGCCAAGGATATCCGCCGCCATGAGCACGGGATAGGCGAATAGGCCGAGTTTGGCGTCATCAAATGTTCTGTTGGTGGCTTTAGTATATTCAGTCGTTAATTTGATGATCTCTGTTGTTCTGTGATAAGATTCCATAAACAAATTTTGAGCTCTATGGGATTTATCAAAGCTAAATTTCTCATTACTATCGATAAAATCGACTAACTCGATGTTCTTTTCAACGTGGCGATCAATTACTTCGCTCAGTTCTTTTGATAGATTCTCAATATTTTGATATTTGGCCTTCTCCTTGAACTGCGTCATGCGGTTCAGCCAGCCAAGTGGCGTGTGGCAATTGAGGATCCACGCCAGCTCCGCATGCGCACTCACGGCCGATTGCGGGAAGATGACCGATTTGCTGGTGTCAATGCCCGCGGCAATGTAGGCCGCCGCCACTTCGCGCGTGGCATGGGTGAGCGCGGCGGGGTCCTGCGGCACGGTAATGGCGTGCAGGTCGGCCAGCATGAAGAAGCACTCGTGGCTATCCTGCAGGGCCACCCAGTTGCGGATCGCGCCGAGGTAATTGCCCAGATGCAGGTTGCCGGTGGGCTGCACGCCCGAGAGAATGCGCGGTTTGCTCATCACGTCCACTTTCGTTGCGTCATCCCTGCGAAGGCAGGGATCC
Source organism: Azospirillum brasilense (assembly GCA_003241645.1). Lineage (GTDB taxonomy): Bacteria > Pseudomonadota > Alphaproteobacteria > Rickettsiales > UBA3002 > QFOX01. The sequence continues at coordinate 16,005 of QFOX01000038.1, read as the reverse complement.
AGGGCATCCGCACCCCAAGCCATGTTTTCCTTAGGGTAGGCACTAGATTCCCGCCTACGCGGGAATGACATGAATAATGAGGGGCTTGTAGCCCATTGGCGCGGTGTTTTCCATCCTTTTCGCACTGCACAAAAATTGTGGAAAATCAATGGATTTTCACGCAACTGTCACATTCCCTTCGGGGCTTTTTTGCTAGGGTGGAGATGAGGAATTCCATGACCACACCGGTGACCAGCCTTGCGCCTACCCCAACTGCCCTGCCCGAGCAGGCCGTGGCCGCGCCCGCGCTGAACCCCGCCACCACCCCGGAACCGCCAGCACCCACGCCGCCCGCGGCCGAACCCTCGGCGTTCGACAAAAAACTGGGCACGTTCATTTATAACCACCGCGACGTAACGACCCGCCCCGTGGGCCATGTCGGCTACCAGATGCTGCGCAACCTCACCGCCGCCGTGCCTTATGGGCTGGCGACCGCCGGCGTGTGGCACGGGTTCGAAAAACTGACCCAGAAAACGGCCAACGCCACCTCGGAGTTCGGCAAAGGCGTTAACGGATTGGCCCGCTCGCCGGTGCGCGACATTGCAATGATCGCGGCGGGGTTCACCTTCTATCGCGGTACGCTGCGCTTCGTGCGTTACACGAAAGAACGGCTCTTCAATCCTGAAAACACGTTGGAACAATCCATCAGCGAAGTGCAAAACTTCGGCAAGAACGCCGCCGACACGATTAAGGAGATCGCCCCGGCAGAGGTTAACTCCACCCCCTATGGCGCGATCGCGCTGGGGCTGGGCCGCCGCTACCTCGATGGCATTCCTGCGCTGAAGGAACGCCCGCCGGAGCAGATGATCAAAGGCACCACGCTGGGCAACCATGCGGCCGGGCAGCAGCGTATGCTGCATTTCATGCGCGATGGCAAGTTCGCACCGCACCTTGTGGGTAGCGAGGCGGCCGCGGCCAAAGGCATCACCCCCGCCAAGGAATGGCTGGGCAAGGTGTTCGGCAAGAGCAGCCGCGGCTTCACCGAGGCCGGCGTGTTCGTGCTGTCGTTCCTTTCGTTCTTCGAGCTTTCCGACCGCCTGTACAAAGACGTGCAGGTGCGCCGCGGCATCTGGAAAGGCGAGCAGAACTCGCTCATTCGCGTGCAGCCGCGCGCCGCGGAAGAAAAAGAAACGCTGGAGCATGAAGCCGGGCTTGACAAGGATTTCGACTACCAGCAGGCCAAGCACCCCACCCACACCGAAACCTTCGGCAAAAGCGACCCCAACCTGCTGCGCCTGGGCTTCGTGCGCGTGCTGCCCACGGTGCTGGGCATCGGCGCGTATACCTTCACCAAACGTGCGGCCTACGCCAGCATGGGGCATTTCACCGCGAAGGACAGCTTCGCCAAGCGTGCCACGGTGGAAGGGCTGGCCACCGCCACCTTCTTCGTGATGACCACCGCCGCCGACACGTTCGAAGGGCTGTGGAAGAAACTTGTGGAGCCGAAGCCCACCACCACGCTCACCCCCGAGCAGCAACGCAATTACGACGCGCTGCTGGCCCGCGTGAACGACAAGCACGCCCAGCAGGGCCGCGCCGCGTAATGATCCGGCGATTTATCCTTTCCATGCCGCCGCTTGCTTGCTACTGCTAGGCCATGATCCTTTTCCGTATCGTCAGCAACCTGTTCGGCCTTGTCATGCGCATGGGCTTCAACCTGCTGTGGCTGCCGGTGTTCCTGCTCACGCGCAACCTGTTCCTCACGGTCATGCTGGTGCTGGGCTTCATGGGCTACCTCTATTTCACCAGCGACGACGTGGCGACGCGCGAGCGCAAAAACGCCAACCCCGCCACCATCGTGGTGGATGCGAAGGGCAACAAGGTGCAGGTGGCCACCCCCGTGCGCACGGTGGAGAATGGCGATTCGGCCTTCACCAATGATCTGTATGCACAGATGACCCCGCCCGAGCGCGTGCAATACAGCCAGCATTTCTTCCACGCCATGAACAACGTGGCCGACGGCCAGAACTATACGTGGAGCGAGCTGGATATCGGCGGCAGCATCAACCCCGGCAACAGCTTCAAGAATAAATCCGGCGAGCCCTGCCGCATGTTCAGCGAGGCGCTGAAAGTGCACGCCGTGCAGCAGAACATCACCGGCATGGCCTGCTCCAACGGCAACGGCACCTGGTGCAAGCTGAGCACCACCGCCACGCCCGCCTGCGGGCTGGGCCGCGCCCCCAGCTTCATGGACAGCATTTCCGGCTCGTTGGGTAAGCTGTTCTAGCCATGCTGTTCGACCCGCGCATTGCCATGCTTGAACCGTTCGTGCCGCATGATCTGGCGACCATGCTGGAACGCCGCGCTTTGCCCGAGGGCACGTATGACGAGGCCATCCACGCCAACGTGACCAAGCGCTATGCGCGGCTTGAAGATGTCGCCATTGAGCGCATCACCTATGCCAGCGACGGCTTCGACGTGACCGGCACGCTCACGCGGCCTGCCACCATTCAGCATGCCTCGCACCCGCTGCTCATCTTTAACCGCGGCGGCAGCGACGATTACGGCATGCTCACCCTGCCCGGCCTGCTGCGTTACCATTTGCCCTTCGCGCAGGCGGGCTATCTGGTGTTCGCCAGCAATTACCGTGGCAACGATGGCGGCACGGGCCGCGAGGAATTCGGCGGGGCCGACGTGGCCGACGTGCGCACGCTGCTGGATATCGGCAAGCACCACCCGGGCTGGGATGGGCGCAACGTGTTCATGTTCGGCGGCTCGCGCGGCGGCATGATGACGTATCTGTGCATCAAGGCAGGCGAGCAACTCAACGCCGCGGCCACCTTTGCGGCCGTGTCCGACCTGTTCGACGATGCCGAAAAATGGGAGAAGCTGGTGGAGCGCATGCGCGCACGCCTCGGCGCCGATGCGCCAGCGCTGGATGATGTGCGCCGCGCGCGCTCGGCCATTCGCTGGCCCGAAGCACTGGTGCACACGCCGCTACTCATCATGCATGGCGATGCGGATACAGTGGTGAACGTGGCGCAGACCCACGCGCTGGAAGCGGCGCTGGCGCCCATGCACCCGGCGCTTAAATCCATCTACTATCCGGGTGGGAACCATTCGCTTTCCACGCACAGCGCCGCCATGATCGGTGAAACGCTGGATTGGTTCGCGCAGTACCGCCGCTAGGCCACTAAAGCTGCCGCGGGCCGCTGTCTTTCAGGTTGGGCAAATGCGCGTTCTCGTGGCGTTCGGCCACATGGTCGGCGGCGAAGCCCACCCGCATTTCCAGCCGTTCGCGCGCCTGCGCCATGTCGGCCGCCACCTGGCGGTGCTGGCCCACCTCGTCCAGATAGGGTTTGATGCCGGGGTGGTCGTTGCCCAGCGCCTGCGCCAGTTTGGCGAACTGGCCCAATGTGTGTTCCAGCTCGCGCGCGCGGCTTTCCGCCTCGCCATGCAGCGCTTTCGCGCGCAGCGCATCGGCAAGGTCGGGCAGCACATCGCTCGGCAAGGGGCGCACCACGCCGGTAACGTTATTGACCACCTTCGCATCGTCGATATGGAAGCTGCCATAATCCACTTGCGCGCGCACCTCATGGCCATGCGGGGTGGTCAGTTTCACTGTATCACGGGTGCTCATGCATAGCTCACCCTACGCATGCTTGGTTAAAAGAGCCTTAAAGTGAGCCGTTTAGGCCAGCAAATCACTAATGCGGGCGACCACCGCGTTGAACATGTCCTGACTTAAGCGCCCGGTCTGCACGTTGTAGCGGCTGGTGTGGTAGGAATCGACCAGCAGCAGGCCGTTCGGCAGCGCATGCACCGCGCCATGGGCGAATTTGTAATCCGCCTGCCGCAGTTTCAGGGTCTTCAGCACCGCCTGATGCGAGGTGAGGCCCAGCGACAGGATGACTTTCAGCTGCGTCATCGCCGCGATCTCGTTCACGAGGAAGGGGTTGCAGGTTTTCGCCTCGGCCGGGGTGGGTTTGTTCTCGGGCGGCACGCAGCGCACCGCGTTGGTAATTCGGGCACGCACCAGTTGGAATCCGTCATCGGGCCGGGCGGCGTATTGGCCGGTGGCGAACCCGTGGGCCGCCAGTGCGCTGTACAGGATCACCCCGGCGAAGTCGCCGGTGAACGGGCGGCCGGTGGCATTGGCCCCTTTCAGGCCGGGGGCAAGGCCCACCACCAGCAACGGCGCATCCAGCGGGCCGAAGGGCGGCACGGCCCCATTGTAAAACTTGGGAAATTTTTGCTGGTTGGCCTGCCGGAACGCGACAAGGCGCGGGCATAACGGGCAATCGGCTGGCGGGGGTGCAAAAGTCATAAGCTAATGCTTGTAACGCGCCCCTGCCAGAGGGCCAGCAAAAAAATCGTATAATTCCGCCCTAAGCGTTGACACGCTTGGTGGAGCCGCTTATATGCCCACTCCCGAACCCGCGCGAGGCCGCAGAAATCCTCGCAGATTCGACCAATGCGCCGCGCGGGACGGCACCAACAAAATAACTAACCAGGAGTGTTACGTATGACTTCTATTCGCCCCCTGCATGACCGCGTGATCGTTCGCCGTGTCGATGCTGAAGACAAAACCGCTGGTGGCATCATCATTCCGGATACCGCCAAAGAAAAACCCGCCAAAGGCGAAGTTCTGGCCGTTGGCCCCGGCTCGCGCGATGACCGCGGCCACCTGATCGCGCTGGACGTGAAAGTCGGCGACCTCGTGCTGTTCGGCAAATGGGGCGGCACCGAAGTGAAGCTCGACGGCGAAGACCTGCTGGTGCTGAAAGAATCCGACATCATCGGCATCATCGACGCGAAAGCCGCCAAGAAAGCCGCGTAAGCAGCTCATCTAAAACATTAAATAATCAGGAGAACCTACTATGGCTTCGAAACAAATTGCATTCAGCAGCAATGCGCGTGATGAGATCCTCAAGGGCGCGAACATCCTCGCCAACGCGGTAAAAGTGACCCTCGGGCCCAAAGGCCGCAACGTGGTGCTGGAGAAATCCTTCGGCGCACCGCGCATCACCAAAGACGGTGTTTCGGTGGCGAAAGAGATCACCCTCAGCAACAAATTCCAGAACCTCGGCGCGCAAATGCTGAAGGAAGTGGCCAGCAAGACCAACGACCTCGCCGGTGATGGTACCACCACCGCGACCGTGCTGGCCCAAGCCATCTTCAGCGAAGGCGCGAAAGCCGTTGCTGCCGGTCTGAACCCGATGGACCTGAAGCGCGGCATCGACAAAGCCGTGGAAAGCGTGATCGCGGAAGTAAAAGGTAAGTCGAAAGCCATTTCGAGCCACAGCGAGATCGCGCAAGTGGGCACGATTTCGGCCAACGGCGACCGCCAGATCGGTGACAAGATCGCCGAAGCCATGGAAAAAGTGGGCAAAGAAGGCGTGATCACCGTGGAAGAAGCGAAAGGCTTCGAGTTCGAGCTGGACGTGGTAGAAGGCATGAACTTCGACCGTGGCTACCTGAGCCCGTACTTCGTGACCAACGCCGAGAAAATGTCGGTCGAGCTGGATAACCCGCTGATCCTCATCTTCGAGAAAAAACTCAGCTCGCTGCAGCCGCTGCTGCCCGTGCTCGAGGCGGTTGTTCAATCGCAGCGCCCGCTGCTGATCATCGCGGAAGACGTGGAAGGCGAAGCGCTCGCCACCCTCGTGGTGAACAAGCTGCGTGGCGGCCTGAAAGTGGCTGCTGTGAAGGCCCCCGGCTTCGGCGATCGCCGCAAGTCGATGCTGGAAGACATCGCGATCCTCACGCAGGGTCAGGTCATCAGCGAAGACCTCGGCATCAAGCTGGAGACCGTGAACCTCAGCATGCTGGGTAAAGCCAAGCGCGTGACCATCACCAAAGAAGACACCACCATCGTGGACGGTGCCGGTGACAAGAAAGCCATCGAAGCGCGTTGCGCCCAGATCAAGGCGCAAGTGGAAGAGACCTCGTCGGATTACGACAAGGAAAAACTGCAGGAGCGTCTGGCGAAACTCTCGGGCGGCGTGGCCGTGCTGAAAGTGGGCGGCGCTTCTGAAGTGGAAGTAAAAGAGCGCAAGGACCGCGTGGACGATGCGCTGCACGCGACCCGCGCTGCCGTGGAAGAAGGCATCGTCCCGGGCGGCGGCACCACCCTGCTCTACGCATCGCGTGCGCTGGATAAAGTGAAAGCCAGCAACGACGATGAGCGCGCCGGTATCAACATCATCCGCCGTGCGCTGCAGGCCCCGATCCGCCAGATCGTGGAGAACGCAGGCCTCGACGGTGCGGTGGTTGCCGGTAAGCTGCTGGAAAGCAAAGATACCGATTTCGGTTTCGATGCCCAGTCGCTCGAATACACCAACCTGATCACCGCCGGTATCATCGACCCCACCAAAGTGGTGCGCACTGCCCTGCAGGACGCCGCTTCGGTCGCTGGCCTGATGATTACCACCGAGGCCCTCATCGCCGACGAGCCGGAAGACCGCAAAGCGGCCGCTGCCGGTGGTATGGGCGGCATGGGCGGCATGGGTGGCATGGGCGACATGGATTTCTAGTTCGCGCAGCGAACTAGAAGTGATGGGTTGTTCCGCGAGATTTAACATGCTGTTAAATCGCTTCACGCAGCTCCGCTGGCTCATGGCTGGCTCGGTCTGCTGACCTCGCGGAGGGGCCCTCCCCAAAAGATAAGGGTGGCATGGCAACATGCCACCCTTTCTTTATTCAGGAGGTGGCAATGGGCAGGATTTCGTCATGGCGAGGAGCACCGCGACGCGGCAATCCAGCTTCTTTTGACGCCACCCATGAATTGCTGCGCGTGCGCTGGTCGCCCGGCCAAAAGAGTGCAAAATTCGCATGTAAATTCCGTGGGTTCCCTGCGGATTTGTCATGAAACCTTCACATAATGGCGCACCCCCCTGTGGTAGATTAAAGCATGGGATTCTGCACCCCCGGTGCATCTATTGAAGGATTGAATGGTTAACGCCGCACAGGAAAAAGATAACGAAACCAAGGCTGTAAGCCCCCTCGCCAATGACCAGACCTATGGCGAGAAGGTCTACAACCTGGTGTTCAATGTCGGCATCAATTTCGCGGTGAACCTGCTCGCCTCGGCCGGATTCAGCTATTGGGTGGCGCATTCCACCACCGCACGCAAATTCCCCGGCCTGGATGCGCCCGAGCGTCCCGCCGCCGCGCAGACCAAGCTTGAGAACACCATTGGCCAGCACATCCTGCGCATTCCGAAGAACGAACTCGCCGCCCAAAGCGAAGCGGGCACGTTCCGCTCGAAAGCCGCCAAAAGCATGGCCGGTGTGGCGACGCTGACCTTCGCGGGCCACTTCATCATGATCCCTAGCGTGTGGCTGGGTGCGAAGATCAAAGCGCCCATGGTGAAATGGCTGAACGAACGCCATTACGGCAAGGACGCGCTGGAAGACCCCTCGCTGAAAGCCCGTCAGGACGCGCTTGATATCGAAGAGCGCCCCACCCTGTTCGGTGCCGTCGTGGGCCGCGCGGGCACCATCGTGGCCACGCAGACCACCGCATGGGCCATTGGCCATGACAAGAACTTCGTGAAGCTTGGCGCGCAAAAAGCGGGCCTGCAATGGGGCGACAAATTCAACGGGCTGGATGCCGTGAACGAATCCATTGGCGATATGGTGGGTGGCGCGGTGGCGCAAAAGTTCGACGCGCACAACACCAACCTCAATGAACGCCTGCGCAGCAAGGGCGTCAGCTGGACGCCGTCGCAGGAGAAAACCCTGCTGAAGGAAACCGGCAGCGTGCCCGCCTACGGCACCCGCGTGAGCGCGACCATCAACGGCAAACCGCAGCAGATCGGTGGCGGCTTCTACGAGCATTTCGGGCGCTACGTGTCGGCGGATATTCTCTACACCGCGGTGACCTCGCTCTCCATCGGCCCGGCGATCAATTTCCTGAAGCATTACATTCCTGGCATGACCTACACGCCGAAGGCCGCCCTGAAGCTGGATGCCGAAGCGCTGCGCACCGCCACGCAACTGCCGGTGAAGCCGCACCCGATCCGTGAGGAGCAGGAAGACAAAGCGACCGATAAACCCAGCATGCGTATCAACGCCAGCGAGATCAAACATCTCGACCGCGTGGCGCAGGCACCCGAACTTGAAATGAACTTAGGATAACCGACGTTTGAGCACGAAGCCTACAGTTGAGCACGACATGGCGACCGCCCCGCAGGCGGATCTGGCGCCCATGGGCCCGCTGGCCGATGCGCGCCGCGCCGCGGGCGAGCCGGTGGCTGCTGGCCTGCCAGCCGAAGGCCTGCAGGCATCGGTCCCGGCCAAGAAACGCTCGCGCACCAGCGGCGAGAACCTGTTCGACGCTACGACCTATGGCGGCTTCGCGCTGCTGGGCAACGAGGTGGCCTCCACCGTGATCGTCAAGGGCGCGAAGGACGCCATCGAAAAAGGCCTGCACGAGAAACCCCTCAGCGAGCTGAAAGGCATGCAGAAGCTCGGCGGCGCGCTGGGCAAAGCCTATGCGGGGCTGAACGAGAAAAGCACCGCGCTGGCCGGTGGCAAAGCCAATTACTTCCACACCGCCTCGGTCAAGCCGCTGCGCGAGAACCGCTTCACCTACATCACCTTCGCCATCGTGGGTGGCTTCCTGATGGTGCCGTTCATCAAGGCGCTGGAAGACAACAAGGGCAAGCTGGTGCGCTTCGCCGACCGCATGATCCATGGCAAAAAGGCCGAGACCGACGAGAACATGGTGCAGGCCCACAAGGAAATGGACGAAGCGCCGCAGCAGAACTGGAATTCGCTGATGAAGGGCCGCGCCACCACCGTGGCGGCCGCCTTCGCGGTGGATACCACCATCAACTGGGAGAACGGCCTGAGCGCCCGCCTGATGCCGAACGTGAAGATCAACAGCATGGAAGCCGCCAGCAACTGGGCCGCCGACAAAGGCAGCGCCGCGCTGACCAAAATGCGCGGCCTCACCGACCAGGCGGCCATCAAGTCGCAGCATGCATGGCTGAAGAACGGCATCGGCCTGCTCACCCTCAGCGGCGCGCTGACCGTGCTGTTCTACGCGTCGTCGAAAGTATTTGCCGCCAAGCGCGAGCACCGCAACGAACACCGTCAGGAGATCAGCCGCGACCGCGTGCTGGCCGAGAGCAGTAGCGCCACCACCAGCCCCACCACCCGCGCGGAACGCCCGCGCAACCCCGTGCTGGGCCAGCTGGATGCGGCCGAAGACAAGCCCGCGCCCAGCACCATGGTGCACAGCATCGAGAATCAGGCGCGCCTGAGCACGCCGCAGATGCAGGAGGGCCTCAGCGCATGAGCACCGACCTGCAGAACTTCCCGCATGTGATCCCGCCGACCTCGCCCGCCTTCATGGGCGGCGCATCGCCGGACAAAAAAGAGAAGCGCGAGAAAACCAGCGGCGAAAAACTGTTCGACTGGAGCGTGTATGGCGGCATTGGCTGGGGCGTGAATGCCGGGCTGTCGCTGGTGGCGGCCGATTGGCTGGAACATTCGCCGCGCGGCCAGAAGATCAACAAATCCATCACCGGCAGCCTTGAAACGATGTACGAGCACACGCCGTTCATCAAGAACCCCAAGGCCGCAGCGGGCATGACCTTCTTCATCGGCGCGCTCTACACCGGCGGCACCATGCTGGTGCCGGTGATGAAAATGTTCGAGGACCATAAAGGTTCGCTCGTGCGCTTTGCCGACCGCATGCTCCATGGCAAGAAGGCCGAGACCGACCCGAACATGGTGCAGGCCCACAAGGAAATGGACGAAGCGCCACAGCAAAGCTGGGGCTCCATGTTCAAGGCGCGTGCGCTTTCGTTCCCCGCGGGCCTGCTGATCGGCAAGGCCGTGGGCAACCACGATGCATGGAGCAGCAAGCTCGCCACCGAAGGTTCGCTGGCCAGCAAGTTCTCGAGCTTCGAACGCGCCGGCGTGACCATTGGCCGCGGCTTGGCCGAAGCCGTCGTCACCCCGCATGCCGAGCCGAACGGCAAGCTGCAGCGCCTGTCGAACACGCTGCGCGGCTGGGGCAAAAAACTCATGGTGCCGGAAGGTATGTCGCGCGAAGGCTGGCTGAAGCAGGTGCATTTCGATGGCGCGCACCCGCACACCACCAAGGCACCGAACGTGTTCGATGTGGCCGCCCCGCATGATCCGCGCCCGGTGCGCAACGTCAGCAATACGCTCTACGAGCTGCTGCTCAGCTCGTTCGTGGCGTTCGGCTTCTACCTCACCAGCCATGCGTTCGCGCGCATCAAGGAAGAGAAGCAGCAGCACAAGGAAGAAAAACGTGCGCGCGTGCCCGTGCATAGCTACCTACCGGCGCGTACCGACGCGCTGGACGTGGCGGAAAGCCCGTTTGCCGCCCGCGCCGATGAAGCCGCCGCCCCCAGCACCACCGTCAGCGGAGTGCAGCTGGAAGCGCAGCGCGTGCATAAAGCCCCCGTGGCCGAGCTTTCGGCCGTAAGCTAGCGCATTGCCAAGCGCACGCGGCTGTGGCAGCCTGCGCGCATGAACCAGACGCTTCCCAAATTCGGTGCCCTGCCCGACACCCACACCGTGCCCGACCTGCTGGCACCGGGGCTGAAGCTGGTGTTCTGCGGCACGGCGCTGGGCCGCGTGAGCGCGCAGGAGCGCGCCTATTACGCGCATCCCGGCAACTTCTTCTGGCGCACGCTGCATCAGGTCGGCCTTACGCCGCGGCAGCTAGAACCGCAGGAATACCCGCAATTGCTGGACCATGGCATTGGCCTGACCGACCTGTGCAAGACCGCCTTCGGCAACGATGCCGAGTTGCCCGAAGATGCGTTCGACGTGCAGAGTTTCCGCGATAAGATCGAACAGTATGCCCCCGGCATCGTGGCGTTCACCAGCAAGCGCGGCGCGCAGGCGGTGCTGGCCGACATGGGCGCGGAAGGCATCCGCTATGGCGAGCAGGAGATCACCCTGCATGGCACGCGGCTGTTCGTGCTGCCCTCGCCCTCGGGCCAAGCCCGCAAATTCTGGAAGATCGGGCCGTGGCAGCAGCTGGCGCAGGCAATGGCCGAGTAAGCATGTCAGTTACTTGTCAGCGCCCCTGCGGTGGGCTACAAGCGCGCCATGAGTGAACTTCTCCGTGAATGCTGGTACGTGGCCAGCCCCGCCAGCGCCCTGAAAAAGGGCGCGATGCTACCCGTCACCCTGTTGGGCGAGCAGGTGCTGCTGGCGCGTGGCGACGATGAGGTCGCCTTCGCCCTGCGCGATTTCTGCCCGCACCGCGGCATGCCGCTGCGCTATGGCCGGTTCGACGGCAAAGAGATCGAATGCTGCTACCATGGCTGGTGCTTCAACAGCGTGGGCCAATGCACCAAAATCCCCTCGCTGGCCGAAGAAGGCCGCGAAAAACAGACCGACATCAGCAAAATCAAAACGCGCGCCTACCCGCTGCGCGAGGTGGACGGGCTGCTGTGGGTCTATCTCGGCGACAGCACCACCCCCGGTGAGCCGCCCGCCATGCCGGTGTCGCTCAAAGGCGGGCTGGAGCTGGTGGAAACGGTCAGCTTCCCTTGCCATATCGACCATGCCGTGATCGGGTTGATGGACCCCAGCCACGGGCCCTACGTGCATAAAAGCTGGTGGTGGCGCACGCAAAAATCCATGCATGTGAAGGAAAAGAAATTCGCCCCGCGACCCTTCGGCTTCTCCATGGTGAGCCACAAACCCAGCAGCAACAGCCGGGCTTACAAAATTCTTGGTGGCGACCGCACCACCGAGATCGCCTTCCGCCTGCCCGGCCTGCGCACCGAGCATATCCGCATCGGCAACAAAAACGTGCTGCTGCTGACCGCGCTGACGCCGGTGGATGCGAACACCACCGTGCTGCACCAGTTCATGGCGACCGATATCGGCTTCGTGAAACTGCTGAAGCCGCTGCTCATTCCGTTCGGCAAGGCCTTCATCGAGCAGGACCGGCAGGTGGTCATTCGCCAGCAGGAAGGCTTGCGCAACAATGACACACCGCTGATGCTGCTGGGGGATGCCGACGCGCAGGCGCTGTGGTATTTCCGGCTGAAGAAGGAATGGCTGGCCGCGCAGGCAGAGGCCCGCGCCTTCGAAAACCCGCTGAAGGAACGCACCCTGCGCTGGCGGAGTTAAAAACCACTCGACCCCGCAATAATTGTTTGTTATAGCCCGCATTCTTCGTGCGGACAGGTGACCGAGTGGTTGAAGGTACCAGTCTCGAAAACTGGCATAGGGGTAACTCTATCGAGGGTTCGAATCCCTCCCTGTCCGCCATAACCAAGCTCCCGCATGGGGGCTTTTTTAGATCGTATTGATAAATACAATTGCACAGCGGATCGATTGGTCGCTGAGACGGTAGCTGGCGTTATGATTGGTGGCGCTTGCCGCGCCACTGTCCGGGGCAGTGCATGCATTATTCCAATACCGTGCAATAAGTTTTCCTGTGGTTGGCCTTCCATCATCCACTTTTACATCGAAGTTCCATGCTTCTTCGGGCTTAAGCACCGGCGCCATAGGAATGGTATATGCAGCAGCATGTGGCGCACCCAGCGCCATGTAATTACCGTACTCGATATTCCCGAACCACTCGGCATCCCCTCCAAAACCCTTGGCTATATGGGACGCACCCCATCCTGCATTGGGCAACCGGCTACGAGGACATTCAATATCAATGCGGCATTCACTGGGCCAGTTGGGCCCTGCAAGACCACTGTAGGTGCCTTCAATGAGGCCGGCCAGCGCTAATTGGCGCCAAAACTGCTGCGATTCGCCCGCGCGACCGGCCTGGTTAAAGCCAAGCGTGCCATCGCCATTTGCATCGCAGGCTCCATTTGGATTGGTCCCCACTGCCCCCGTCAGGTTGTAGCACAGGGCATCCGTACTTTGACGGCCCCAAAATGCTGTGGCGTTACGAATGTCACCGGGAATACCAAAATATTTATCGCGGAATGTGTAGATTGCCGCACTGTAGCGCGCATGCTCCGAAAGGGCCGCCCGGAATTCAGCCGCACGAATAAGGGATTGCCCAGCGAGGATGCCACCCGTTAACAGGCCAAGTATAACAAGTACGATCGATAATTCAACCAAGCTGAATGCAAGCTTACTTTTCACCATTCATTCATTTTATCATTGATGTGTATGAAAGAAAAACAAAGTTTTTTTGCTCATCGCGGCCGCAGATCGAATGGAACACATTATCTGTCAGGCTCTGTTAAACCATAAAGTGCATGGCGGCTTTTTTTATGCCATATATCGATCAGACAACCCTATGACGTACGCTATGACACGCACCACGCTTATTTTCCCCTCATCGATGGGGGCGTCGCTGGCGCAGGCGCGCACGCTGATGGCGCGCGGCGAACGCGTGGTGGCGGCCAGCTCCGTGGCGGCGGATGAGACCGCCCAGCATTACCCGCATTGGCACCCCCTGCCCTCGATCTATGACGCGGGCTTTGCCGATGCGCTGGCCGCACTGATCGCACAGCAGCACATCACCGATATTTATACGCCGCACGCGGTGGTGCATGCGGTGATCGCGCGCGTGCTGGCCGAACGCGGGCTGCAGGTGCAATTGCCCGAACAATCACCGCTGGCGGCGCTGGATGCGGGCTACCGCACGCTGCTGGCCGAGACGGAGGGCGCGCTAGCCTTCGCCCGCGCCATTGCCCCCAGCCTGACGCAGGACACAGTGGCGATGGCCTCGCTACTGCACCAGTCGCAAGCCATTTACGGCCAGACGAGCGAGAGTAAACTGGCCGCCATGGCCGCCTGCTTTGCCACCGCGCCGCGCGGCGATGTGGTGGAGATCGGCACGGCGTGGGGCCGCAGCGCCTTTGCGCTGTGCATGCTGGCGCAGCATTACGACACGGGCGCAGTGCTGGCCATTGACCCGTGGAACGAAGGCGTGGCCAGCCAGAAGGATTCGCCCGATGCGCTGGAACAGGTGAACCAGCAGATCGACTGGGAGATGATGCACCGCATTTTCCTCATTCACCTGCTGCCCATGCGCGGGCGCTTCAATTACCGCCGCATGCTTTCCGTGCCTGCCAGTGCCGATTACGCAGCAGGGCTGATGGTGGAGTCGCCGCATTTCGGCCGCACGGCCTATGCCGGGCGCGTGGCGCTGATCCATATCGATGGCAACCATGATTACGCCAGCGTGGCGGCGGATGTGGGGGCATGGCTGCCAAAGCTGCTACCCGGCGGCTGGCTGGTGCTGGACGATTACGTGTGGGAGCATGGCGACGGACCCCGCCGCGTGGGCGATGCGCTGCTGGCCGAACAGGCCGCCCGCGTGGCGCATAGCTTCACCTGCGGCAAGGCGCTGTTCGTGCAATTCGCCGCGTAAGCGGCACAGACTGTATCGCGCCTGCGCATTGCTTTTGCGCTGGCCACGTGCCAGAAGGCAGCATGCAACACACCCCCACCGCCCCGCTGAACGACAGCCCCGCCAAACCCTCGCGTGAATTCACGCTGATGATGGCGGCGATGATGGCGGCCGTGGCACTATCCATCGATGCGCTGCTGCCCGCACTGGGCGTGATCGCGCAGGAATTGCAGGTGCAAAACCGCAACCACACGCAGTTCCTCATTGGCGGGCTGTTCATGGGCATGGCGCTGGGCCAGCTCATTGCCGGCCCGCTGTCGGACGCGCTGGGCCGCCGCCGCGTGCTGTTCACGGGGCTGGCCATTCACTTCGCGGGCAGCCTTGTGTGCCTGTTCGCGCCCAGCTTCGGCGTGCTGCTGGCCGGGCGCATCATTCAGGGCCTAGGCGCAGCGGGGCCCTATGTGTCGGCCGTGTCGATCGTGCGCGATAAATACAGTGGCCGTGCCATGGCGCGCGTGATGTCGCTGGTGATGATGATCTTCATCATGGTGCCCGCGGTGGCCCCCAGCCTCGGTCAGGCGGTGATGGAACTGGCCGGATGGCGCGATATTTTCGTGATGTACCTGGGCTACGCCATGGTGCTGTGCGCATGGGTGGCGCTGCGGCTGAAGGAAACGCTGCCGCGCGAGCGCCGCATTCCGTTCAACCCGCGCAATATCCTGCATGGGCTGCGCGCCGTGCTGCGCACCCGCGTGAGCATGTGCTACACGCTGTGCATGGGCATCTGCTTCGGTAGT
Source organism: Azospirillum brasilense (assembly GCA_003241645.1). Lineage (GTDB taxonomy): Bacteria > Pseudomonadota > Alphaproteobacteria > Rickettsiales > UBA3002 > QFOX01. The sequence continues at coordinate 901 of QFOX01000038.1, read as the reverse complement.
TTGCTGGGCTACCTCAATTCCTCGCAGCAGATCTTTCAGGACCATTTCAACACCGGCAAGCGCTTCACGCTGTATTTCGGTGCGCTGGCCATGGTCATCGGCCTGTCGTCGCTGGTGAATGCGCGCATCGTGCAGCGGCTGGGCATGCGCTACATCGCGCTGCGCGCCATGGCGGCGACGGTCGCCTCCTCGGCGCTGTTCCTGCTGCTGCACCTGTTCGTGGAACCCACGCTGCCCATGTTCATGGCCTATGCGGCCACGCTGTTCTTCTGCTTCGGGCTGATCCAGGGCAACCTGAATGCGCTGGCGATGGAGCCGATGGGCAACATGGCCGGGCTGGCGGCTTCGGTGATCGGCGCGAGTTCATCGGTCTTTTCCATGAGCATTGGCGCGGTCGTGGGCCAGAGCTACAACGACACGCTCATTCCCATGGCCACCGCGTTCACCGTGCTGTTCAGCGTGGGCCTGCTCATCATGCGCTATGCCGGGCAGCAGCCATTTCCCCAGCAAACGGCGTAGGCACTACGCCTATCGCCACGTCGTGGGGTTCATGTTCTCCATGCCTTCGTGGCGCACGCTTTCGCCGTGAATGCCCGCATCCAGCCCGTGGCTTTCCATTTCCGCACTGACGCGAATGGGGATGAACAGGTTCACGAGTTTCACGATGATGATGGTGGCGATGAACGCATAGACCGCCACCACGCCCACAGCCGTGAGGTTGGCCACGAACAGCGTGCTGTCGCGGCTGATGAGCCAGCCTTCGTTGCTGATGCCGGGATTGACTTCCTTGGTGGCATACACACCGGTGAGGATGGCCCCCACCACGCCGCCAATGCCGTGGCAGCCGAACACGTCGAGCGCGTCATCCAGATGCGTGATCTTACGGATCTTCTGCGTGGCG
>QFOX01000037.1 GCA_003241645.1 Azospirillum brasilense | reverse complement strand
ATTTCCCGCGTATATCCATGCATTTTAAACGATGAAGACCGGCTCGCCGCCCACCACCGTGCGCACCGCGCGGCCTTTCAGCTGCGCGCCATCGAATGGCGAGTTCTTTGATTTGCTGTGCAGCGAATCGTTGCTCACGGTCCACTCCGCGTTCAGGTCAATCAGCACCAGATCGGCCGGGGCACCTTTGCGCAGGCGGCCCGCATCGGCATGGATGATATCGGCGGCTTTGTACGTCATGGCAGCCAGTGCCTGCTGCAGGGTAATGTGCCCCTCATGCACGAGGCGCAATGACAGTGCGAGCATGGTCTCCAGCCCGACGATGCCGAAGCTGGCCAAGTCCATCGTCACGCGCTTGGAATCCGCGTCGTGCGGCGCGTGGTCGGTGGCGATGGCATCAATGGTGCCGTCGCGCAGGCCTTCGATCAGCGCGAGGCGGTCTTTCTCGGCGCGCAGTGGCGGGTTCATTTTGCTGAAAGTGCGGTAATCGATCACCGCCTCATCGGTAAGGATGAAATGGTGCGGCGCGACTTCCGCCGTCACGTTGACGCCACGTGCCTTGCCCCAGCGCACCAGATCCACCGCCTCGCGCGTGGAGATGTGCAGCACGTGGTAATGCGCGCCGGTGAGTTCCGCGAGCAGGATGTCGCGCGCCACGATCACCGCTTCGGACACGTTGGGAATACCCTTCAGGCCAAGCTTGGTGGCGACCCAGCCTTCGTTCATGCAACCACCGCAGCTGAGGTGGTGGTCTTCCGCGTGCTGGGCAATCGGCACGCCCAGCATTTTGCCCATGGTCAGCGCCTGACGCATCACTTGCGCGTTCATCACGGGCAGGCCGTCATCCGTAAAACCACAGGCCCCGGCATCCACCAGCATGCCCATTTCGGTGAGTTCCTCACCTTTCTGGCCTTTGGTGATGGCAGCGTAGGGGCGGATGTTGACGTAGGACGTTTCCGCCGCGCGCTTGTTCAGGAAGGCGAGCACCGTAATATCATCCACCACCGGCTTGGTGTTCGGCATGGTGGCGACCGTAGTGACGCCGCCAGCGGCCGCGGCCATGGAGCCGGTCTCGATGGTTTCTTTGTATTCCTGACCCGGCTCGCGGAAATGCACCTGAATATCCAGCAGGCCGGGGGCGAGCACATTCCCGCCGCAATCGATCACCTCGGCGTCGCCGGTGCCGGCGTTGAAAATGCCTGCACCAAAGTCGGCGATTTGATTGCCCACCGTCATCAGCCCACCAAGTTGGTCGAGGCCCGTTTCGGGGTCGATCAACCGCGCGTTGGTGTAGGCAACTTTTTTGCCGGAGTTGCTGCGGGTGGGTTTGGTAAACGTACTCATCATCTTGTCATTCCTGCGCACGCAGGAATCTCCTTACACATAGTTTTGAATGGTCGAATACAGATCCTTCCATTCAGGGTTGGTTTGTTCAATCAGATCAATTTTCCAATCACGCTTCCAGCGTTTCAGTTGTTTCTCGCGTGCTAAAGCGCGGTCAATGTAATCAAATGCCTCTACGTAAACTAACAGCTCGACATAATATTTTTTTGTAAACCCCTCGACGAATCCTTCCTTATGCTGCGCCACGCGCCGCGCCAAGTCATTGCTTACTCCAATATACAGAACACCATCACGTTTGCTCGCCATCATGTACACATAATAGCGATGCTCCATATCAGGAGATCCCTGCGTTCGCAGGGATGACAAAGCAAAAATTGCGGGTGGGTTTGGTGAAGTGCGTCATCGTTGGGCCCCGGGAAGTGGAATGCCGCGGCGGTTCATCTCGCTGCGAATAAGCTGGCTTAGCTGAAAGAATGTGCCGGAAGCATATTCCGCCGTGGTGTAGGATTCGGTCTTGCCGTCCACGGTGATGTCCACGCTTTCCCCCTCGGGGGCGGTGGAGCAAAGCTTGCGCGCCAGTTTCCATTCAGTGAGCAACTGGTCGGACGACATTTCGCTCAGTGCGCTGCGCCATTCGGTGACTTCTTCCTGCGTGAGCGGCTGTGCCATTTACTGGCGCTCCAGCAGCAGTTCCAGCACCGCCTGACGCACAGCGACGCCGTTTTCCACCTGATCGAGAATGGCGCTGCGGTTAATGTCGTCGGCCACATCGGTGTCGATCTCCACGCCACGGTTCATCGGCCCCGGGTGCATAATCAGCGCATCCTTCGATGCCACGGCGAGTTTGTCGTAGCTGAGTCCATAGCGCAGGAAATAATCGCGCACGCTGGCAATGCCGCTACCCGCCATGCGCTCGTGCTGGATGCGCAGCATCATCACCACATCGGCGCCTTCGAGGCCACGGCGCATGTCGCTGGTGTGGGCCACGCCAAAGCCTTCCACGGCGGTGGGCATCAGCGTGGGCGGTGCAATCAGCGTCACGTTCGCGCCCATGGTCTTCAGCAGGTGAATATTGCTGCGCGCCACGCGGCTGTTGGCAATATCTCCGCAAATGGCGATTTTCAGCCCCGCGAGCTGGCCTTTGGCGCGTTGAATGGTCAGCGCGTCCAGCAGGGCCTGCGTGGGGTGTTCGTGCGCGCCGTCGCCCGCGTTAATCACGCTCGCATCCACCTTCTCGGCGATGAGCTGCACGGCCCCCGCGCTGGCGTGGCGCACCACAATGGCATCGGCGCGCATGGCGTTGAGCGTCATGGCGGTGTCGAGCAGGGTCTCGCCCTTGCTGGTCGACGATGTCGACGCACTGATATTGATCACATCCATGCTCAGGCGCTTGCCCGCCAGTTCGAAGCTGGTGCGGGTGCGCGTGGAATTCTCGAAGAACAGGTTGATGAGCGTGCGCCCGCCAAGGATCTTGTGCTTTTTATCGACCGCGCGGTTGCGGCTCACATACTGCTCGGCCACCTGCAGGATATGCTGAATATCGGAAGCCGCCATGCCTTCGATCTGGATCAGGTGGCGTGGCCATGAAAGGGTGCGCTGCGTAGCTAGGGGCTCCATCGGCCTTGTGCATAGCGGCTGATGCGTAAATTGCAAGCGCGCGCTGCCATGTTTTTGCTGTTTATTCATGCCGCCGGGCGTGCTAGGCAGGGCGCATGATGAAACAGACCCGCGCTTTCCTCCTTTGTTCCGTTGCGCTGCTTGGCTTAAGCGCCTGCAACGACCAGCAATTCCAAAACTGGATGGACCCCGGCGCTGACCGCCGCGCCGCGCTGGACGCCATGGGTGGCCCGGAAGTGAATGGCGTCAACGGCACGCTGGAAAAACAGGCGAAGGACGCCATGGCCGCCGGAGATATTACCCGCGCCGGCCAGTTCTACCAGCAATTGCTGGGGTCGGAGAAAGCCAGCGCCGAAGACAAACTTCGCTACAAGCTTGGCCTGTCCGAATGCCTTCGCCGCAGCGGGCAATTTGAAAAAGCACTGGCCGCGTACGAAGAGATCCTGAAGGACGAGCCAAAGAACCTCGACGCGCAGGAGGGCCGCGGCCTGAGCCTGATGGCGCTGGGCAAGGACACGGATGCCGGGCGCGCTTTCTCCGAGATCATGGAGCATGACACGAAACGCTGGCGCACGCTGAACGCGCTCGGCATTCTGTTCGTGACCAAGAACATGGTGCCCGAGGCGAACGCCTATTTCACCGAGGCGCTCAAATACAGCCCGGATAATGCTTCGGTGCTGAACAATGTGGGCCTCAGCCAGGCGGTGGACAAGAACTACCCCCGCGCCATTGCCGCGCTGGAACAGGCAAGCCGCGTGGCGGGTTCCGGCGAGAAGCGCAAGCAGGTCGATCTCAACCTCGCGATGGTCTACGGCGTGTCGGGCGACCTTGATACGGCGCGCGACATTGCCAGCCGCTACCTTGAGGGGCCGACGCTGAGCAACAATATGGGGCTGTATGCGCACCTCGCGAAGGATGATGCGCTGGCGAAGACCTACCTGAACATGGCGCTCAGCGACAGCACCAGCTTCTATGAGCGGGCGTGGACCAACCTCGACCTCGTTGAGAAGACCGCCGAGCCGACCATTCCGCAGTCCAAGCGCAAGCGCTAATCGCCGCGATGCACCACCGGCCCGCCGGGTGCCTGGCACGTGGCCATCAGCTCGATACGGTTGATGTTCACATGCGCCGGTTGCGCCATGGCCCAGCGAATGCATTCCGCAATGTCTTCGGCCAGTAAGGGCTGCGCTTTGGCATAGACCGCGCTGGCGCGCTGATCGTCGCCTTTGAAGCGCACGGCGCTGAATTCCGTTTCCACCATGCCGGGCTCAATATTCGTCACCCGTACCGGGCTGCCCAGCAGGTCGGCCTTCAAATTCAGCGAGAACTGCGTGACGAAGGCCTTACTGGCGCCATACACATTGCCACCGGGGTAGGGGTACGTTCCCGCGATGGAGGAGAGGTTGATGACGTGGCCGCGCCCGCGTGCGCGCATGCCGGGCAGCAGCAGGCGGGTGAGGGTGATCAGCCCGAGGATATTCGTCTGCACCATCGTTTCCCAATCGGAAAGCTCGGTGCGCTCGGCGGGCTCCAGCCCCAGTGCCAGCCCGGCATTGTTCACCAGCACGTCCACCGTCTGGAATTCGGGCGGCAGGCTGGCCAGCGCCTGCTGCATGGCGGCTTTGTCCTGCATGTCGAAGGCGAGGCAGTGGGTGGGTACGTTCAATGTGGCGGCCACGTCCTGCAGCAGCGCCGCGCGCCGCCCGGTGAGAATGAGGCGGCCCGCGTCGCGCGCCAGCAGTTCGGCTGTGGCGCGGCCAATGCCTGCGCTGGCACCGGTAATGAGAATGGTGGGTTTTTCGATCATGCCGAGCGCTCCGCTTCTTTTGCCTGTTTCCACAATGCTTCCATTTCGTCGAGCGTGGTGGCGTCCCACGCGTTGCCGCTGGCGGCCACGCCATCTTCCACGGCTTCAAAGCGCCGGGTGAATTTCTGGTTGGCGGCACGCAGCGCGTCCTCGGCGTCCACGTCCATGAAGCGGGCGAGGTTGACGACCGAGAACAGCAGGTCACCGATCTCCTCAGCAATGTGGGCGCGATCGCCGCTGGCGATGGCGGCGCGTGCTTCGTCCAGCTCTTCGTGCAATTTATCCAGCACGCCGGCTACATCCGGCCAGTCGAAGCCGACGCGGGCGGCGCGCTTTTGCAGCTTCTGCGCGCGCATCAGGGCGGGCAGGGCGGCAGGCACATCGTCGAGCACGCGGCCTTTCTGCTTTTCCTTGCGCTCCGCTTGCTTGATGCGCTCCCAATTGCCGGTCTGCTGCTGCGCGGTGGTGATCTCCTCCTGCGAGAATACATGCGGGTGGCGGCGGATCATTTTGTCGTTGATGCTCTGGGCGACCGCTTCGAAATCGAACAGGCCTTTTTCGCCCGCCATCTGGCTGTGGAACACCACTTGCAGCAGCAGGTCGCCCAGCTCGCCCTGCAGCTCCTGCATGTCGCCGCGGGCGATGGCGTCGGCCACCTCGTAGGCTTCTTCAATGGTGTAGGGGGCGATGGTGCTGAAATCCTGCTCAAGATCCCACGGGCAGCCGCCGTTGGGGTCGCGCAGGCGCGCCATGATCGCAAGCAATTGGGCGGTGTGGGGCAGTGCAGCCATAACGGACCTTCCGGTAGTTCACGCACGCCGCGCAGGATTGCGCGTTGCGCCTTGCTATTACTGGATGGCTTCGCTATCGCTCGCAATAACGTTTTACCATTGCTTGCCAATTTTATGCACCGCTACGCCACGCCCAACGAATTTTCCAAATTACGCGCCCAGCTTGTACCCTTCTGCGTGGCGCTGTTCGTGCTGTGCGGCAGTCTGGGCCTCTATGGCGCGCTGTTCGTGTCGCCGGCGGATTACCAGCAGGGCGAAACCGTGCGCATCATGTATGTGCATGTGCCCGCCGCGTGGATGGGCAGCATGCTTTACGGCACCATGGCGCTGTGCTCGGCATCGTTCCTCATTTGGCGGCATCCGCTGGCGGATGTGCTGGCGCGTGAGGCCGCGCCCATCGGTGCGGTGTTCACCGTCATCACGCTGGCCACCGGCATGCTCTGGGGCAAGCCCATGTGGGGCGCTTACTGGGTGTGGGACGCGCGGTTGACCAGCGTGCTCATCCTGTTCCTGCTGTATCTTGGCTACATTGCGCTTTCCGCCGCCGGCGAGCACGACGAGCGCAACAAGGTCGCCTGTGCGTGGCTTGCGCTGATCGGGGCCATTAACCTGCCCATCATCAAATTCTCGGTGGATTGGTGGAACACGCTGCACCAGCCGGCCAGCCTGCTGCGCAAGGGCGGGCCAAGCATCGACGGCAGCATGCTGACGCCGCTGGTGCTGATGATCATCGCGTTCATGGCGCTGGCCATTGTGCTGCTGCTGGTGCGCGCCCAGACCGCGCTGCAGGCGCAGAAATTGCGGCGCTTGCAAATTCAGCGCATCGCTCGTAAGAACGCGGCGTTAGAATAACGAGTGGCGCTACGCGCTGGAAGGGGGCGTTCCGCCGCCCTTCGCTTCGCTGATCCCCTCGCTCCGCGGCTCGCGCAGCTTCGGCGCTACGCGGTGCGCCAATTAAACTGAGGACTCTATGACGTTTGTTGTGACCGATGCCTGCGTAAAGTGCAAATACACCGATTGCGTGGAAGTGTGCCCGGTGGATTGTTTCTATGAAGGCGAGAACATGCTCGTCATCAACCCCGATGAGTGCATCGATTGCGGCGTGTGCGAGCCGGAATGCCCGGCCGAGGCCATCAAGCCCGAATCGGAAGAGTTGCTGAACTGGGTCGAGGTGAACCGCGAATACGCCATGCAATGGCCGGTGCTGACCAAGAAGAAAGACGCCCCCGCCGATGCCGATGCATGGAAGGACGTGCCCAATAAATTCGCCGAGCATTTCAGCCCGAACCCCGGTTCGGGCGACGCGTAGGCGCTAGCGCTGCGGGCCCTGCGCCTGCGGCGACAGGCCAAGCCGCGCCTGAAGTTGCCCCACATGTTCTGCCGGCACCACGGCGCGCACGCAGCGCGCCTGCGACAGGCTGTCCAACGCATCGTAATTGAAGTTCTGTTCGGCGGCTTCCTGCAGGTCCCACAGTTCGCGCGTGGTGATGCGGCCGCTGAGCGATTGCCCGTCGCTGGTGCGGAATTCACCGGGTGGCAAAGCATATTGTAACTGCAGCTGCCGGGTTTCGGGCAGCACCGCATCCGCCCCTACGGGGAAGGCCGCGCGCAGCACGAAGTCCAGCGGGAATTTGCTGGTTTCCGGGCGGGTGAATTCGATCGCGCCATCGTTCAGCGTGCGCATACTGGCAGCCAGTTCGGCCTGCAAGGCATCCAGCTGGTGGAGCAGGCGATTGGCGGGGAACTGCGCGCAATCCGCGGGCAGCCGCATGAAGCCGTTGCGCGGTGTGTGGTCCAGATGGTTGGCCACTGGCAGGGCGTGCGCCATGTCGCGCGTGTTGCTGAGCGGGTCGGGCTGCCCATGGCCCAGCGCGCTTGCCAGCACGCTGAGGATCTCCATGCCATGCAGGCTGAGGCTTTTGTAGGGCACGGTGAAGCAGGTTTCGCTGCGGTTGGTGCGCTCGGGCGTGTCGTTGCGGTGGGCGCGGATGTAGCTGCGCACTTCGTCGAACAAGGTCTGGGTGCTGGGTTCGTAAACCATGGAAGGCTCCTTTTGCTGCGGCGCAATCTAGGGGTTTTTAACCGTTCCAGTGTGAAGCTTTTGTGAAAAGGAACCGCCCGAATAAAAATTTTATCATTGAATTGTATGGGTATTTTGCCAAAGATTTTGCGTTGCAATAGCAAACTTTTGTAATTAACTAAATTTTTACTATTTTATCGGGTGCAAAATTGTGGTATATCCTAGTGCATCCGCAGGGAATGCCTTGCTTTTAAGACAAGCGACCCCCGGATCCAAGTGTATGAAGTGGTCGGCATCGCAAGATGCTGTGTTTCAACGACTGCTGGGCCCGAATGGGCTTAGTGGCATGTGAGGTTTTGAGCAATGGCAACGCGTACGAAAGCAAAAGCAGCAACGAAATCCAAGTCCAAGGCACAGGTTAAAACGGTGGCCAAGAAAGCCCCGGTAAAAGCAAAAGCGGTAGCCAAAAAGGTTGCCCCCAAGGCAAAGACCACCCAGAAAACCGCGGTGAAAAAGACCGCGAGCGCAGCGAAAGCCGTGCGCCAAGCCACCAAGCCGGCTGCAAAGCCGGTCGCTAAACTCGTTAGCAAGGTGGCAAAGCCCGCCGCGAAGCCGGTTGCAAAAGCTGCACCGGTCACCATCGCTGCCAAGCCGGTCGAGCGTAAAACGCTGGATCGTGCTCCCCAAATGAAAGCGCCGATCGCCAGCGTGGCCAAGGCCGAAGCGAAAGCACCCGTGACCGCCATGGCAAAGAAAGCCAATTTCGGCGTGGGTGAATACGTGGTGTACCCCACCCATGGCGTTGGCAAAATTCTCGGTCTTGAGTCGGAAAAGATCGGTGACTACGAGCTGAAAGTGTTCGTGATCGCCTTCGAAAAAGACAAGATGACCCTTCGCGTGCCCGTGGGCCGTGCGGAAGCAGCTGGCCTGCGTGCCATCTCGCCGAACGACCAGATCAGCCGTGCGATCACCACGCTGAAAGGCCGTGCGAAGATCGCCCGTGGCATGTGGAGCCGCCGTGCACAGGAATACGAAGCGAAGATCAATTCGGGTAACCTGATTGCCATCGCCGAAGTGGTGCGCGACCTGCACAAGAACGTGGACCAGAGCGAGCGCAGCTACAGCGAGCGCATGATCTACGAGACCGCGATGCACCGCCTGTGCGGCGAAGTGGCCGCCAGCGAGCGCGTGGAACTGAAAGAAGCGCAGGACAAACTGCTGAAGGTGCTGCGCAAGCAAGCCGCCTAAGCATTGCGTTCAGAGCAAACGAAAACCCCCGCAGGATTCCTGCGGGGGTTTTTATTTGCGGGTGCTCTGTGCCGTGCTTACCCGGCGACGTTCTTGAAGATCAGGCGGCACGGCGTGCCAGTGCCGCTGAGCAAATAGATGGATGCGGCAAGGCTGCCCGCGCCGGAAGCGGCAAGGTCCGAACACGCCCCCCCATCATATTCCCACGTCACCAGGCTGCCGGTCGCGGGCTTGCCATCATCCATCTTGGTGTCAACGTTCCAGACATCTTCGGGCTTCATGATGGGGTTAACGGCGGAACCGCCCGGCGCCAGCGAACCAAAATAGAAGATGTTGCCGTAATTGCCCTCGAAGCGCACCGTATCTGCCACGGTCACATCGCCCATCCAGCCGGCATGCCAGCCCGCATTGTTCACTTTGCTTCGCGGGATGTTGCCGCCGAGTACGCCCGCGCCGTCCGAGGCGGTGGCGCTGTTGGTCACACCGGTGTAGGTGCCTTCGATCAGCCCAGCGTTCGCCAGGTGCTGCCAGAAACGAAACTGCTCATTGCTGGTGGATACGTTGGTGGCAAGGCGTCCGTTGCCATCGCCATTGCAGGTGGCAGGCGTGGTGCTGGGCGAGGCATTGTTGCCGGGGCAGGTGCCTGCCACCCCCCAGAAGGACTGGGCATTGGTCATGTCGCCGGGAATGGCGAAATATTTGTCCCTGAACGTGCTGATGGCCGTGACGTAGCGCTGGTAGTCGGTGCTGACCGAACGCAACTCCGCCGCTTTGATGAGCGACTGGCCGCCAAGGATGCCGCCGGTAAGCAGCCCAAGGATGACGAGGACGATGGAGAGTTCAACGAGGGAGAAACCATGGTTCTTCATAGGTGTTCCTGCTGTCGTAGGATGGAAGTGCGAAAGGTTATTGCCACCGCATAATCAGCGAGCAACGGGTGCCGCTTACAGTTAAATTATATTCAGCACTCGCCTGCGTGGTGCTGTTGGCGCATTGGTTGGAATTCACGGCCCACGCATCGGGTGAGTTATATTTCCACGTACGAATGCGGCCAAGGCCGGGCTTGCCATCATCGGTCTTGGTGTCGATGTTCCACGCTTCCTGCGTGCTGATGATGGGGTCGTGCGGGTTGTAGACCCCCTAGGCAATCCCAAAGAAATAGACGTGATCATAATTGCCGTCATAAACATCGGTACGGCTAAATAAAGAACCTTCGTAGCGTGCTTGGAATACTGACTGGCCGACGCGCAGGCGCGGCGAATTGACGCCGGGCAGCGAGCCATCCTGACTGGTAGGATTGTTGGCGCCCACGCCCGTATAGGTTCCTTCAATCAGTCCGGCATTGGCCAGATGCTGCCAGTAACGGTGCATTTCATGGGTCAGGTTTGTAGCGCCACCCGTGGTGGTAAGGTTCCCATTGCCATCGCCGTCGCAGGTAGCCTGGGTGGTGCTGGCCGTGGTGCGGCAGGTGGCGGGGGTGGCGTGCGCCGCGCCCCAGAACTGGGTGGCGTTCGTGATATCGCCCGGCAGGCCCATGTATTTGTCGCGGAACGTGTAGGTGGCGGTGCTGAAACGGTTGAAATCTACGCCGATACTGCGGATCTCTGCCGCGCGTATGAGCGACTGGCCTCCAAGGATGCCGCCGGTAAGTAGCCCAAGAATCACTAACACAATCGATAATTCTACAAGCGAAAAGCCGTGCGTTTGGCGTGTGCTGAACATGTGCCCATTCATCTGATTTGATTGCATTATATATAGCACCAAGTCGCGCTGCGTACCATTAAAAAAGCCCGCCAGAATATGGCGGGCTTTTTCATCAAATGCATGGAAATGCTGGCCTTAGAGCTGGCGTTCCAGCATCAGTTTCTTGATCTCTGCGATGGCCTTGGCCGGGTTCAGGCCCTTGGGGCAGGTCTTCGCGCAGTTCATGATGGTGTGGCAGCGATAGAGGCGGAACGGATCCTCGAGGTTGTCGAGGCGCTCGCCCGTCATCTCGTCGCGGCTGTCGATGATCCAGCGGTAAGCATGCAACAGCACGGCCGGGCCAAGGTAACGATCGGCGTTCCACCAGTAGCTGGGGCACGAGGTGGAGCAGCAGGCGCAAAGGATGCACTCATACAGCCCATCGAGCTTGGCGCGGTCTTCCGGCGATTGCAGGCGCTCGGTGTTGGCGGGGGCGGCCGATTCGGCCTGCAGCCAGGGCTGCACCGATTCGTATTGCGCGTAGAAATGGTTCATGTCCGGCACCAGGTCCTTCACCACGCTCATGTGCGGCAGCGGGTTGATGACCACGTCGCCCTTCACGTCGGCAATCGCTTTGGTGCAGGCCAGCGTGTTGGTGCCGTCGATATTCATGGCGCACGAGCCGCAAATGCCTTCGCGGCACGAGCGGCGGAAGGTCAGGCCGGCATCCACCTCATCCTTAATTTTGATGAGGGCGTCGAGCACCATCGGCGCGCAGTTATCCATGTCGATCTCGTAGGTATCGATGCGCGGATTCTTCGGCTGGCCGTTCTCGTCCTTATCCTCGGGGTTCCAGCGGTAGATCTTGAATGTCTTCACGTTCTTCGCCCCTTCGGGCGCTTTGTGCGTGATGCCGTTCGTGTTGATCTTCGAGTTCTTCGGCAGGGCAAATTCAACCATGGCGGTTCTCCTTACAATCTTTTAGTCGCGCGGGGCGAGGTTGGGCAGCAGGGGCTGGCCTGCCTGTTGCTTCGCGCGGATCTCCGCCACGGCCTTTTGCATGGCGACCGTGCGCGAAGGGTTATTGGGGTGGGTGCTGGTGGCGTAGACCGCCTGCGGCGCCTGCAGCGACATCATGCGCCAGAAACCGGGCGCATCCTCGATGGCGTAACCCGCACGGGCGAGGATGTAGAGGCCGATATAGTCGGCCTCGTTCTCGAACGAGGGCGAGTAGCGAAGCAGCGCCTGCTGCGCGCCGATCTTGCCGAGGTTGCCGCCGGTGTCGAAGCCCTGGCTCTGGGCGAACACATCGCCCAGCGAACCGAGGATGCCGCCAATGGCGACGTTCTTCTGCTGGCTGGCCACGTGGCCCATAATGCTGTGCGCGAACTCATGCGCAATCACGAAGCCGAGCTGGTTGTCGTTCGTGGCGTAGTCGATCATGGCAGGGTAGATGACCACGTTCTGCCCATCCGCATGCGCGTTCAGGCCCTTCTCGGTGGGGTCGAGGATCACCTCGAACTGGCAGCGTTTGCCGCCCATGTCGGCGCACAGCGCTTCCGAGGCAAGCTCCACCTTGCTGGCGATCGGTGTCAGCCGCTGGGTCAGTGCTGCGATCTCTTCCGGCGTGTAGTCCTTCTGGTCGTTGAAGTTGCCCTTCTGGGCTGCCTTCACGGCCGCGGCCTGCGCTTCCTGCTCGGCTTTGAATTCCGCATCGGAATAGACGGGGCGCTGCGTCGTCGGGGCGGCGCAGGCAGCAAGGCCAAGCAGGGGAAGGGTGAGAAGCCAGTGGCGCATGACTAGTAGACCCGTTTCTTCGGCGGCACGGCGTTCACTTCGTCCGTCATGGTGGTGACGGTGACCTTGCGGTAGCCGAAACGATGCTCGCCTTTTTCGTCGAGCCAGCAAAGCGTGTGCTTCATCCAGTTCTCGTCGTCGCGGTCCTTGAAGTCCTCGCGTGCTTGCGCGCCGCGCGATTCCTTACGGTTCTCGGCGCTGGTGATCGTGATCAGCGCCTGGCCGCGCAGGTTGTCCAGCTCCAGCGCTTCCACGAGGTCGGAGTTGAAGATGAGGCCGCGATCCTTCACGGAAAGTTCGCTGAAGGAGTTGTGCACGTCCTTCATTTTCTTGCAGCCTTCCTGCAGCGACTCCGCCGTGCGGTACACCGCGGCGTGGTTCTGCATCACGCGCTGCATCGAGCGGCGGATCTGCGCGGTGGATTGCGTGCCCGACGCGTGGCGAATACCATCGAAGCGGGCAAGGGCTTTCTCGGTCGCACTGGCGGGGGCCATGCTGACCTGTTTGCCGGGCGTAACGGTCGCCTTGGCACGGTGCGCCGCCGCACGGCCGAACACGACCAGATCCAGCAGCGAGTTGGAGCCGAGGCGGTTCGCGCCATGCACGCTCACGCACGCCGCCTCACCAATGGCCATGAGGCCCGGAACCTGGGTCACGCCCATGCCGCCATCCGAGGTTACGACCTCGCCATGGTAGTTGGTGGGAATGCCACCCATGTTGTAATGCACCGTGGGCAGCACGGGAATGGGCTGCTTGGTCACATCCACCCCGGCGAAGATCTTCGCGGTCTCGGAAATGCCGGGCAGGCGCTCATGCAGCAGCTCGGGCGAGATATGGTCCAGATGCAGGAAGATATGGTCGGCTTCGGCACCCACGCCGCGGCCTTCACGGATCTCCATGGTCATGGCGCGCGAAACGACGTCGCGGCTGGCGAGGTCTTTGGCGCTGGGGGCATAACGCTCCATGAAGCGCTCGCCCTTGCTGTTCACAAGGTACCCGCCTTCGCCGCGCGCGCCTTCGGTAATGAGGCAGCCTGCGCCGTAAATGCCGGTGGGGTGGAACTGTACGAATTCCATGTCCTGCATGGGGATGCCCGCGCGGATGGCCATGCCGCCGCCGTCGCCGGTGCAGGTGTGCGCCGAGGTGGCCGAGAAATAGGCGCGGCCATAGCCGCCGGTGGCGAGCACGGTCTGCTGGCCCCAGAAGCGGTGCAGCGAGCCGTCATCGAGGTTCCATGCCAGCACGCCGCGGCATTCGCCGTCGTCGGTCATCAGCAGGTCCACCGCGAAATATTCGATGAAGAATTTCGCCTTGTGGCGCAGCGCTTGCGTGTAAAGCGTGTGCAGAATGGCGTGGCCGGTGCGATCCGCCGCGGCGCAGGTGCGCTGCGCGGCCGGGCCGTCACCATAATTGGTGGTCATGCCGCCGAACGGGCGCTGATAAATTTTGCCTTCTTTGGTGCGGCTGAACGGTACGCCGTAATGTTCCAGCTCGATGATGGCGGGAATGGCTTCCTTGCACATGTATTCGATGGCGTCCTGGTCGCCCAGCCAGTCCGATCCCTTGATGGTATCGTAGAAGTGCCAGCGCCAGTCATCCGGCCCCATATTGGCCAGCGCGGCCGAGATGCCGCCCTGCGCCGCCACGGTGTGCGAGCGGGTGGGGAACACTTTGGAAAGGCACGCGGTGGACAGGCCTTCGGCCGCCATGCCGAACGTGGCGCGCAGGCCCGCACCGCCCGCACCCACGACGATCACGTCGTAGTAATGGTCGGTGATGGGGTAGGCGCGCCCACCGATGGTGAAGGATTTCGCGGAAGGTTGTTTTTGATCAGCCATGGTCTAGAGTCCGATGAAATGCAGTTTGGCGATAGCCACCAGCGCCAGTGCGCCCAGCGCGTAGCAGCAGGTGTCTTTGAACAGGGTGAGGGCGATCTTCTTCGCTTCGCTGTGCACGTAATCCTCGATCACCACTTGCAGGCCCATTTTGGCGTGCATGAAACCGATGAAGGTGAGCGCCGCCATCAGCAGCGCGCTGAAGGGCGAGGAAAGCCATGCGGCTACGCCCTGTGCGTCGGCGCCGAGCAGGTTCTGCAGCAGGCTCGCCATGAACCAGAGGCTGAGCGGAATCAGCGCCAGCGAGGTGAGGCGTTCCATCCACCAGTGGCGCGCGCCGTGGCGGGCCGAGCCGAGTGCACGCACGCGGCCGAGGTTGCTACGAAGCGGGGAGCGGGAATATTCGGACATTAGAAACCTACCTTGCGAAGCACGATGGCCCAGGTGAACACGCTCATGGCCGCGGTGAAAAGCACCACCAGCCAGCCCGAGCGGGTCATTTCAGGAATGCTGAAGCCGCGGCCCATATCCCAGTTCAGGTGGCGGATGCCATTGCCCAGATGGTAGTAGAACGCCACCGTCCAGCCGAAGAGGAACAGCTTGCCGATGATGCTGGACGCGAAGGCCTGAATGTCGGCGAAGCAATCGGGGCTGTAGGCAGCGGCCCACACCCACGCGGCGAACAGGATCAGGCCGAAGGACAGCGCCACCCCGGTGATGCGGTGCAGGATAGAGAGCATGCTGCTGAGCTGCGGGCGGTAATAGGGCCCGATCATGAAAGGCGATAGCGGACGTTGGTCCTGGATACGGGCCATAGATTCTCTCTCGTCGTTATTGTTCTTGTCCGCTATCTATGACGCAGTGCGCGCTTTGTCAAACCTAGGATTTGCTTGATTTTTGTGCAGGGGCACGCAATCCGCCCGTTGTCACGAAATTGTCACTGGAACCTTAACGAAATGTAAGGAAAAACCGGGCTAAATTGCACGCATGACCAAGCCAAAAACATACAATGGGGACCCCAACAGCCTGCCGCTGAAAAAGGCGGGCGTGGTCATCCATGGCTATCTCAAAAAGCCTCAAATCATGGCTGATTACACCGAAGTCATGGTCAAGGATGAGCACGTACTGGTCGCGCCCTACACACAGGGTCGGTTTTACGATGCACAGGTTGTTCAATCGAGTGGCCGAAATCAGCGCATGCAGCCTGAGGACCTGACGAAATACTACATGCTTCCGAAGGGGAGCATCGACCCCGGTGAAGATACATTGGATGCGGCGATCCGTGAAACTCATGAAGAAACCGGGATCGATCTGCGTGCCATGCTGGGCGACAATAACATCGGTCGCCTGAAGCGAGGATTGCCTGTTGAAAACTGGAGAAGCAAGGCCTACCCCGGCGTAACGGTGCTACGCGCCGATCCGATTCCACTAGAGCACGTATACTACACGCGTGCCTCAATACCGACACGCATGGCATTGTTTAATGTCGAGGTGGAGGGGATCGAACATCTGCAGACATCTCTAAAGAATCAGCGAAACCTTGACCTAAAGCGAGCTGGCCAACTCACAGAGCCAACGGTGGTATACTCAATCGGTGACCAGACAGCAGACCTGATCAAGCATCCGCCGTTCGATACATACCTCGAATGGATCCGTTACGGCTCGATTCCGCCGGACCAGCTTACGCGTGAAGGTCCGGCGCGTGATCCGCGCCATGAGCGGATGTATCAATTGCTCCACGGTGGTCATGCAGGTGAATTTACGGTTGAACCACCTGCGCCTAGCCAGTGGTTTGCGCGGTTAGAGTATGAGTATGCACCGCAAGGGCAGATCGCCTCGCGCGACGATTGGCAGCTGTTTTGCCGCAATCTTCCACCCAATGAATACAGCATTTTGCGCGGTGCATTCGCGATGATCAAGGCATATGCAAAAGGCCGGGGTATCGTAGGTAGCGATAAGGCGCTTATCAAAATGGACGATAAGGACAGCCCGCTACATTACTACCAGGAAGGGGCAGATATTGTGCCTTCCAAACGCTTTGTCGCGCACAGCCTGAAAATGGCGGTTTTGAACGATGATTACCGGTATGCTTCCAGCGGTGATTGTGCAGCGATCGATCAGGCGCTAGAGCAACGGCTTAAACAAGACGTACGTTTAGCAGGTGCCAATAGCGATGATGTCGCCCAGCTGCGCCGCCATATGCAGATCGAACATTCGCAATTGGCAGGCATCGCTGGTTTTGTGCCGCAACGGAGTTTGGTGCGCAGTGTCACGCGCTTTCAAAATGCCATGGCCAAGGAAGATCCAATGGTGCGTGCCTATGGCATGCCCGGTGAATACGATGTGCTAGACCCGCTGATAAAAGCCCGCGACGCACAGCGCCGCGTCTGGAGCGAGCGCATGCAAGCGCCCTCTCCAGAAGGCAATACAGGGCCGCAGCGCTAGGCTTACGCCGCTTTGGCGCGCAGGCCGAACTGCTGGATCAGCGTTTCCGCGATCTGCACCGCGTTCAGTGCCGCACCTTTGCGCAGGTTGTCGGCCACTACCCACATGTTGATGCCGTTGGGCACGGTCGGGTCCTTGCGGATGCGCGACACGAACACGCCGTCTTCGCCAACGCACTCGAGCGGGCTGATGTAGCCGCCATTTTCGCGGCGATCGACCACGGTCAGGCCTTCGGCGTTCTCCAGCAGGTCGTAGACTTCTTCCACGGTGATGGGGTTGGTGAATTCCACGTTCACCGACTCGCTATGGCCCACGAACACGGGCACGCGCACGCAGGTGGCGGTCACCTGGATGTTCTCGTCGAGGATCTTCTTGGTCTCCTCGACCATTTTCCATTCTTCCTTCGTGTCGCCGCTTTCCATGAAGCTGTCGATGTGCGGGATCACGTTGAACGCAATGCGCTTGGTGAATTTCTTCGGTTCTTTGTGGTCGTGCATGTAGAGCGCTTTGGTCTGCTCATACAGCTCGTCCATCGCGTCTTTCCCGGCGCCGCTCACGCTCTGGTAGGTGCTCACCACCACGCGCTTGATCGGGTTGGCCGCATGCAGCGGCTTCAGCGCCACCACCATTTGCGCGGTGGAGCAGTTCGGATTGGCAATGATGTTGCGGGTCGCGTAGTCGCGCAGCGCGTCGGCGTTCACTTCCGGCACCACCAGCGGAATGCCTTCTTCCATGCGGAAATACGAGGTGTTGTCGATCACCACGCAGCCTTGCTCGGCCGCGCGCGGTGCGTGCACCTTGCTCACATTGCTGCCCGGCGAGAACAGGGCGATGTCGGTGTCGGAGAAGTCGTAATCATCCAGCACCTGCACTTCGAGCACTTTATCGTCGCCGAAGCTCACCTGTTTGCCCTGGCTGTTGCGGCTGGCCAGCGCCACCACTTCGCTTACCGGGAAGTTGCGTTCGGAAAGGATTTCCAGAATTTCGCGGCCCACGTTACCGGTGGCACCCACGACTGCAATTTTGTACGACATATTATGCTGCTTTCGAGTTCTTCTGAAGTGATTCAAGGGCAGAGAGGATAGCATCGCCCATGGCGGCTGTCCCCACCTTTTTCGCGCCATCCTGCATGATATCGCCGGTGCGCAGCCCATCGGCCAGCACTTGGGCAATGGCGGCATCCACCATGTCGGCCTCACGGGTGAGGTTGAAGCTGTAGCGCAGCATCATGCCCGCGCTGAGGATGGTGGCGATCGGGTTGGCGATGCCCTGGCCGGCAATGTCCGGGGCGGAGCCATGCACGGGCTCGTACAGGGCGGCGCGCTTGCCGTCCTTCTCGGCACCGAGGCTGGCGCTGGGCAGCATGCCGAGCGAGCCGGTGAGCATGGCGGCGCAGTCGCTCAGGATATCGCCGAAGATGTTGCCGGTGACGACCACATCGAACTGCTTGGGGGCGCGCACCAGCTGCATGGCGGCGTTATCCACGTACATGTGGCTGAGCGCCACGTCGGTGTATTCCGCATCGCCGATCTTCTGCACTTCTTCGCGCCACATTTCGGTGGCTTCCAGCACGTTCGCCTTGTCGATGGAGCAGAGCTTCTTGTTGCGCGCACGTGCCATGTCGAACGCCACGCGGGCAATGCGCTGCACTTCCCAGTCGGCATAGACCATGGTGTTGCGGCCCACGCGGTGGCCATTCTCCATGCTCACGCCGCGCGGCTGGCCGAAGTAAATATCGCCGGTGAGCTCGCGGATGATGAGGATGTCGAGGCCCGCGATGACCTCACGCTTCAGCGTGCTGGCATCGGCCAGTGCATCGAAGCACATGGCGGGGCGCAAATTGGCGAACAGGTCGAGGTCCTTGCGAATGCCCAGCAGGCCGCGCTCGGGGCGCACGCTGTAATCAAGCGCTTCCCATTGCGGGCCGCCCACGGCACCCAGCAGAATGGCGTCGGCCTTCTTGGCTTTCTCCAGCGTTTCGGCGGGGTAGGGGGTGCCGGTCGCTTCATAGGCCGCACCACCGATCAGCGCGTTGTCGTAGGTAAAGCTGACGCCGCTTGCGGCGCCGGCCCAATCCAGCACGCGTTTGGCCTGTGCCACCACTTCGGGGCCAATGCCGTCGCCGGGGAGGAGAAGGATCGTTTTGCTCGTGCTCATAGCATGCTCCAGAGATAGTAGATCAGCGCACCCAGCATGATGCAGGCAAGGTGGCGGAAGGTGAGAAGGAAGAACAGCGCCAGCGGCTCGCGGCGCGAGAGAATGCCCGCCAGCTGTTCGAACATGACCGCCAGCCAGACCAGCGCCGCCACGGTGAACAGGGCTGCCGGGTGAGCGGCCGCGTGGCCCGCCACCATGCCCAGCAGCACCGCCATGAAGGCGCGGCCGAAGATGCTCACCACGAACACGCTGCGCTTGTCGCCGCGGCGCAGGTCGCCCGGGCGAATGCCGCTATGGCGGATCCATGCGCGCTGGAACATCAGCGGCGAGATCCAGGCGTGGTACAGCACCAGCATGGCGATGAACGCCAGCAGCGTGGGCCAGATGCCCATGGGGAGAATCGAAAAATCAGGTTGCATGCGGGCGTTGTAGCACCCTGCCTGCGCGATTCAAGGGTTTATGCAGGGTTAGCGGGCGCGAAATGCTTCCTGCGCATGCGCGCCTTTGCCGCCCTGATCCGGCGTCAGCTGCACGTCGAGCTGGGCCAGTTCGCCGATCTGGTCGATGGCGCCGATCACGTGCAACGCCCGCTCGCGCTGGGCGGGCGTGCTGTTGGAAAGCAGCGACGGCTCCAGCTGGATCGCAAGCCGCGCTTTTAAATGCCGCAGGTTGTCGCCAATGGGGGCAAGGGCTGCATGCACGTCATGCGCCGTGCTGGTGATGGGCAGGAGCCCTAATTGCGCCGCGATGCGGCCATATTCGATCGGCATGTCCGAGCCGCTCTGGGCCACAAAGCGCATGGCCATGTCGTCGTGCAGGATGGTCGCGAGCGCACGCAACGCCCGGGCGGCCTGCACAGGGGCAATTAGTGGGTCGCTATCAGCCACGGACGCTCCTGCTGCAGCTTCGCTTCGTAGGCACTAATGGCGTCTTTCTTCTGTAGCGTGAGGCCGATGTCATCGAGCCCTTCAACCAGGCATTTCTTGCGGAACGGGTCCATCTCGAACGTGAACTGGTGGTTGCCCGCGGTGACCGACTGGTTCGCCAGATCGACCGTGACGGACTGGCCGGCCTGCGCCACCTGCATCAGCGATTCCACCTGCTCGCGCGGCAGCACCACCGGCAGGATGCCGTTCTTGAAGCAGTTATTGTAGAAAATATCGGCAAAGCTCGGCGCGATCACGCAGCGAATGCCAAAGTCCAGCAGCGCCCACGGCGCATGCTCGCGCGAGCTGCCGCAGCCGAAATTCTCATACGCCACGACGATCTCTGCGTGGTCATACGGCGCGCGGTGCAGCACGAAATCTTCGATCTTCGTGCCATCCACCGTGTAGCGCATCTCGTAGAACAGGCCCTCTTTCAGGCCGGTGCGCTTGATGGTCTTCAGGAACTGCTTCGGAATGATCATGTCCGTATCGATGTTCTGAAGCGGCATGGGCGCGGCAATGGCGGAAAGGGTCGTGAATTTTTGCATAGAAACTCGGG
>QFOX01000036.1 GCA_003241645.1 Azospirillum brasilense | reverse complement strand
GGGTGATGTGCACGTATTCCGGCACGGCAAGCCCGCCGATCTGCTGGCGCACCCATTGTTTCAGCTCGGCCACCAGCGCGTCGCCCCCCTCGGTGCCCTCGGTCAGGGTCACGTAGGCATACACGCCCTGCCCCTTGATGTCGTGCGGGTAGCCGACCACGGCTGCCTCACTCACCTTCGGGTGCGCCACCAGCGCCGATTCGATCTCGGCAGTGCCAAGCCGGTGGCCGCTCACGTTAATCACATCATCCACCCGCCCGGTGATCCAGTAATACCCATCGGCGTCGCGGCGTGCACCGTCGGACGTGAAGTATTTGCCCGGCACCTGGCTGAAATAGGTCTGCACGAAGCGTGCATGGTCGCCCCACACGGCGCGCGCCTGCCCCGGCCAGCTATCGGCCATGACCAGCATGCCCTCGCCTTCACCGTCGAGGCGCGTGCCCTTGGCATCGAACAATTCGGGCTGCACCCCGAAGAACGGCACCGTGCACGAGCCGGGCTTGAGCGCCGTGGCGCCCGGTAGCGGGGTCAGCATGTGGCCGCCGGTTTCGGTTTGCCACCACGTGTCGATCACGGGGCAACGCCCCTCGCCCACCACGTCGTGGTACCACAGCCACGCCGCGGGGTTGATGGGTTCGCCCACGCTGGCCAACAGCTTCAGCGAGGCGCGCGAGGTCGCCTTCACCGGCCCGTCGCCCAGCCGTTCCAGCGCGCGAATGGCGGTGGGCGCGGTGTAGAATTTCGTGACCTTGTGGTTGTCCACCACCTGCCAGAAACGCGACGCATCGGGGTAATTGGGCACACCTTCGAACATCAGCGTGGTGGCGCCATTGGCCAACGGCCCATAGACGATGTAGCTATGCCCGGTGATCCAGCCCACATCGGCCGTGCACCAGTAGATATCGTCGGGTTGCAGGTCGAACACGTATTTGGTCGTGGTGGCGGCATAGACCATGTAGCCCGCGGTGCTGTGCACCACGCCCTTCGGTTTGCCCGTGGAGCCCGAGGTGTAGAGAATGAACAGCGGGTCTTCCGCGTCCATCACCGTGGCGGTGTGCTGGGTGCTCTGGTGGGGCACCACCGCGTCCCACAGCACGTCACGCGGGGCGTGAATAGGCACGGCCGTGTCGGTGACCTTCAGCACCAGCACATGGCGCACATTCAGCCCTTCCACGGCCGCATCCACATTGGCTTTCAGCGCAATGGGCTTGCCCGCGCGGCGGCCTTCATTGGCGGTGATGACAAAATCCGAATCGCAATCGGTGATGCGGCTGCGGATCGAATCCGCCGAAAAGCCACCGAACACCACCGAATGCACCGCGCCAATGCGCGCGCAGGCCAGCATGGCGTAGGCCGCCTCGGGCACCATGGGCAGGTAAATGGTCACGCGGTCGCCCTTCTTCACCCCTAGCGATTGCAGGGCGTTCGCCAGCCGGCAAACTTCTGCTTTCAATTCGCCATAGCTGATGTGGCGCATCTGCCCGGGGGTGTCGCCCTCCCAGATGATGGCGGTCTTGGTGGGGGTGGTTTCCGCCCAGCGGTCCACGCAGCTATGGGTGATGTTCAGGGTCGCGCCGTCGAACCAGCGAATACGCACATCGCCGGTGAAGCTGGTGTCTTTTACGCGCCGCCACTTCTTCTGCCACACGAATTGCTCGGCGATCTCGCCCCAGAACCCTTCCGGGTCGGCCAGCGAGCGCGCGTACATGCGCTGGTACGTTTCTGCATCGGCGTGGGTGGTGGCACCGAACTCGGGCTTTACCGGAAAAATCTGGGTGTCGCTCATTCCATGATCATAGTAGATTTGGGTTGTAGGGAAAAGAGCCAATCGATAAAGCGTCATTGCGAGCGATCGCGAAGCAATCCAGACTGCCTATGGATTGCCGCGTCGCTGCGCTCCTCGCAATGACGGGAATTATGCAACGTTACAAACTCACCGTGGAATATGACGGCACGCCGTTTCATGGCTGGCAACGGCAGGATGACGTGCCCAGCGTGCAGGCCGTGCTTGAGGCAGCGTGCACTTCCTACGTGGCCACGCCCACCGAAGTATTCTGCGCCGGCCGCACCGATGCGGGCGTGCACGCGCGCGGACAGGTCGTGCATGTGGATTTCCCCGAGGCGCGCAACCCCTACAGCATCCTGCGCGGGCTGAACACGCTGATGTTGCCGCACCCCGTGGTGGTGACGGAGGTGCAGGCCGTGGACGCGGATTTCAACGCGCGCATGAGCGCCAGCAAGCGGCATTACGAATACCGCATCGTCAACCGTGTGGCACGCCTCGCACTGGATGAATACCGCGCATGGTACATCCGCAAACCACTGGATGTGGAGGCCATGCAGGCAGGCGCGCAGCATTTGCTGGGCCATCATGATTTCACCAGCTTCCGCGACAGCAACTGCCAGGCCAAACACCCGCGCCGCACGCTGGATACCCTGACGTTAGAACGCCGCGACGATGAAATTTTCGTGCGCTGCTCCAGCAAATCCTTCCTGCACCATCAGGTACGCAACATGGTGGGAACACTGGCGCTGGTTGGCCATGGAAAGTGGCAGCCGGACGACGTAAAGAAGGCGCTCGAGGCGCGCGACCGCCGCGCTGCGGGCCCCACGGCCCCGGCGCATGCGCTGTATTTCATGCGGGTGGATTATTGATGCGGTTGGAAGCCCGCGACCGTGTCGCCGGGCATCACCGTCTGGCGGGCGCGCAGCACGGCGAAACGCAAGCCTTCGCGCAGCGTTTCACTGAATTGCAGCGGCGGTATCTCGCCGCGCACCACGGCCTCTTGCAGCACGCGCAGCATCAGGCGCACTTCCTGCAGTTCTTCTTCGTTATTGCGCGCCGCTTCGCGCAGCGCCTGCACGTTCGCGGGCAATTGCCCGTGCAAAATACCCTTCACCGTGCCCGCTTCGGCAATGCCGCGCGTATCCACCCCAAAACGGGTAAGCTGCTCGCGCGCAGCGGCATTCAGGCTGGGGGCCTGCAGCATGGGCATATGGTTGGTGCGGCGGTATTCCTCCAGCACATCGCGGAAGGCGAAGGCCGCACGGCAATGGAACGCGGTGGCTTTCGGCAGCGCCTGCCCCGGCTGGGTGAACCCATCATAGATCTCAAGCAGCTGCAGCACGTCGCGGCGGAAATTCTGCACGGCGGCGGTGATGGTCGGCATCACGCGCGATAGCATGTAATCGAATTCGGGGCCGTCCGGGTTCAGCAGCGTATCGGTCTGGCGGCGCAGGTCGCGGTGGATGGGGTTTTCCTGTGCGATCGCCTTCAATTTTTCAATGATCTGCGTTTCGCCCAGCTGTGGGCTGACGATCTCGTGTGCATTCAGCAGCGCCATGCGTTTTGAGGCCTTGGACGTGCCGGTCAGGTTCTCCGAAGGCCATTGCAGCGCAATGCCCGTTTCGGCCTCACCAAAGCCGGAGACGGCATTGACCAGCGACAGGTGTTCGGCACGCACTTTTGCGTAATCCGCCGGTTTGGTGCTGAATTTTTTCGTAAAGCCCATGGGTCGCCCTGTCGTTTGCCTGACAAGGCCAGTCTACGCCCCAAGGGTTTAAGAAAAGGTAAAGCCGTTACGCGAAATAATGCCGCAGCACCGCGCCGTAAATGGCCGCCAGCCCTTCGAGCGTTTTCACTTCCACGCGCTCGTCCACCATGTGCGGGGTGCGCCCGGTGGTGCCGAACTCGATCACGGGGCACACATCCTTAATGAAGCGTGCATCGCTGGTGCCGCCGGTGGTAGAAAGTTTGGGCGTGTGCCCGGTGATCTCTTTCACCGCCGCAATCAGCACTTCCGGCAGGCGCGCGTCCTCGGTCAGGAAGGATTCGCCCGTTACCCGCGCGCTCAATGTGTGTGCGCCGAATGGTGCGATGCGGCTGCGCACCCATTGCTCGATATCGGCGCTGGTATGTTCGTTATTGAAGCGCACATTGAACTGGGCTGAGGCGCGCGCCGGAATAACGTTGCTGGCGGCGTTGCCCACGTCCACCGTGGTCACTTCAAGGTTGCTGGCCGGGAAATAGGCGTTGCCCGCATCCAGCGCGTCGGCCTTCAGCGCATGCAGCATGTTCACCAGCCGCGTCACCGGGTTGTCGGCAAGGTCGGGATAGGCCACATGGCCTTGCTTGCCCTGCACCTGCAACTGGAAGGTGATGCTGCCGCGGCGGCCGATCTTCGCCATTTCGCCCAGATAGGTCGGGTTGGTCGGCTCGCCCACCAGGCAGTGCGACAGCACCTCGCCTTTGTCGCGCAGCCAGTCGAGCATTTTGCGTGTGCCGTTCACGGCCCAGCCTTCTTCATCCTGCGTAATGAGGAACGAGATAGAACCGGGGAAATTCGGGTTAGCGGCCACAAACTGCTTCGCCGCCACCATGAAGGCCGCGATGGCGCCTTTCATGTCTTCCGCGCCGCGCCCATAAAGCTCGCCGTCGCGCACTTCCGGGTGGAAGGGCGGCACCGTCCACATGCTGGGGTCGCCCGGCGGCACCACGTCGGTATGGCCGGCGAAGCAGAAATTCGGTTGGCCCGTGCCATAGCGCAGGTAGAGATTTTCCACCGTGTCGTGCCCGTCTTCGCTGAAGGTGACGCGCTGGGCCGTGAAGCCCACGGGCACAAGGTACGCCTCGATCACGTCGAACACGCCCGCCGTGGTCGGCGTCACGCTGGGGCAACGGATCAGGTCTTTGGCGAGTTCAATAACGTCAGACATATTCCCTCGTTTGTCATCCCTGCGCACGCAGGGATCTCCTTCTCGGCATGTTAAGTAGATTCCTGCCTTCGCAGGAATGACAATGATTATTAATCCCGCAGCAGCTCGTTGATGCTGGTCTTGCTGCGCGTCTTCTCGTCCACGCGCTTCACGATGATGGCCGCGGCCAGATGCGGCGCATCCGGCGTTTTGCCCGGCAGCGTGCCCGGCACCACCACCGAATAGGCCGGCACGCGGCCGTAGAACACTTCGCCCGTGGCGCGATCGACGATCTTGGTGGACGCACCAAGGAACACGCCCATGGAAATCACCGAGCCTTCCTCCACGATCACGCCTTCGGCCACTTCCGAGCGCGCACCGATGAAGCAGTTATCTTCGATGATGACGGGGTTCGCCTGCAGCGGCTCCAGCACGCCACCGATGCCCACGCCGCCCGAGATATGGCAATGTTTGCCGATCTGCGCGCAGGAGCCGATGGTCACCCACGTATCCACCATGGTGCCCTCGCCCACATAGGCACCGATATTGATGAAGCTCGGCATCAGCACCACGGATTTATCCACGAAGCTGCCACGGCGCACGATGCTGCCGGGCACGGCACGGAAGCCCGCAGCGCGGAATTGTTCTTCGCCCCAACCTTCGCATTTCAGCGGCACTTTGTCGAAGAATGGGGCACCGGCCACGCCTTCCATCAGGGCGTTGTCGTTCAGGCGGAAGCTGAGCAAAATGGCCTGCTTCACCCACTGGTTCACCTGCCAGTCCTTGCCCTGTTTCTCGGCCACGCGCAGTTGCCCCGCATCCACCGCGGCCAGCACAGCGTTAACGGCATCGCGCACGTCGCCGGTGGTTTTGGTGGTGATCTCGGCACGCGCTTCCCACGCGGCGGTGATGGTGCTCTCAAGCGCGGCAGGCGCGGTTTTCAGTAATGCGGTCATGCTATCCTCTATGGCGTCACCCCGGCCTTGTGCCGGGGTCCATCTATCTGGGCAGGTGGATCCCGTCATGCGACGGGATGACTGCTAGAAAGAAACCAGCTGTATCGCAAGCGTTACCTTGCGTTTTTTGAGAAAATCACTATGTGGGTGCCATAGAATGCAAAATGACCCGCCACAGCGGCCTGCTGGGTTGCTATGGTGGAGGAATTTTGAGGAGTGCCCGCGCACAGCGAGGGAGTGTACAAATGCGTACATGACCGAGCGCGCACGGACAGACGACGTAAAAATGACCCACCAGAGCGGCCCAGATGTTCATACAAACCGAAACGACCCCCAACCCCAACACCCTGAAATTCCTGCCCGGGCAGGAAGTGCTGGGCAGCCAGACCGCGTTTTTTACGGATAAAGAGAACGCCGCCAGCTCGCCGCTGGCCAGCGCGCTGTTCGTGCTGCCGGATATTCGCGCGGTATTCTTCGGGTCGGATTTCATCACCGTCACCAAAACGGAACTGGCCAGCTGGGAGATCCTGAAACCGCAGATCCTCACCACCATGATGGAGCATTACCAAAGCGGCAATCCGCTGATGCTTGAGGGCAACGCCGCCCCCGCCAAGGCCGATGACGGCATCACCCGCCCGGAAAGCTACAGCGACGACGAGCAGGAGATCGTGGACCAGATCAAGGAATTGCTGGAAACCCGCGTGCGCCCCGCCGTAGCGCAGGATGGTGGCGACATCATCTTCCACAGCTTCAAGGAAGGTATTGTCTATCTGGAAATGCATGGCGCCTGCAGCGGCTGCCCCAGTAGCACCGCCACGCTAAAAAGCGGCATCGAGAACATGCTGAAGCATTACGTGCCGGAAGTGATGGCCGTCGAGCCCGTGTAGCAGAGCATACTGGGTTTTTTATATGCCGCGTGCATAATGCGTGGCATAGGAGCATGTTATGAAAGCCATCGGCATCACCCTCGCCTGCACCACGCTTGCCTGCCTGCTGATGGGCTGCGTGACCAAACACAACCCCGCGCGCACGGAAGTGACCTACCCCGGCGTGGGCACGGCGGTGTATCACTGCCCTCCCGGCCAGCGGAAACAAGGGCGTTGCTTGTAGGGATCAGGCCTGAATATCGAGCAGGGCCTTGTCCAGCTCCTGCTGGGTCTGCAGCACTTTGATGTTCGCTTTGAAGTCATAAGCCGCGGTGACACTGTTCACCACTTCCTGCTCCAGCGACACGTTCGGCAGATTTTCGGTCTCGCCCTGCCCGTTGGGCACTGCGAAACTGGCGGGCGAGCGTTCGATCACGTCGGCGCGCACGCCACCGCCGTTCAGTGGCGACTGCACCACGTCGGTCGGGGTGTAATTGGGGGTGCGGGCATTCACGATGTTACTGGCACTGTTGGCCACGCGCTGCTGCGCGGCGTTCAGGCCCGATAACGCAATGGAAGTCACGTCCATCCTAGCATCCTTCTTGAGCCCTACATGGGAAACTTTTTATAGCCTCTACCTGAAGCCTGATTACCTTCCTTATACCATAGCAGGCAGGCATTAATAAAGCGCGAAGAATGCAGAGCATTTTAGGCAGTTGCCAGGACACGCTGCGTAGCGCTTTACGGCGCGAGCCGCGAAGCGAGGGGGTCAGTGAGCGCAGCGAACGAAGGGCGGCGGGACGCCCCCTTCGAAAATATTTAAAACTACGGCATCACGCCATAGGGCCCGCTGGCGTCCGGCACCAGCGGATAGGTCGCCCGCGCGTTGAACAGCTGGTAATGCCACCATTCGTTGCGGTAGAAATCCCACCCCGCGGTGGTCATGATCCCCATCAGAAGCAAGCGGTTACGCTGCGCCTCGGCATGCACTTGTTGGTTGCCGTGGTGCGAAAGCGGGGTGAACGCGTCGAACTCCGTGCCCATATCCAGCGCGGTGCCGTCGGCCCGGCAGAGGGTCAGATCCACCGCCACGCCGCGCGAATGCGGCGAGCCTTTGGCCGGGTCGGCCAGGAAATTCGGGTCGGGCGTGTGTTCCCACAGCTTCCACTGCGCTTCCGGCGGGCGGTACGCATCGAAGATCAGGAAATGGTAGCCTTGGGCAGCGGCCAGCGTGATGGCGCGGCGCAGCGCGGCCTCGGCATCGGCCTGCAAATAACATTTGGCATCCGCCGCGTAGACCGGCTTGCCGGTGAAATTATCCGCCGTGGCGTATTTCAGGTCGATGCGCACGCCGTGCGTGGCGGGCGCGATTTCAATAAGATTCATGCGTCATTCCCCGAGTTGCGCAGCAACTATAGGGGAATCCAGCCACACAGAACAAGAGAGTAGATTGCCCTATAATTTTCTACGAAAATTCGGGCAATGACGGATCAGGCCGCCTCGCCCAGATCGCTCAACACCGACGCGGTGATGATGCGCTGCGCTTCTTTGGTCAGCGCTTTGCGTCCGTCAAAATCGCTCAGCTGCAGCGGCGGGTGCCAGCGCAGCGTCACCGTAATGCTGGGCAGGCCAAGCACATGCAGGAAATGCCCGAAGAAGGTGGACTCACCCACCCACGCCACCTGGTCGCGCTGCGCGTCGGTGATCGGCTCGGCCCCGATATGCGTGTAGGCAAGCCCCGCGGGCTGCACCGGCAGCGAGAAATCCTCGGCAAGGCTCAGGAACCCGCTTTTGAACGGCTTGATGTTCTTGCCGTCGCTGGTGGTGCCTTCGGGGAACAGGCACAGCACGCGCCCCTCGCGAATGCGCTTGCCCATTTCTTCGCGCGCTTCTTCCATCTGGCCGGGCTTGCGCTCCACGAACACGCAATCGGCCAGCACGCACAGGAAGCCGATGACCGGCCAGCTGCGCACCTCGCGCTTGGGCGTGAACGACACGGGCAATTGCGCACCGATGATAAAGGTATCGAGGTAGCTCGCATGGTTCGACACGACCATCAGCGGGCGCAGCTTACTGGGCACGCCTTCGGTGTTCACTTTCAGGCGCAGCAGGCGGCACACGCCCTTGAAGAACATTTGCGCCAGTCGCGCACGGGGGCGCTGCCAGCGGCACAGCCACAGGGCGAACACGGGCAGCACGCACAGCAGCGTCCATAGCACGGCGAGCACCCCACGCACCAAGGCGCGCGATCCGGAATACTGGGGGTTCTTTAGCATGGCACTGCGAAACGGTTAGCCGACATAACGATCGACATATTGCGCGCGGATCGCGTCCGTCTGCACCACGATGGACACATCGCAGGTGTTGTAGGCGTAATCCAGCACGGCGCCGTCACCCACATGGCCATTCAGGCGCAGGTAGCCCTTGATGAGCGTGGGCATGACGCCCAGCGCCGCACGCGGCACCACGTCTTCTTTCGCCATCAGGTTCATGTTCACGTATTGGTCTTCCAGCGCGCGCGGGCGAATCTCTTCCGGCGCGAGGTGGTAATGGTACAGGTAGGACAGCGCGTGGCGGTGCTCGGCCACGTTCACGCCGTGGAAGCTGGCGCAACCGAACATCAGCTTCACGTCGTTCTTGGCGATGAACGAGCCAATGCCGCTCCACAGCAGCTGGATGACCGGGCGCGTGCGGTACGGCTGCTCCACGCAGGAGCGGCCCAGCTCCATCACCTCGCCGCCCGTGTAATCACGCAGCTTGCCGAGGTTGTATTCGGTTTCGGTGTAGAAGCTGCCCACGCGCTTCATGTTCGTGCCGGTCAGCAGGCGGTAAGTGCCCACCACCTGTTGGCCCACGGGGCGCGTCTCATCCAGCACCAGCAGGTGGTAGCAGGCGTCGTCGAACTTGTCGAAATCGCGCTTTTGCTGCTGCACGTCGGCATTCGCACGGCCGCCCATCTCTTCGCAGAAGATGCGGTAGCGCAAGCGCTGCGCGGAATGCACTTCCGCTTCGGTCTTGGCAAGGCGTACGGTCAGGTTATTCGAATGGATCGGCGCGAAAACGTCGTCAAAAATCATGCGACTACTTATGGTAGTTTACGAAGCGCCCTTGTCGGCGCTTCTGCGGCCAAAAGCAAGTAAAATCGCCCTTGTGTTCCAGAGCAGATAAGCACCATCCGTTTCAAATCCTTCCATTTTGTCATCCCGGACTTGATCCGGGATCTCCTTATAGGAGATTCCTGCCTTCGCAGGAATGACAAGAAGTTTTCATTATTAAGAATTCACTTGTCCAGCGGCACGCACAGCAACTCCAGCCGGTGGCCGACCAGCTTGTAGCCCAGCTCGCGGGCGATGCGCTCCTGCAGCGCCTCAATGGCTTCGTTATGGAATTCCAGCACTTCGCCGGTCTGCACATTGATGAGGTGGTCGTGGTGCTCGCCGCCCGCTTCTTCGTAGCGCGAGCGGCCATCGCCGAAATCATGCCGGGCGATGATGCCGGCTTCCTCGAACAGCTTCACCGTGCGGTACACCGTGGCGATGGAAATGTTGGGGTCCACCTTGTGGGCGCGCTTGTGCAGCTGCTCCACATCCGGGTGGTCCGACGAATCGCTCAGCACGCGCGCGATGATACGGCGTTGCTCGGTCATTTTCAGACCCTGATCGATGCATTTTTTCTCTAAAGCGGATGGCATGGATGCGGTTATAACGAGGCTATCCGCCGCTGCCAAGCGTTAAACGCGGAATGCGCCTAGGCGTCATCCAACCCAATATCCACCGCGCGGGCGGAATGGGTGAGCTTGCCCACCGAGATCACATCCACCCCGGTCTGCGCGATGGCACCAATAGTTTCCAGCGACACATTGCCCGAGGCTTCCGTTTGAATGCCGGCGGCACGGGCCTTGGCCACGGCGGCGCGCAGCGTTGCGTTGTCCATATTATCCAGCAGCAGCATGGTGGCACCGGCGGCGATCGCCTCGTCCACCTGCGCCAGCGTGTCGCACTCCACCTCAATGGGGGTGCCGGGTTTAGTTCCCGCCAGCGCGCCCTGCACTGCCGCCGTGACCGAACCCGCAATGGCAATGTGGTTGTCCTTAATCAGCACCGCGTCATACAGCCCCATGCGGTGATTATGCCCGCCGCCGCAACGCACCGCATATTTCTGCAAATGGCGCATGCCAAGCACGGTCTTGCGTGTGTCCACCACCCGCACATCACGGTTGTTCGCCGCCGCCACGAACGCCGCCGTCAGCGTCGCCACGCCGGAGAGCTGCTGCACCAGGTTCAGTGCCACGCGCTCGCCCGTCAACAGGCTGCGCGCTGGGCCGGCGAACGTGGCTATCTTCTCGCCGGCAGGCACATGCGCGCCGTCTTCGGCGTGCAGGGTCACGGTAACGCTACCATCCAGCAGCGCAAAAAGCCGCGGCAGGAAGGTGGCACCCGCCAGCGTCAGCGGCTCGCGCGCGCGCATCACCAGCGTGGCCTGCAGGTCGGCGGGCACGGTGCTGTTGCTGGTGATATCGCCCTCACCTACGTCTTCCATCAGGGCGTGGGCGAGAAATCCATCAATATCGAACGGGCGTTGCATGCGGCCTTATAACTCACTATTTACACGTCATTCCAGCGAAAGCTGGAATCCGTGCTTAAAAAAGAAAGATGGATTCCGGCTCAAGGCCGGAATGACGGGATGGGATCAACTTCATGCGCGATGCGTTTGCAGACATCACCCACCACACGCTGGATGTGGTCATTGTCGGCTCCGGCGGGGCGGGCCTGCGCGCGGCCATCGCCGCCAGCGAAGGCGGCCTGCGCGTGGGCGTCATCAGCAAGGTGGACCCGCGCCGTTCGCACACCACCGCGGCGCAAGGCGGCATCAACGCCGCGCTGGGCACCCGCGGGGCGGATGACTGGCGCTGGCACATGTACGACACCGTGCGCGGTTCCGACTGGCTGGGCGATCAGGACGCCATTGCCCGCCTGTGCGAAAAAGCACCGGAAGCGGTGAAAGAACTGGCCGATTGGGGCGTGCCCTTCACGCGCGACGAACACGGCAATATCTACCAGCGGCCTTATGGCGGGCAGACCGTGGAATATGGCCGCGACCTCGCCTTCCGCGCCGCCGCCGCCGAGGACCGCACCGGACAGGCCATCATGCAGGTGATGCTGGCACGCGCCAAGGCACGGCCCATCACCTTCTTCTCGGAATTCTTCGCACTCGATCTGCTGATGCGCGATGACGGAAACTGCGCGGGCGTGAGCTGCCTTGAGATCGCGACTGGCGCGATCCACACCTTCACCGCACCGCTGACCATTCTGGCCACCGGCGGCTATGGGCAGGTCTACCAATCCACCACCGCGGCCAATACCTGCACGGGTGATGGCAACGCCATGGTACTGCGCGCGGGCCTACCGCTTCAGGACATGGAGTTCGTGCAGTTCCACCCCACGGGGCTCAAAGGCTCGGGCATTCTCATCACCGAAGGTGCGCGGGGCGAAGGCGGCTATTTGCGTAACGGCAGCGGCGAGCGGTTCCTGACGCGCTACGCCCCGCAAAGCATGGAGCTTGCCAGCCGCGACGTGATCGCCCGCGCCATTGTGCAGGAAATGCGCGAAGGCCGCGGCGCCGGGCCGAACAGCGACCATGTGTGGCTGGACCTCACCCACCTTCCCGCCAACGTGTTCAGCGAAAAACTGCCCTACATCACCAGCATTTGTGAAACGCTCATGGGCATCGACCCGCGCAGCACGCTCATTCCGGTGGTGCCCACGGTGCATTATTCCATGGGCGGCATTCCCACCAACGTGGACAGCCAAGTGCTGCGCATCGCGGCGGATGGTTCGGAACAGGTCGTGCCCGGGCTCATGGCCGTGGGCGAAGCGGCATGCAATTCATGCCACGGCGCCAACCGGCTGGGCTGCAATTCGCTGCTGGATCTGGTCGTGTTCGGCAAAGCCGCCGGCGACTGGGCAAGCCAGCATGTGAAAGCCCAGCGGGCGGATTCTATTCCGCACGCATCGCTTGAACGCAGTGTGCAACGCGTAGCCGCGCTCACCACGCGCAAATCCACCTTCGGTGCACCGGCGCTGCGCGCCCTCACCCAGGCCGCCATGACGAAATACGCCCCCGTGTTCCGCACCGGCGATGAACTGGCCAAGGGCCTGCAGGTGTTGGAAGACCTCGCCAGCGAGGCGCAATCGCTGAGCGTGGCGGATAGCAGCGCGGCATGGAACATTGAGCGCATCGACGCGCTTGAAAGCCTCAACCTGCTGGCGCAGGCGCGCGCCACCATGCAGGCAGCGGCGGCACGCACCGAATCGCGCGGCGCGCATAGCCGCGAGGATTTCCCCACCCGCAACGACGCGCAATGGCTGAAGCACTCCCTAAGCTGGGTGGATGAACAGGCGAGCGTCAACCTCGCCACGCGCCCGGTGCAGCTGAGCGCCGGGGCCGAAGCGCCCAGCTTCGCGCCCGAAGCCCGGGCCTATTAGCGTGATGGGTGGTGTGTGATGGGTGACGAGTAAAGCGAATGGTATTTATCCCACCGCTCACTTCCCACTCCTCACTCCCTAAACACCAACGCTTCGCGTAGCATGCCCACGAAAATGGTCAGCGGCCCGCTCATGCGATCCGGAATGGTCTGGAAGATAGGCAGGTTGATGGGCATGAAGTGAAAGCCGATCTTCTGTGTTTTGCCGTTCAGCGACACCTCAAGCACAAGGTTGCTGGGCAATTGCACCGCATAGGCATTCAGCGGCGCATCGTCGGCCACGGGTTCGCAACGCTTGGCACCCGGCAGGTTAGGGCATTCACGGCTGCTGCCGGCCGCGCGCAACAGCAGGCCCGGCATGGCGTTCACACTCACGCGGTATTTCTCGGGGGCTTTGCCGTCTTCGGCATACAGGGCGTCGAAACTGCTCGGCACGATCACGCGGTAGCGCCCGTCATCATCGCCGACCTTTTCCAGTTCGATATGGTCGAAGGAAATGGCATAGCTTTGCGTGCCCCACACTTGCGATAGGGTTGGGCGGTCTACCGCCACACGGAAGCCGAACGGAAAGCCCGTGGCATAGACCTCGTCGGCTTTCAGGGTCACGTAGCGCTCGGCGGTCTTGATGCGCTGGTAATGATGGTCGATGCTGGCTTTCACCCGTGCCACGTCGCCCGCCATCAGTTGCGACCAGACGAGGTACCAACCGAGGGCGGCCACGACAAGACCGCCGCATGCAATGCCAAGCTGTTTCATCAATCACTCCTCTAGAAGTCTTATTATTGTCATTCCCGCGTAGGCGGGAATCCATGACATTCACTTCACCATGCATCGATCATGGATCCCCGCCTCCGCGGGGATGACCTGCGTGGTAATCCCTACCCCTGCTTGATCGCCGTGGGGGCGATGTTCTTACTCATCTCCAGCATGCGGTCGAGCGGCTTCTTCGCCGCCACGATCAGCTCCGGCGGCAGTTCCAGCTCCGGCGTCTGGTCGCGCATGCACAGATACAGTTTTTCCATCGTGTTCAGCTTCATGAACGGGCAGGTATTGCAGCTCACGCAGGCGCCACCATCCAGCGCGCTGGGCACGGGGTGGAACTGGCTGCCGGGCGAGCGCTTTTCCATCTGGTGCAGGATGCCCGCTTCGGTCAGCACAATGAAGCTTTCGCCGGGGCGGTCCTCGGTGAATTTCAGCAGGCTGCTGGTGCTGCCCACATGGTGCGCGTGGCCAAGCAGGCTTTCTGGGCATTCCGGGTGGGCGATCACGTGCGCGGCGGGGTGCGCTACTTTCAGCTTAATGAGTTCCTGCTCAGAAAAACGTTCATGCACCATGCAGGAGCCATCCCACAGCAGCATATCGCGGCCGGTTTTCTTATTCAGGTAGCCGCCAAGGAATTTATCCGGCGCGAAGATAATTTTCTGGTCTTTCGGCAGCTGCGCCAGAATGGCTTCGGCGTTGCTGGAGGTCACGATGATGTCGGACAGCGCTTTAATTTCCGCCGAGCAGTTGATGTAGGTAATGGCGATATGCTCGGGGTGCGCTTCACGGAAGGCCTTGAACTGCTGCGGCGGACAGGAAATTTCCAGCGAGCAGCCCGCGCGCAGGTCCGGCAGAAGCACTTTCTTGGTGGGGTTCAAAATTTTCGCGCCCTCGGCCATGAACTTCACGCCGCAGAACACGATCACATCCGCATCCGTTTCAGCGGCGCGACGCGCCAGCTCCAGCGAGTCGCCGATATAGTCGGCAATGTCCTGCAGATCGTCTTCCTGGTAGTAATGCGCAAGGATGACCGCGTTCATCTCACGCTTCAGCCGCGCGATCTCCTCCTCGAGGTTCGAGGGAATGCGCGGGGCGGCAGCGGCCGGGGCAAGTAATGTTTCCATGCGGGTGATTTAGGCCAACGCCACGGAAAATCAAGGATTTCCCGTCGCCACATGCTGGGAATGTCATGCAACTGTCATTGGCCCCTGCCCACCACATCCGCTAAATCCCTGAGCATGAGCGAGATTTTCGAGGTACGGCACGAGAAAGCCTATGACACGATGCGGGGCCATGCGCCCTGCACGGCGTGGCCCTATGCCGGCGCGAAACTGGACGCCACGTTGCGTGAACGTTTCGGCCTGCCGGACGACGCGACGCCCCGCCGCATTATCCTCAAAGGCACGCGGCAGGATTACGGCGTGACGCCCAACGGCTACATGATTCCGTATTACGCGCCCAGCCGCGACGTGATGGACCGCTCGCGCCTTGACGAGCGCAACGAGGAACTCATCATCGACCGGGCCCGGGCGTTCATCAACAATGCGCAACCGGAGCTCGGCGTGCTGCGCTCACGCGCGCAGATCGAAACGGACATCATTACCTTCGACCAGATGCCCGAGGGCACCCACACCCAGCTGGCCGAGAAGGCCGCGCAGTTCAAGATCATCACCGGCGCCATCATTACCCGGCTGGAAATGCTGGGCCGCATGATCTACCAGCGCAACACCGAGGGGGTGAAGACCGAATACCAGCACCTCACCGGCCGCATGAGCTATGAAGAACGTATGGAGTCCGGCACGCCCGAACCCACCGAGCGCACCGTGCGCACGCTCAGCGACAAAGAGGTGGAGCAGCTGCGCGCCGAGGCCATCGGCTATTACAAATTCATGATCCACCCTGCCTACACGCCCTATTTGCGCACCATTCTGCTGACGGATAAAAAGATCGATCGCGACGGTATCCTCATCGACCTGGTGCGCGAGATCGGCAAAGGCCTGCGCATCGCCAACGAGAAGAACGAGGATTTCGTGCGCGGCGGCATCACGCAGAAGATCGGCTGGAGCATTGAATCCATCGACAAGGTGCATGCGGAACTTACGCGCGCCATTACCACCGAACCCACGGCGGCGCTGTTCGAGCATTCCATCCAGAACTTCCTGCGCGAACGCGGCGGCGATTATGACCTGCACAGCGTGCGCGACGTGCTGACCCGGCTGGATGAATACGCCAATTTGTGCCGCGGGCGCGCCTGCATCCGCAGCGATGACGCGGCCTACAGCGAAGTGTTCCGCCGCAAATCCTTGCTGACCGGGCTGTTCAATGGCGAGAACGGTTTGCTGCAATCCATGCGGCGCGTGGGGCGTAACACCGGCAGCGAAGTGTCGGAATTGCGCAGCCTGCTGACATGCGGCGTGAAGCTGATGGAACGCACCGCCTACACCCGCATGCCGTGCGACGAACACGCGCCCGACATCTGGGTGCCGCAGATCTGCAGCGACGATCCGATGGAAGAATTCCTCACCCGCCAGTTCATCACCAGCGATGAGCGCACGCGCAGCAAGCGTGTGCTTGGTGCGGGTGAAATGCTGCCAAACCCGGAACGTCGGCAATTCCTGAACCGCGAATTCTGCAGCCTTGGCCGCCTCACCTCGGACCTGAACGCATTGCAAAAATCCATTCACGACAAAGGCCACGAAGTGGCCCCCATGGAACGCTAGTTACCCGCGAATTTCCACCTGCGTGGCTGCACTGCATTGCGCCAGCAGTTCCAGTAGATCAGCCCGCTTCAGTGCCACGCAACCTTCGGTGCCCACGCCGTCATCGCGCATCAGGTGCATGAAAATGGCACTACCGCGCCCGGGAATGATGGGCCCGTCATTGTAGCCCAGCGGCACGATCAGGTCATACACATGGTCGTCGCGCCAGAGTTTTTCGTGGCGCGCGCTGAAGGGCAGCGTCACCGCACGATTATAGGCGGCGTGCGACGCGTCGTCGCACCAGCCATCATGCGGGTGCAGCGGCGTGGTACGAAGCCGCGTCGCGGGCGCACTGGTAAAACGATCCGGGCGGTAGAAAAGCTGCCGCATGGGGAACGTGCCGATGGGCGTTTTCAGGTCGCCTTCGTGCTTATCGGTCGTGAAGCCGGCCCGCCCCACCCGGATCGGGTAGGTTTTTTGCCCTGCATGCAGGCCGTGCGCATCAACGAGGATATGTTCCAGCATACCCCCATGCTGCCACAACCGTGCCTAGGCCGCAAGTTTCAGGTTCGGCGAGAGATCGAGCAACTGCGCGGCTTCAGGGTTGGTGCGCACGGTCAGGCTGATACCGCGGAAGTTCGCGCTCTCGGCAAAATCGTTGATGATCTCCACGTTGTCTTTGTCGATGTAGTTGACGCGGGTGAGGTCCAGCGTCACCTGCGCATCGTTCGGCAACAGGCTGAGCATGCGCTTCAGCTCGTATTTATGGATGAAGAACAGGTCCTTGTGGAACGCGATGAGGTGCGTGTTCCCCTCGGTCACTTTCGTGGCGGCCGAGCGGAAGCTCTGGATGAGGATGAAGGTCACCCCAACCACCACACCAATGCCGATGCCCACCAGCAGGTCGGTCAGCAGGATGGCACCCACCGTCACCACGAACGGCAGGAAGTGCGAAGCACCTTTTTTGTATTTCTTCACATAAAGTGCCGGTTTGGTGAGTTTGTAACCCACCGAGATCAGCACTGCCGCCAGCGCCGCAAGCGGAATGAGGTTCAGCACCATGGGAATGGCAATGACCGAGCCAAGCAGCAACAGACCATGCGTGATGGCGGAGAGCTTGCTACGCGCACCGGAGCTGACGTTGGCCGAGCTGCGCACGATCACCGAGGTCAGCGGCAGGCCGCCCACCAGCCCGCTCACCATGTTGCCCGCGCCCTGCGCCACCAGTTCGCGGTTGGTGGGGGTCACGCGCTTGTAGGGGTCGAGTTTGTCGATCGCCTCGATGCTCAGCAAGCTCTCGATGCTGGCGACCAGCGCCAGCGTGATAGCCACGGTCCACACCGTGCCGTTGCTGATCTGCGAGAAATCCGGCGTTTTGAACTGCGCCAGGAATTCCGGCACCGAGCTGGCCACCGGCACCGCCACCATGTGCGAGGCCTGCAGCGCCCAGCCGGGAAGGTACGCATGGAACAGCGCGTTCGCGGCGATGCCGTAACCCACCACCACCAGCGGGCCGGGAATGTAGCGCAGGAAATTCTTGAATTTGGGTTGTTTCTTGTCCCACCAGAACAGGAAGACGATGGAGGTGATGGCAATGAACGCCGCCCCCGGCAGGATGGTTTCGATGACCGCCTTGATGCTTGCCACCCCATGCGAAATATCGCCCGCATGCAGGGTTTCACCGCCGAAGACGTTGGCGTCGTAGCCAAGCGCGTGGGGCAGTTGCTTCATAATGAGGATGAGGCCGATGGCCGCCAGCATGCCGGTGATGACCGAGTTGGGAATGAAATCGCCCAGCACCCCGGCGCGCGCCGCGCCCAGCGCCATCTGCATGGCACCGGCCAGCATGACGGCGAGCAGGAACGCCTCGAACGTGGGCAATTGCTGGATGGCCGCGAACACGATAACGGTCAAACCCGCGGCTGGGCCGCTGACTGAAAGCGGCGATTTGCTGAGCGCTCCCACCACGATGCCGCCCACGATACCGGCGATGAGGCCGGAGAACAGCGGCGCGCCCGAAGCCAGCGCAATGCCAAGGCACAGCGGCAATGCCACCAGGAACACCACCAGCGATGCGGGCAGGTCATAGCGCCAGTTGGCAAAAAATCCTTTGGGTACGGTCGGCATGCGTTTCTCCTTAACTGCTGCATTGCAATATAAGGCCGCAGACCCGCAGGTAACAAGGAAAGTTAGATTACCATTTTGTATAGCGATGGCAATTTGATGGCGAGGTTCGTCACGTATAACGTGCTTTTACCATGGAAGATTATGCGCCACGTACCTATTGCCGTTTGTTTCACTCTGCTTGCCAGTCCGGCGCTGGCCGTTGAAAAGATCAATGCGCCCGCGGTGGTGAAGGACCGCATGCA
This sequence comes from Azospirillum brasilense, assembly GCA_003241645.1. Lineage (GTDB taxonomy): Bacteria > Pseudomonadota > Alphaproteobacteria > Rickettsiales > UBA3002 > QFOX01. The sequence goes on along the minus strand of QFOX01000036.1, from coordinate 2,773 downwards.
GCTGGAATACCTGCTGACCGGCTCGCTCGATGGCGACGACCCCTCGCAGGATAACAGCCAGCGCCACCGCGTGCAGATCGGCACCGGCGTGACCGATGATCTGGATATTTCCATTGCCTATTCCGCCAACCACCAGTTCGACGACACGGAAAGCTTCGGCCCCGGCATCCGCGCGCGCTACGAGCTGACCGAACAGAAGGATCACTGGTTCGCCAGCGGCGTGCAGGCGCGCTACACCCACCGCACCGACGACGGGGCCGACGACCTGCATGTGCGCGGCCTTGTGCAGCGCCGCCAGGGCGACTGGATGCTGGGCGGCAACCTTGGCCTGCGCCGCGAATTCGGCGCGCAACGCCGCGAAAGCGTGGAAATGCGCGTCGCCATGAATGCGCTGTACCAGCTCGATCCGCGCTTCAACCCCGGTATCGAATATTTCACCGTGCCCGGCCAGTTGAACAACCTGACCAGCTTCAGCGACCAGCCGCACGAGATCGGCCCGGCATTCTACGGCGCATGGCCCATCAGCGAGGTGGGCAGCATCGCCTATTCGGCGGGCTATTATCAGGGGCTGACCGACGCCGCGCCCGACCATTCGACCAAGATCATCGTGCAATACCTGCAGCAATTCTAGCGCCTGCACAGAAAAGACGCAGGTTCTGCACGCAATGGCACTTGCCTAATGCCGCGGAATTCCTTAAGCCAAGCGGGCTTTATGACACAGAACACCACATTGCTGACGCCCCTGCTGGACCGGGTTAAAACCCCCGCGGATTCGCGCAACCTGACCGACGACGAGCTGAAACAGCTGGCGGCGGAACTGCGCGCCGAAACCATTGATGCGGTGGCGAGCACCGGCGGCCATCTCGGCGCGGGCCTTGGCGTGGTGGAACTCACCGTGGCCCTGCACCATGTGTTCAACACGCCGAAGGACAAGATCATCTGGGACGTGGGGCACCAGGCCTACCCGCACAAGATCCTCACCGGGCGGCGCGAACGCATTCGCACCATCCGTCAGGGTGGCGGGCTTTCCGGCTTCTGCAAGCGCGACGAGTCGGAATACGACGCGTTCGGCGCGGGCCATTCCAGCACCAGCATTTCCGCCGGCCTCGGCATGGCCGTCGCGCGCGACATGCGCGGCGATGATTTCGACGTGATCGCCGTGATCGGCGATGGCGCCATGAGCGCGGGCATGGCCTTCGAAGCCATGAACAACGCTGGCGCGCTTGGCACGCGGCTCATCGTCATCCTGAACGATAACGACATGAGCATTGCGCCGCCCACCGGCGCCATGAGCGCGTATCTGTCGCGCCTTATCAGCTCGCATTCCTACCGCACCATGCGCCACATCGCAAAAACCGTGGCGAACAAGTTCCCCACGCCGCTGGCGCGCATGGCCAAGAACGCCGAGAAGTTCGTGCGCGGCATGACCATGGGCGGCACGCTGTTCGAAGAGCTGGGCTTCTATTACGTCGGCCCGGTGGACGGCCACAACCTCGACCACCTGCTGCCGGTGCTGCGCAACGTGCGCGACGAAAAACAATCCGGCCCTATCCTCATCCATGTGGTGACGCAGAAAGGCCATGGCTACGCCCCCGCCGAAGCCAGCGACGACAAATACCACGGCGTCACCAAGTTCGACGTGGCCACCGGCACCCAGCAAAAGCCTGCCGCCGCGGGTGCGCCCAGCTACACGTCCGTGTTCGCGAAAGCACTCATCGCCGAAGCGCAGGCCGATGACACGATCGTTGCCATCACCGCGGCCATGCCGGGCGGCACCGGGCTGGATAAGTTCGAAGCCGCCTTCCCCACCCGCATGTTCGACGTGGGCATTGCCGAACAGCATGCCGTGACCTTCGCGGCGGGCCTCGCGGCCGAAGGCTACAAGCCCTTCTGCGCCATCTATTCCACCTTTCTGCAACGCGCCTATGACCAGCTGGTGCATGACGTAGCCATCCAGAACCTGCCGGTGCGCTTTGCGATCGACCGCGCCGGGCTGGTGGGTGCCGACGGCGCGACCCATGCCGGCTCGTTCGACGTGGCCTACCTCACCACCCTGCCCAACATGGTGGTCATGGCGGCGGGCGACGAAGCCGAGCTGATGCACATGACCGCGACCGCCGCGGCGCATAACGACGGGCCAATCGCCCTGCGCTACCCGCGCGGTGAGGGGCTGGGCCTTGCCCTGCCCGCCCGTGGCGAGGTGTTGGAGATCGGCAAAGGACGCATGCTGCGCGAAGGTAAGGACGTGGCCATTCTTAATTTCGGCGCGCGCCTTGGTGAATGCCAGAAAGCCGCCGAACAGCTCAACGCCACACTGGCGGACGCGCGCTTCGCCAAACCGCTGGACGCCGCACTGATCGAACAATTGCTGCGCACCCATGCGCTGGTCGTGACCATCGAGGAAGGCGCGCAAGGCGGCTTCGGCGCGCATGTGCTGGCCCACGCCGCCAATGCCGGGTGGCTGGATGGGGCCGCAAAACTGCGCACCCTGACCCTACCGGATTGCTACCAGCACCATGACAGCCCCGCGAAGATGTATGACGAGGCCGGGCTGAACGCGGCGCAGATCGTGGAGCAAGTGCAAGGCTGGCTGCGCGCCGAAGGCAACCGCACCGCAGCTTAAATTTTAATAAAATGCTTTGTGCATTTATTAATTCTGGGCTATGGTGTTAACCATGCAGCGCCATGGCTTTACCCTCATCGAGCTTTCCATTGTCCTTGTAATCATTGGGCTTTTGGCGGGTGGCATTCTCGGCGGCCAATCGCTGATCCA